>JAGGRY010000019.1 GCA_021159365.1 Nitrososphaerota archaeon | reverse complement strand
GACGTATATTCGTGTAAGGAGTTTGACGCAGAAATAGTTGAGAGATACTTGATCAAGGTCTTTGGAGCTGAAAGGGTTGAGAGGAAATTTTTCCTAAGGGGATTGAAGAAGAGCGAGATAAAGTCTGAACCGGAGCGTCAATAATCCTTTAATCCTCGCCAAACACCTTTTTATGGGAGATCTTGGGAAGATTTTGGGTTAAGTGTCCGATATGTGGTGAGAGATTTGAGAGTTACTCAGAATTCTGGGAGCACGTTGTCTCAAGCCATCCAAACTCTCTCAAGACGAGATTTAAGGCCGAGATAATTAGGGTTGAAGATTAAAGAGCGATTACTCCATGAATTATGTGGAAGGGTTATGGTGAGATATGGAAGAGGAGACCGGGGAGAGACCATTCTAAGATCCGGGTTAAGGGTTTGGAAGGATGATGAGAGAGTAGAAACATGTGGAACAATAGATGAACTATCCTCGATCATAGGCGTCGCGAGATCTATGACGAATGAAGATGAGGTCTCAAAGATCCTTCTAAAGATTCAAGAACACCTATTCTTGATAGGCGCGGAGATATCATCCCTTAAAGACGATGATTATATCCAGGAAATCGAGGAAGAACATCTCAAGTTCTTAGAGGAAAACGTTGAGAGATATGAATCAAGGCTCCCGAAACCGAATGGCTTCATCTATCCCGGTGGAACCATGGCCGCCTCGATCCTCCATTTCGCCAGGGCTGTGGCCAGAAGGGCTGAACGCAGGCTCATCTCGCTCTCTAGAAGATTTAGGGTGAATCCCATCGCCATGGCCTACCTGAATAGGCTCTCAACGCTTCTCTACATCCTCGCACGCTACCTAAATCATAGAGACGGGGTTGAGGAACTTATTTGGAGAAGATCTTAAGTAGGTTTCAAGAATATTCTATTGAGAATAAGGGCGTGATAGGCTTTGGCTGAGCAGGGTGAGGAGTATGAGAAGCTCATGGAGAGGGTTTTGGCCAGATTTCCAGAGCTTAGTAGAGAGGAGATTGAAGCCCTAGTCGAGTCCAAGCTCAGAGAATCTAATCTATTGAATAGGGTTGGAGCATTATTATTAGTAGCCGAGGAGCTTGGAGCATTTAGGGAGCCGAGAGAAGAAGCCCGTGGCCAAAGAGCATATACGAGGATAGGAGATCTAGTTCCAGGATTAAATGATGTCTCAATCAGAGGAGTGATATATGCGATAGATAAGCTAGTCGAGGTAAGAGATCATAAGCTCATGAGATTAAAGATCGGCGATAGAAGCGGATCCGTGAACGTGATTTTATGGGATGAGAGGGCTGAGGAAGCCGCAAAGCTCGGCTTAAAGATAGGAGACTTGGCCGCGATAATCCATGGATACACTAGGGAGAGAATTGAGACAGGTGAACCGGAGATCCATGTGGGTAGAAATGGTATGTTGATGAAGCTCGAACCTGAGCCTGGAGCGCCTAAACCTGAGAGCTACTTCATGGATCTTGGAGAGGCTTTGGAGAGGGGACGTGGAGTCTATGACATCAAGGCAACGGTCTTAGAGATAGGCGCTGAGCGGAGGGTTATGACAAAATTTGGCGAAGCAACTCTAAGAGAGATCCTCTTAATAGATGATGAAGGTGAGGCCAGGTTAACCGTTTGGCGTGCAAAGGCTGAGGAGCTCGGAGACTTGAAGCCTGGTGAGACCATATACTTAACTGATGTGAGAATTGAGGATGGACGATTGTCCCTGACTCCGAGAAGCATAATAGCGTTTAGGGAGAGGCCCTCGCCAGAAGCTCTTGAGAAGGTTGCTGGAAGAAGGGTTAAGGATGTGATCCTGAGAGTTTTAGATGTAAGCGAGACCGCCGCTGGATTGAGGTTGATCTCAACCGATGGGGAGAAGATCATCAGGGTGATCGTTCCTGAAAAATTGGACGTTAAATCAGGTGATCATATCCTAGTTAAGGAGGCGGCGCAGGAAGTTAGGAGAGATAGAGTTAGGCTTCTATGTAAGGTTGGAGTCGTCGAAGTGATAAAACCGGAGAAAGAGATTAAGGTTCCAAATAGATTGGTTCACTTAAGGGAGATAGTTTCAGGTGAGAGGGTCGATGAGAGAGACGTGATCGTTGAGGGAATACTGTATACAAAGACTCAACCGATGAGCATTAAGACGAGGTTCGGAGAAGCGAAGAAACTGGGCTTCTGGATAAAGGAGGGGGAGGCAGCGGTTCAAGGAGTCGCGTGGAGAGATAAGGCTGAAGAACTAGATAAGATCTCAGAAGGCTCTAGGATCAGGTTGAAGTGGGTTGACGTCAGGATGAACATATTCAACGAGCCTGAGATAAATCTTGGATCAGATACCGTGATAGAGGTGTTGGAATCATCCCAGGAGGAGTTGAAATGAGCTGGGGTAGATGGCCAATTCTCCAAATAGCATTAGATTATACATCCCTTGATGAAGCCGTTAGAATCGCTGAAAGGATCTCGGAAATCAATGATATATGGCTTGAGGCGGGAACTCCGCTGATAAAATCCGAGGGAATTAAAGCTGTTAAGAGACTTCGGGAACTTTTCCCAGATAAATTCATAGTCGCCGATCTGAAAATAGCTGATGCTGGGAAAGTCGAATCGGAGTTGGCCGCGAAAGCTGGGGCGGATATGGTAACCGTTCTAGGAACCTCGGCGACCGAAACTATCCAAGAAGTGGTTGAGACATGTAGAGAATTTGGAATTAAAGTTATGGTGGACCTAATGGATCTGCCGGATCCTCTTGAACATGCTGAGAAATTCACCCAACTTGGCGCCGACGCGCTCGTTTATCACGTTGGATATGGTAAGCAAAGGAGCGGATTAAGAGCGGTAAATTTCATGGAGCCAATTAAGGAATTGGCGGCTAGATTGAAGATACCTCTCGCAGTTGCCGGCGGGATAAGAATTGGAGAGGCTGGAGAACTCGTTAGAGCTGGATGTAAGATCATCATCGTTGGAAAAGCCGTGACGAAGACAGAGAAACCTGAGTTGGCCACGAGATTGCTTTTAGAAGAGATTAAATCAGCTTCCAAGAAACTCTAACATCAGTCTTTCCGCCAAATCTCCTCCTCCACGGCTTTAACTATTTTCCCAGCAGCATCTCTAAGCTCCGCCTCATCCACGACAGCGGAGATCCTTAGATGATCGTCATAGTATTCGCCGAAGCATGCTCCAGGTGCGACCGCCACCCCCTCCTTCTCTAAGAGTTTTTCAGCGAAGCTCCACGAAGAGAATCCTTCGGCCTTGATCTTTGGAAAGACATACATGGCTCCTTCAGGCGGGATTAGCTGGATTAGCTTGGACTTTGAGAGCTCCTCGTATAGCACTTTAAGCCTCTTTCCAATAAGCTCGATATTCCGCTTCCTAGATTCTTCATCTCTTAAAGCCGCTAAAGCTGCCCTTTGAATGAATTCTGGAACACAGGTCATGACTGTGCTTAAGACTCCTGAAACCTTTCCGGCTATATCTGGATCCGTTACGACGAATCCTATCCTAAATCCAGTCATCCCCCAAGTCTTCGAGAAGGAGTTCAAGTAATATGTCTTCGGATAATCATATTCTAGGATGCTTGGAGCTCTGCCATTATAGGAGAAATCTATGTAGACTTCGTCGCTCACAATCCATGCATCGTAATCTTCGGCCAGATCGAGTAGACCCTTAAACGATTTACGGTCTAAGACCTTTCCAGTGGGATTATTCGGATAATTCAGGATAATTATCTTCACGAGCCTCGAGATCTTTTCCTTAATGGCCTCAACGGGATCCCATCCATCCTCGATCTTGGTCCTAACCTTAACGACTCTTCTCCCAAGCCTCTTAATCTGATGGGCGTAGAGGGGCCATGCGGGTTCGATCACCATGACCGAGTCACCTGGTTTCGATAAGACTTCTATAGCTGCATAGGTTGCGAGGGTTCCTCCAGCGGTTATCGCGATATTCTCGGTCTTGAGATCCACACCATATCTACTTGATAGATTTGATGCTATCTCTTCTTTAAGCTCCTTTAACCCCGCGGCTGAAGAATACTTCGTCCGACCTTCCCTAATCGCCTCACATGCAGCTTCGATAACCTTTTCGGAGGCTGAGAAGTCCGGTTCCCCAAGCTCCAATCTAACCACTTTCCTCCCAGCTTTCCTCATCTCCATGGCTCTCGCGGCGAATCTTCTAAGCCTCAGCCCATCCTCCTTCTTCGCGGCGGCTCCTTCAGCTCTCTCCTTCTCCTCGATTAAGAGTCCTAGAAGCCTCCTACAGAATTCCTCACTTAATCCGAGTCTTCGAGATTCTTCGAGTAAATTTAAGAAAATTTTTGGATCATCTAGTCTTTTACCGAGTTTTAGCGTTCTCGCAGAGATATTTAGAAGATCTCTTAGAGGGCTTGAGGATTCCTCCAACCCGCTTCACCGCAGATTTATGAGATCTTCATTAATTAAATTGATTTTCTCTTAAATCCTATTCTCATGGTTATCAGTCTCTCGCCCATGAAGAGCCATGATCCTATCGCCAGCATGGCGACCGTCGCCCCAACCATAACCGCCAGGGAGAATGCCGCTGATGCGAGGTCTCCGATGAAACCCTTCATTATCGCTAGGAAGAAGTGGGTGTATGGATCGAGTAGGAGGGCGAGCTTAACGCCTATTGGGAGATTCTCCATCGATGAGAAGACTAGGATGAAGAATGGAAAGATCGTTAAGGGCATCACGACGGCTCCGACGAGCTGCTGACTGCTCCTAACATCCGCGCATAGAACCCCGATTAAGATCCCTAGACAAGTCGTCATTATCATTCCTAGGAAGATTGAGGCCAATACCACTGCCATGAAGATCGGTGAAGGAGTGATGAAGGATCCTGTGAATGACGTTTGTATAACTCCGCTTACGTTGGTTTCAGGGATGAAAGCCGAGGTAATCATTAATCCATAGATGGCGAATCCGATCATGAATGAGATCGTTCCGAGAACGACTATGATGAGGGTTCCGAGGAGTTTGCTCAACAAGATCATAAACCTCCTAACTGGAAGCGAGAGAAGTAATTCAAGGGTCTTAGACTCCTTCTCCAACGCTATACTCGTAGCAGATATGGAAGATGCATAGGAAGCGGTCATCATCGCGACCAATGGGAGTCCGAAGATAATGGTTGGAAGCATTGAAGCAAGAGCTTCTATCGGAGCCCTCAATACCCTTCCAAGATAGATTATCGTCGATCTTTCATCAGCTGGATGTTTTAAGAATTCGAGGTTAAGCTTTCCTCCATGAAGTTTCTCGGCCAGAGATTTGAGGGATTCCATGAGCGTTGATGAGAGTTTTTCGCATGCCGTTATCTCCGAGAAAGATAATGATCTCAAAATGTATATTGTCTCGACTTTGCTCCTCAATCCGCTGGTGAAGTTTTCGGAGAATCCGCTTGGAACTATTACGACGAGCTTCAGATTCATGTCTTCCGCAATTCTCGTACATTCACTTCTATCATGGCAATCTAGCGATATTGGCTTCAAACCATTATCTCTCAGCATATTTGGGAGAAGTTTTCCACTTAAATCGGTGTTGTCTTGATCGATGAATCCTATCTCCTGAACTCCGGCGACGTAGGTTATCGCGGATCTCATTCCAAAGCTCGTTAAGGCGCCTATCAATGGAAACATTATGAGGGGAACTATTATTATCCCGATCAATATGCTTCTCTCCATCAAAAGCTCCTTAACTTCCTTCCTCAACAGGGGCTTAAGCATCTCAAACACCTCCGATAATCTTCGTGAATACTTCTTCGAGATTCTCCGCATTGTAAATCTGTTTAAGCTCACTTGATCTACCCTCAGCGATTATTCTCCCATCATCTATGAATGCTATCCTATCGCATAGATATTCGACTTCAAGCATGTTGTGGCTTGAGATTATCGCGGATGAACCTGAGTCTCTGACATGCTTCTTGATCATCTTCCTGATATAGACCGCATGTCTTACGTCGAGGCCGCTTGTCGGCTCATCGAGTATTGCGACCTTGGGCTGAATCATTAGGGCTGAGGCCAAGAGTATCCTTCTCTTCATTCCTCTACTATAGGAGCTTAATGGATTTGAGAGGGCTTCTCCGAGTCCGCAGACCTCGACTCCCCGGTCAAATCCATCTCTTCCAACCCCATAGATCTCAGAGATCATCCTCAGAAACTCGAATCCAGTTAAATGCTTGTAGACTCCAGCATCTTCGGGGAGATACGATATATTTTCTCTAACTTTTTCAGGATTATCTTTAACGCTGTAACCCATTATCCAGACGTCTCCTCGGCTAGGTTTGAGGATCGTTGCGAGAATTCTGAGGGTCGTGGTCTTCCCAGCTCCATTCGGGCCAACCAATCCGAAGATCTCTCCTTCCTCAACTTCGAAGCTCACTCCCTTTAACACTTCCTTATCTCCAAAACTTTTATGGAGATCCTTAACTATGACAGGTTTCAAAATACGATCACCCAATAAGCTTTCTCCAATCAGATCTAATCTCAGATTTACCCATGATTCTTCTAAGATAATTTGACGCTGATAATGCTGCTATTGCTCCCTGAGCCGCCGCTATCACCGCCTGCTTATAAGGGAAGTCCGTCACATCTCCAGCTGCGAATACTCCTTCCCTACTGGTTCTACCGAGTTCATCGACTATTATCTCCCCCTTCTCATCTATCTCCACGAATCCCTTTATCCAATCTGTCTCGGTCACATATCCGAGTTCAACGAATATGCCGTTGACTTTCAGGATCTTCTCTTCCCCGGTCTTCAAGTCTTTGAGAACCACTTCTTCCACGAAGTCTCTTCCCCTAATCTCCTCAACCCTAACCCCTTGAATGAATTCCACTTTGAGTTCTCTCAGCTTCTCCGCGAAATCATCCAATTTCCTTGACTCATGAGCGACTAAAACCTCATTATCATATCTCCTGAGGATGCTAACGGCCTCTAAAGCAGATTCACCCCAGCCGACGACCAATAATCTCTTGTTCTTGTAGAATGGCGCATCGCAGACCGCGCAATAGCTCACTCCTCTACCTACGAATCTCTCTTCGTTTAACGCTTTGAGTTTTCTAGGCTTCTTCCCGAATGCGAGGATCAACGCCTTGCCTTCATAGGTTTTTCCACCTCTGGTTTTCACCCTAAAGCCGTCGTCAGCCTCCTCGGCTCCTATGACCTCATCGTAGATTAAGTCTGCTCCAAAACTTGTGACCTGCTCCATCATGACTCCAACTAGCTTAAATCCAGAGGTCGCCGAAACCCCGGGATAATTCTCTATCATAGGCGTAAGAGTTAATTGACCCCCGATATCAATCGTTATAATACCTGTCTTAAACCCCTGCCTCGAAGAATAGATCGCCGCCGAGAGTCCTGCAGGACCTCCACCGACGATCAAGATATCGTACGTGGTCACATGGTATGCTTGAACTAGAGAATATTTATAGGTAGATGTGATGCTCGATGAGGTTGAAGAGCTGCGATGAGCGAGAAAGTCAAGAAGAGTTTAAAGATTCTCTGTAAGATCTTCGGCGGAGCAGCAGTAGCCTACTCTGCCTACATCCTATACAATCTCCTCACAACTCCATGGATCTACCCAACCCTAAACATAATCGCAATAATCCTACTCACGGGAGCCATAATATTTGGAATTTTAGCACTCTTAATCTAAAACAAAGCTCTTCCCAAAATCTAAAATACGCCCAAAAGAACAAAACACTTAGGGGCCGGTAGATCAGCGGGAGATCGCCCGCCTCGCACGCGGGAGGTCGCGGGTTCAAATCCCGCCCGGTCCAATCTTTATGGTATTAGTTGTTTTAGTAGAGGTTTGATCTTCCAGTAGATTGGGGCTGCAATTATTCCTAGGATTAGGTGTGGTGAGATTCCCCATGGATCTGACTCTAGAGTCCATGGATTCTCTATTTTTCCTCCCCAGAGTAGTGGATAATATGTGTCTAGGATGTCCGCTGCTAGGACCACCAGATTTAGGATGAGCATCAATAATGCTAGGATCCATCCCGTGAATAGGAATCCATCCGATAATTCTGGATTCTTCCTCGATAGATAGATGGATCTGGCGAAGATCACTCCTATGATGATGAGGATTATTCCTGAGAATGGATCTGGAAAGGCGTTTGGAATATATGCTTCACCGATTCTCACTCCGAGCTGGATCTCATCTCCCTCGATCCATGGAATCCACCACGCAACCGCTCCCTTATAGAATTGGATGACTCCATATAGTAGATAGAGTATTGAGAGGATTGATGCGAGAATGTATATCGAGTTATCTTTATGATTCATCTCCTTCTCATCACCCCAATACTAGGTGGCCAAGAGTTACGATGAGGAGATTTATGATGTATGCGAGCGCCAATCCATAAGCAACTGTGAAGATGGTCCATTTCCATGATCCGGTCTCCTGCCTAATTGCCGCGATCGTAACGATACAGGGAATATAGATTAGGATGAAGGTCATGTATCCATACATGTCGATGGGATTGTAGAGGTTTGCGAGTTTTGAGGCTATCTCTTCTTCACCCGCTCCATAGAGCATGGCCGACGCTCCTAACACGATCTCCTTCGCGACGAATCCGAAGATCATGGCGACTATAAGTCTCCAATCCCAGTTAAGCGGTGTAAAGATTGGGGCCAAGGATTTACCGAGCGCCGCGACCAAGCTTCTCTCGGGATCTGTTGTGAAGGTGAAGGTCTCCGCATCGGTTGCAGTTAATATTCCTATGATCAGTAGACCTATGAGGATCACTCCTAAAGCCTTCCTCAAATACATGGATCCCCTATCCCACATCCTGATCGCCGCGACCTTGAAAGATGGTTTTTGATAAGCTGGAAGCTCTAGGACGAATGGCGAGACTTCTCCTTTGAAGAATGTTTTTCGCAGTATGATGGCGACCGCGAACGCAAGAATTACTCCGAGAGCATAAAGCGAGAATAATATGTCTCCAGCATAGGCTCCGAAGAATGCCGCCGCTATCGCTGAGAAGAATATTAGTCTGGCCCCGCAGAGCATCAGTGGATTTGTGAGTATGGCGATCATCCTATCGCTCTCCTCTGGAATTATCCTCGTGGCATAGATCGCTGGAACATTACATCCAAATCCCATTATCATCGGGATTATTGTTCGACCCGATAATCCCATCTTTCTCATCGCCTTCTCCATAACGAAAGCGGCTCTAGCCATGTATCCACTGTCCTCTAGGAGGGATAGGATGAAGTATAGGAGCATGATTAGGGGAACGAAGCTAAGCACGGCTCCAATTCCCTGAATTATTCCATATTCTCCGAAGAATAGATAGTCTATGAAGGGATGGCCCGTGAGGCCTGTTAATGCGTTGCTCAGTGCCGCGAACCCGTCTCCGAGAATGTCGCAGAATGGGGCTGATCCGATGAAGGCCATCTGAAACCACCACCAGAGGATCGCGAAGAAGATCGGTATTCCAAGATACTTGTCTAGGAGAACGTTATCCAGAAGATCGGATGCTGTTAATCTCTTCAGTTCTCCGACGACCCTTGAGACTATGCTCTTTATCACGGCGTATCTCGCATCTGCTATGGCGACCTCTGGATCTCCAAGTTCCATACTCATCTTTTCCCTAAGCTTTGCTCCCTTCTCAACGATTTCTTTCCCTCCCTCGATCTCTGATAACTTTCTGATGACGTCTTCATCTCCTTCAAGTAATTTTATCGCAACCCATCTCGGATTGAATAGCTTAACAAGCTTCTCCTTTGAGACGATTTCTCCTTGAAGTCTTTCGATGAATTTCTCGACACTCGGCTCATAACGCAGCATTTTTCCACCGCGAGCTTGGGAACGTTTTTCGCCAAGTTCAATTATCTTCTCCACGAGTTCCTTCATTCCCTTCTTCTTCGGCGCAATCGTCGGGATTACGGGGACTCCAAGCTCTTCCTCAAGTTTTCGAGGATCTATCTCCATCCCAGCCTTCTCCGCCAAATCTATCTTATTCAACGCGATGATCACGTTCGCCCCAAGCTCCATCAACTGCATCGTTAAGTAGAGATTCCTCTCAAGGTTCGATGCATCGACTATGTCCACGACCACATCCGGCTTCTCATAGATTATGTAATCTCTAGCGATCATTTCTTCAACCGATAATGCTGTTAGGCTATAGGTTCCTGGGAGGTCGACGATGTAGATAAGCTTATCATCGAATCTATGGAATCCCTCCTTCTTATCCACGGTCTTTCCAGGCCAGTTTCCGACATGCTGATGTGCTCCTGTTAGATTGTTGAAGATTACGGATTTTCCAACATTAGGGTTTCCTGCGAGAGCGACCTTGATCATTTTATCCTTCATATGGGCCACGAATTCCACCCTCTAACCATCACCTTCATCGCCACCCCTCTTCCCAACGCAATTCTCGTCTGCCCGATCTCGACTAGAATTGGACCTGGCCCACTTGATTTCAGAACTCTTATCTTTGCTCCTGGAACTATTCCCATGGCGAGAAGCCTCTCAGTCAACCCTCTTCCAGCTCTTATCTCGACGACTGTTCCAACCTGGCCCTCGCTTAAGAATGCTAGTGGTATAAGGTTCATCATTCATCCACCTCTACTATGATGTTTTTCGCCTCATCTCTTCTCAGGGAGAGATTGTATCCAGAAGTCTGAAACTCTATTGGATCCTTAAGTGGAGCAACCCTAACAACTTTTATCCTAGTCCCCCTCACGAGCCCCATGTCCAGAATCCTCTTCCTCAACCTCGGCGAGCCTCCGATTATGTCCACTATTACTCCTACTTGTCCAACCTTCAAATCGCTTAGAGGCTTTCTCGCCATAATTTTCCTAATAGTTTGGTTTTGGTGATGATTTAAGGATCACGCCGTTAATTAACAGTGTTATTTTCGTGCCATAGCAAACAATTCGGCGATTAACAAAGTAAAACAGAAATACTAACGCCGCTAACTCAGATCGATGAAGCCCGAAGAAGTGATCCCTGGATTAAGAGCGCTGATAGTCAAGGACCTCGTTGAGAGACATGGATTCAGTAAGAAGGAAGCGGCGGAGATCTTGGGAATAACTCCACCCGCCGTAACCTTGTATCTGCAGGGGAAGAGAGCGGGAGACATGGCTAAACTTCTTCGGAGGAGAGGTGCCCTAAAACTCGTGAAGGAGTTTACAGATCACGTAGTTGAGCGGGGTGGGAAGATAAGTATGCCTGCGCTCTATGATCTCGCATTCTCCGCCATCACCTTGATCGAGGATAAGACGATAATGGGCAAGGAGGAGAAGAGCGTCATAGACTTGAGAAAAGATGAAGCTCAAAGACTTCTACAGCTCCTTAGGGAGAGATTTGAGATCGAGCAGAAGTCAGCTGAAGAGTTCATGAGAATTGCGTCGAGATTGAGAAATCAGGCTCTGAGGATGTTGATTAGGATGATCGCGAGAGACTGCGTGAAACATGCGGATATAATGATGCTCTTAATGTCCGCGATAGAGAGCGGTGGAGAGATGAAGATAGATCTTCCAGATATAGAGCTATTAGATAAGCTTCTCTCGGAGGAGAAGTCCTTTCACATCTATGGCCTGGATGAGATTAGGAGATTATTACCGCATAAGATCTTCGTCCTCCTGATAGATTGTATAGCTGATGACGAGAAGAAGCATGAGAGGATCTTGAAGACCTTGGTAAATTATGCTCGCATAAGCGAGAAGAGGGAAAAAGGCTCATAGCAGCTCCTCCCAGATTCTCGAAGGTGATCGAGTTGGAGATAATCGTCTTGATAAAGCAGGTTCCAGACATCGAGAAGGTTAGATTCGACGCGGAGAAGGGGAGGATAGATAGGAGCTCAGCTCCAGCTGAAACCAACCCATTTGACCTAAACGCCTTGGAGGCGGCCATCCAATTGAAGGAGAAGCTCGGAGGATCAATAACCGTCTTGAGCATGGGGCCTAAGCAAGCTGAATCAAGTTTAAGAGACGCTTTGGCGAGAGGGGCCGATAAAGCGATACTCTTAACGGATGGTAGGTTTGCTGGGGCGGACACCTTGGCGACAGCATACACGCTTGCGACCGCGATAAAGAAGCTTGGAAGATTCGACTTGATAATTTGCGGAGAGAAGACTGTTGATGGAGATACGGGGCAGGTTGGCCCAGAGGTCGCGGAGTTTCTCGGAATACCACATGTCGCATATGTCTCGGAGATTAGGGAAGTCCATCAAGATAAACTCCTACTCATCTCAGATATGGGTGATAAATATTTGGTTGAGGTTAAGTTGCCCGCCCTCATAACGGTCACAAAAGATCTGAACACTCCGAGATTACCCTCTTTGAGAGATGTCCTTAAGGCGAGGAAGAAAGAAATAGAGGTTTGGAATGCTGATGCATTATCCGACTATGGAGATCTAGATGGATTCGGTGTAAAGGGATCGAAGACCATGGTAGTTAAAGTTGTGATTCCATCTGAGAAAGGTAGAAAGGGAATAATCTTTAGAGGCGAAGACGCCGCTGAAAAACTTCTAGAAGTTTTACGGGAAAATAGGTTAGTGAACTAGATATGAAAGGGATATTGATTTACGCGGAAGTTGAGTCTGGTAGAGTTCATCCCGTGGCCTTCGAATTATTGGGAAAGGCGAGAGAGATAGGCGAAAAGATTAGTGGACAGGTTTGGAGCATAATCTTAGGCCATGAGATTAAAGATCTGGCCTCGGAGTTAATTCAGTATGGAGCCGACAAGGTTTTCGTCTATGATCATCCAACATTAAGAGAGTTCGACGTGATCCGATACAAGGAGATCTTAGTGGATTTCGTGAAAAAGTTTAATCCAGAGATATTTTTGATAGGTGCGACGCCTCTTGGGAGAAGTCTTGCGCCGAGGGTTGCGGCAGCTCTTAGAACTGGATTAACCGCTGACTGCATAGATCTAAGAATAGATGAAAATGGAGATCTAATTCAGATCAGGCCCGCCTTCACGGGAAACATTTTAGCCCACATAAAGACTAAGAGTAGACCGATAATGGCGACGGTTAGATATCGAGTTATGGAGATGCCGGAGAAGGATCTATCGAGGAGTGGAGAGATAATTGAGATGGATGTTCCAGAGATCGGAGAGACGGGCTTGAAGATGCTTGGGGAGGTTGAGGAGAGAAGGGTGAACCTCGCTGAAGCGGACATCATAGTGGCAGGTGGAAGGGGACTAAAATCAAAAGATGATCTCAAGATGCTTGAGGAACTCGCATCGCTTCTCGGAGGAGTTGTAGGCGTTAGTAGACCTCTCGTAGATGAAGGCTGGATCTCGAAGGATCATCAAGTCGGATTCAGCGGAAACACCGTTAAGCCGAAACTATACATAGCTTGCGGAATCTCCGGTTCACCTCAACACTTAGCAGGCATGAGAGATTCTGAAATTATAGTCGCGATAAACGTGGATCCATCCGCACCCATCTTTAGATATGCAGACTATGGAGTCGTTGGAGATTTATATGAAGTTTTACCAAAGCTGATAAAGATTCTGAAAAATGCTAAGAGATCCGATAATCCATGAAAATAGACTCAGTTTTCAAGCGGAATCTTTATCGATGATCTTCGTGTTTTGATGGATTTGGCGTTCTACTTGATGGAACAATTTGTTTCACTCTAAGGCATTAATAGGTAGCTTAACCACCTATTAGCCATGAACATGAGGAACGCGATTCTGCCAATAGCCTTGTGCGTAATAGTGATAGGATTGGTGACGTCAATAATCTTGACATCTAACACCATATTCGCCGAAAACACATCGATGACGTCGACATCCCAGACGCAGACGGAGGAGTTTACAACTCTCTCAATAGTCGGTGTTGGACAAGTATATTATACTCCGGATGAGGCTATAGTGACTTTTAGAGCGTTGGGTCAAGGAGATACCGCTGAAGAGGCGTTGAACATAAGCGCTTCAAAAGCTTCTGCGATAATAAGTGCCTTAAAGGATCTCGGAATAGAAGATAAGGACATAAAGACTTCTGGAATACATGTTTCTCCAAGATATGATTTTGAAGTGAAGCCTCCGAAGATAGTCGGCTACGAAGCAACTTACACAATAGTTGTGAGGATCAGGGATATAGATTTGGTCGGAAAGGCCATAGATGCGGCATTCTCAGCTGGAGCGGATGGAATGTATGGCGTCCAGTTCACGGTGTCGGATGAGAAGAAGGCGGAGCTCATGCAGCAGGCGATAAAGGCCGCGGTTGAGGATGCTGATGAGAAGGCGAAGATCATCGCAGACGCTCTTGGAATGAAGATCGTTGGAATAAAGTCTGTGAGCCTATCATCTCAGCCGATCGTGCCTATTCCGAGAACTGAGTTGACGTTTAAGGGCGTTGAAGCCAACGTAATCCCGATAGAGCCTGGAAGCGCAACCGTCTCAACATCGATCTCAATAGTCTACCTACTTTCCAAATAGGCTGAAACATACCTTCAATTTTTTCTAGATCATTTATCGAATCATTCTCTCCTATATGCTTGGAGTATGGCCTTCGGCGGTCTAACTCGTTTTCCGAAGATGGCTGAGAGTCCAACGGTTAGGAGATATGGGATTGCTAGGAGGAATTGGTATGGGATTTGAGCCGTGGTGGTTGTGAGCCATGCTTGAGCGGCGTTTAGGGAGCCGAAGAAGACGCATGCGAGCCAGATCCAGATCGGGTTCCAGTTTCCTAAGACCACTAGGGCCATGGCGATCCAGCTCCATTCACCTCCAACGTTTAGATTGAATGTTCTTAGATCTATGAGTGGATAGAATGCTCCTCCAATCGCCATCAACGCTGAGCCAACGATTATCGCCAAATATCTCACTAGGTGGACTCTGATCTTCAAGGCATCAGCCGCCTTTGGATTTTCTCCAACCGCTCTAATGATTAATCCCCACCTCGTCTTATACAGGATCAAGAATAGGAGTGGAGTCACCAAATATATTCCGATATACGTGTACAGCGTTTGATTGAATAAAGCTCCGATGAACGGGGCATCTCCGATGAATGGAATCTTTAGGACCCGTGTTTGAGGTAGTGTGGGCTCAACCAGCGGCGACCCTATCAATACTCGGTGGATGAAGTAAGTTATGTTCATGGCGTAGAAGGTTACAGCGACTCCAGCTATATGTTGCTGAGCCTCAAGAGTGACCACTAAAAACGCTAGGGTTGCTCCGAAAATCGCTCCTATGATCGCGGCTACGAGAATTCCATAGAATAGATTATTCATTAAGTATGCTGCCATGAATCCCCATCCAGCTCCAGCTATCATTATTCCCCAGATCCCGAGGTTTATCACCCCGGTCTTCTCCAAGAGCATTTCACCCATGGCCGCAAACACTATGGGCGTGGCCGTGAATATCGTTAAGGAGATCATGCTCGAGGTGAATAGATCTGCGAAGCTACCCTTAATCGCTGGAAACATTAATCTGATTATCGAGAGGATTATGGCCGTCCCGATTAGGAGTGCCGGGATTCTCACAGCATTAGATCTCAGGATTCCCGTGACCTTGAATTCCATGGGTCTGGGTATTCCAACGCCTCCATTCGTAAACTTTTGAATTGAAAGCTTTGGAGGAGCAGCGGGTTTTGGAAGAGGCTTTCTAACCACGACGATCCTATAATTATTCAAGACTCCTAGGATTAGGAAGAAGATTAGGGCTTGAGCCTGAATTATGTCTGAGAGGAATGATGGGACACCGGTGTTCCAGCTCATCGCATTCGCTCCATTAATTATTATGCTGTAGAAGAGTGTGGCGATGGTGACTCCTATCGGATTAAGTCCTCCGAGCATAGCTGTCGCCAAGGCTACCAAGCCATAGTTTGGACCGACGAAGGGGGTCATGTAATGGAGTAGTCCCATAACTTCATTTGCTCCAGCTAATCCAGCTATCCCACCGCTTATGAAAGCCACCCAAAAATAGACCGATGGAACGTTTATTCCTTCGAGGGTTGCGACTCTTGGAACGGTTGCGGCGGTGATCCTATCCCTTATCGTAGTCTTGGTGAAGAGTATCCAGAGAAAGGCCAAGACTATGAATGGAAGAATCACTCCAGCATGAAACCTCGTATTCGGTATCAAGAATGGAAGCATAGCGTTTGGACTTATCTCAGCTGATTGAGGATAAGTTGTGTATGGAGATTTTAGAGGACCTGTGAGCAGTCCAGCGTTTATCTGAAGCATCGCGCTCCAAATCAATAGAGTTGTTAAGACCTCGTCTTGATTTCTCTTAACCTTGAGCCACCAAGAGATTAGACATACTGCGGAGCCCGCGAGCCAAGCGAGGACATAGATGAATGGAATTAATAGGTAGGATGATAATCCCCCGAGTTGGACTCCTATCCAAGCTGCCATGAGTCCGCCTGCTATGAACTGTCCATGCGGTCCAAGATTCCAGAACCTCGCCCTGAATGCGACCATGACTGAGAATGCTAGGAGAATTAATGGGGTAGCGGTTACGAATATCTCGGTTGGATTCTCGAAGGGCCACGTGATCAGATAATAATACACCTTAAAGACGTCTCCATGGGCTATCAAGACGTAGATCGAGGCCGTTAATAGAGCTAGGAGAATCGCCGCAACTGGTAGGAAGATCCTATAGATTGTTGGGAGAGGTTCTCTTCTCTGAAGAGTTATCTTGATCATGCTTCCACCATCCCGCTCACCATCATCCCAAGCTTCTCCACCGTTACCTCATCTGAACGGAATGTTCCAAGAATCCTTCCCTCATACATTGCTGAAACTCTATCGCAGAAAGTCAGCAGCTCCTTGACATTTGGAGAGATTATTATGGTCGTTAAACCCTTCCGCTTTCTCTCTCCAACCTTGTCGAAGAATATCTTGGTTCCCATGGGGTCTAGGCCGACGGTTGGATGTAAAGCTATCAAGAGTTTAGCCCATCTACCCATAACCCTGGCCAAGTAGACTCTCTGCATATTTCCTCCCGAAAGGGTCGTTACGGGAGCTTTGAGCCCCTTCGCAACTATTGAGAATTCCTCGATCAACTTCTTCGCGAGCTTCTCCTTAAGCTTCTCATCTATTATCAATCCCTTGGCGCTCGTGAAGAATTCATCGCTTCCTATTGTGAGGTTATCCTCGACGCTTGCAATCGGTATGAGTCCATCCCTAATCCTATCATCTGAGAGGAATGATATCCCCAGCTTCTTAACCTCGTAGATGGATTTGTTCGTGATATCTTGGCCGAAGAAGATTATCTTCCCTCGATCAGCCTTCCTCAAACCATATATGCATTCAGCCAACTCTTTCTCACCGGTTCCAGGTATAACCGCTATTCCATGGATCTCACCTTTATAGACCGTTAGATTCAGATCCTTCACAACTAGAATTCCTCTATCATCTCTCACGTCTAGATCCGTTATCGTTAGAGCTGGATCATGTGAGACGATCGTCCCATGTTCGGCGGCGGACTCAGAGACTGGAACGGTCTCAAACATGCTCTTCACTAAATCTGAGACCTCTAGGGATGCTGTCTTCATCCTTGAAACTATTTTTCCAACGCTCATCACCAGAATCTCATCTGAGACATCTATGACCTCGGCCAAGTCATGTGAGATCCAGATTATCGTGTATCCAAGGGGCAGATATCTTCTGATGAACTCCTTTAACGCGGTCTTCTGCTGAAGCTGTAGGAACGCCGTGGCCTCATCTAGGATTAAGATGGGCTTCTTGCCAGCCTTATGTAATAGCTCGCAGATTATCAGCGCCTTAACTATCTCGAAGACCCTCTGCTGGCTTATTGGGAGATCCTCAACCTTTCTATCGAGATCAACATGCGCATTCAGATTTTTCAATAGTTCTTCAGCTCTATCTCTTAACACATCTGTATTCGGGATGAATCCTGGTAGAATTAATGCTAGATGCTCTAAAGGCGTTAGATCATATGCGAGGTTCGGATGCTGCTCTATCTTAACGACTCCAGCCTCGATCATGGCCTGATGATAATCTATTATTGGGATTCCATGGACAAAGATCTCGCCCTTATCAGGCATAAGATAACCTGAAATCAGATTTGTTAGAGTTGATTTTCCAGCCCCATTTGGGCCGACTAATCCATATAGAGTTCCTTCCTCAAGCTTTAGGGAGATGTGATCAACAGCGGTTATCCCTCCAACAAAGGTCTTTACAACATCTTTAAGCTCAACGGCAGCATCCATGGAACTCTTTTCTCTCAATTTTTCCATAATGCTTCCATCAAGTTTTATCCTCGATGATCTTAATAAAATTTTTGGGAGTTAAGGTGTATCCTCGACTTTTTTAGAAGTCAGATTTTGGAGGAGATTCATCTATTGGAATCCATGTCATCCCGGTTCTAATCTTAGTCTCCCACTCCTTTATCAAGTCTAATATTTCATTCGTGAGCGGTGGAGAAGGCTTTCCAAAGTGGTGGAATGGCGCGAGATATGATCCGTTAAAGCACATCCATGAATAGGTTCCAAGGTTGTCCGCTGTAAATGTTCCCGCTAAGACTCTCTCAAAAGCTATCCTAACAGTCGGCCTCATATCCCATATCAAGCTAGTTATGGTTACATCCGGAGCTCTTGAATACTGGTCAGCCATATTACCTATAATCCAGACATCTTTGCCTGCGGCGTGAGCCTCCATAGCGGCTTCCTCAGCTCCAACTCTCTCCGCGAAGATTACATCGCATCCTAAGTCTATCAAGGTCTTGGCGAGTCTCTTCGCGGTCGCTGGGTGATACCATGGAGATTCTCCTGGGGGTATGTTTCCAAGTAGATAGACGACTTTCGCCTTCACATCTGGATTAACGGTTTTTGCTCCAGCGATGAATGCGTTCACGATCCTATTAACCTCGTTTATCGGCATGGCCGCCACGACGCCGATTTTATTCGTCTTAGTGATCTTGCCGGCGATTATCCCGGCTAGGAAGGCGGGTTGATGAAGCCAGTTATCGAAGACCGCGAAGTTCGGCGGAGTTGGAAGATATTCGCTTCCAGCTGCGAAGGCCACATTTGGAAAGTCCTTTGCGACTTTTCTGGCGATATCCTCCTTTAGGAATGCGTCTAAGAAGACTATGTCAGCGACCTTTGCAGCATCTCTCAAGGCGAGTTCATAATCCTTTGGATCAATTCTCCTGTCCACGAACTTATAGTCGACCTCTATTCCTCTCTCCTTAAACTCATCAACAACCTTTAGGATTGCTTGATGAATGGCTCCATCCCAAGGCTCACTGACAGGAGTCTGGAAAACAGCTCTTACAACGAGTTTCTTCTTCGGAGCGGCGGTTGCAGTAACCGTGCTAACAACAGTCGATGTAACGGTCTTCGTCACGGTTTCAGCGCCAACCGTAGAGGTCACAGTAACAGTCTTGGCGATAGTTTCGGTCTTGCCTGGTGTAAGTATCGGAGCGACTATCCAGCCGGCTGCGGCAAGTGCTGCGAAGATTATCACGAGGATTATCAGGATTGC
>JAGGRY010000041.1 GCA_021159365.1 Nitrososphaerota archaeon | reverse complement strand
TGAAATTCTCTGAAGGATGAAGAACAGCATTAGGATGAAGATTATTACCGGAAGCAGCATGATGATCAAGACTAATATGGGGCTTAACTCTCCTCCAAAGATTAAGGGTATTGGACCTATTAAGATCAATCCGCCCACCTGAGCCTTGCTCGTTGGAGTCAAGAGTCCTAGGATTATCAAGATCACTCCTATAAAGATGAATAACATTCCAAGCATGGAGAAGAGCGCCCTGCTGAGCGGGGTTGGGCCACGCTTCATCTCAGGTCACCACTTGAATGCTTAGAAACATTAACAACGCAATCATCACCATGAATATAATCAGGAGTGCGATTAGGAGCTTAAGTGAGCTTCCTCCAAAGACTATCGGTATTGGACCTATCAATATTACTCCTCCACCCTTAACCTCGCCTCTGCCACCGGCTCCTGAGGCTATGAGCATCAATAATCCCAGGACTAAGAGGAATATTCCAGCTGCCAGCAAGAGGATGTTTGGCATAGACATATAGAGACCTGTCTTTGGGGTATATTAGCTTTCACTCAGCTATGAAATCTTAATAGCATTCTAGAATCTCTTTTGAGCTTGGAGGAAGGGAGCTTGGCGCTTGGAATAGCTGGTGCATATGATAGGGCGATCACCGTATTCTCTCCCCAAGGCAGGTTATATCAGGTTGAATACGCCTTAGAGACCGTTAGAGCTGGGTCAACAGCCATAGCGATAGCATGTAATGAAGGATGCGTCTTAACGGTTGAAGAGAGGATGCATACGAAGCTTCAGAATCCAGCGTTTTCTTGGAAGCTCTTCCAGATAGATGAGCATATAGGCGCCGTGGCGGCTGGATTGAACTCAGATGCGAGGATCTTAGCCGATAATGCTAGGATTAGAGCTCAGGTTCTAAGATTATCCTATGATGAGGAGCCGACGGTCGAGGCCGTGGCCAGATATATTGGAGACATCATGCAGATGTATACTCAGCATGCTGGGGTCAGACCCTTCGGCACAGCGATCCTATTTGGAGGGGTTGATAAGACCGGTGTCAGAGTGTTCTATACTGAGCCCAGTGGAATGGTCTTAGAATACGATGCCTGGGCAATAGGAAGAGGGGCTGAAAAGGTGAAAGATATTCTTGAAGCAGAGTATAAACGCGGCCTAAGCTTAGAGGAAGCAATAGAGCTCTCCCTAAAAGCTTTGGTGAACTCGGTTGAGAGGCTGGATGAGAAGTGGACCGCGAGGTTGGCGACCATACCCGTCTCGACGAGGAAGTATTCCATGATGCCTCAAGAAGAGCTTATGAAGAGGCTTAAACCCTTAATAGAGGCCAAAGAGAAAGGCTAAGAATATCCCTTAATATCCTTCCTATAAATAGTCTTAGATGGAGGATCGAGGTTGTCGAGAGGATACACGATAGCTAGGATCGAGAGAAGAGGTCAGACCTTTGAGATCCTCGTCGACCCGGATAAGGCGTTAAAGTATAGGCTCGGCGAGAAGATCCCTGTCTCGAAGATAATCGTCTATGATGAAGTCTATAAGGATGCGAAGAAGGGAATTCGGGCGAGTGAGGAGGAGATTAGGAAGGCGTTTGGGACGACCGATATCTTGAAGATCGCCGAGGTAATTTTGGATAATGGAGTGGTTCAAGTAACGGCTGAGCAGAGGCGGAAGCTCATCGAGGACAAGAAGAGGCAGATAATAGAATTCATCTCGAAGAATACGATAGATCCTAGGACAAATATGCCTCATCCACCTCAAAGGATTGAACTCGCGATGGAGGAAGTTGGTGTAGCGATAGATCCATTCAAGGACGCTAAGGAACAGGCTTTAGCGATAATCGAAAAACTTAGAAGAGTTATCCCAATAAAGATGGGCATCCTAAGATTCAAGCTTAGACTTCCAGGAGACGTTGTTGGAAAGGCTTACGGGATCATCCGAAGCATGAGCAAGATAACGAAAGAGGAATGGAGAAGAGATGGAAGCTGGGTAAGTATAATAGAGATCCCGACAGGGCTTCACGTAGATCTAATAGAGAGATTAAATAGAATTTCAAGCGGGAGAATCGAGGTGACCCCGTTAGAGGAGTGATTATGGAGATGCCCCTATACTTTTCGGAGCATGAAGTGGTTCTACCCGGTCAACTACTCTCAGATGACGGTAGGAGGAGTGGAGAGGGAACTTATGTCGCGGATGGAAAGGTTTATGCGGCTCAAGTGGGCTTAGCAACCATAAGAAATAATAGGATATGCGTTATAGCTTTTAAGGGAGCTTATAGACCTCAAGTCGGAGACGAGGTCATAGGCGTGATCTCAGATGTTAAGCCGAATGGATTCGATGTTGTCTTAGGTAAGCATTTAACAGGTGTGATAAGAATCCCCGATAGAAGGAAAGTTCAAAATCTTGGGCTTAGGGTTGGAGACGTGATCTCCGCCAGAGTTAAGGAGAGCAGTTTGAGGGGAATAATCTTAGAGCATACAAGGAAGATGAGGAGATTCGATAAAGGTCTCTTAATCTCGATCCATCCCGCGAAGATTCCCAGACTTATAGGTAGAAGGGGATCCATGATAAATATGATCAAGAGAATGACTGGATGCAGAATAGTAGTTGGGAGAAATGGGCTCATAGTTATTTCAGGTCCTTCTCCAGCTCAAGAATTCGCGGCTGTAACAGCCATAAAGGAAGTTGAGAAAGAAGCTCACACTCAAGGATTAACCGAGAGAATTAGTAAGCTAATAGATTCAATTCTTAAGGGTGGTGTAGGATGAGTAAGCCCAAACTCATAACTGAGGATGGAATAAGAACTGATGGAAGGAGGTTCGACGAACTCAGGCCTATAAGGATGGAAGTCGGAGTCTTGGATAAAAGCGATGGATCAGCATATGTTGAATTCGGAAAGACAAGGGTCTTCGCAGCGGTCTTCGGGCCACGGGAAGTTCATCCCAGACACTTATCACTTCCAGATAGAGCAATCCTAAACTGTAGATATCACATGACATCCTTCAGCGTTGAGGAGAGAAAGCCTTTGGGGATGACGAGGAGAGAAGTTGAATTATCGAAGGTTATCCGAGAAGCATTAGAGACAGTCGTCTTCTTAGAAGAATTTCCGAGAACAAGTATAGACATCTACATCGAGGTAGTTCAAGCAGATGGAGGAACCAGAACAACGGGCTTGACCGCAGCCTCCCTCGCCCTGGCGGATGCCGGCATACCGATGGCTGACTTAATAGCTGCAGTTGCCGTTGGAAAGGTTGATGGCCAATTAGTCTTAGATCTAAACGATGTTGAAGATAAGTATGGAGAAGCGGATATGCCCATAGCCATGGCCCCTCGATTCAACTCAATAGTTCTCCTCCAGCTTAATGGCAGAATCTCGAAGGATGAGTTTCCCAAGGCCTTAGCCTTGGCGAAGAAGGGCATCATGGAGATCTATAGGCTTCAGAGAGAGGCATTAAAGAGAAAGTATAGCGCAACACCTGAAGGAGGGATGTAAAGCCATGACGCTTCCACTACACTCAAAGAAGGATTTAACCGCGAGAATAATGCAGGAGAAGATTTACAGCCTCCTCCAGCAAGGTAAAAGGCTTGATGGCAGAGGGCCTAGAGACCTGAGACCCATAACTATTCAAACAAATCTCGTTGAGAAGGCTGAGGGATCTGCATTAGTGACCATGGGTGGGACGAAGATCCTCACGGGAATAAAAGTTGAGGTGGGAACACCTTACTCGGATAGACCTGATGAGGGATCATTCGCGGTGAACGCTGAACTCCTACCTTTGGCCTCAACAACCTTTGAACCTGGGCCTCCCGATGAGCGGGGAGTTGAATTGGCGAGAGTCGTTGATAGGAGCTTAAGAGAAGGGAAGGCGATAGACTTGAAAAAGCTCTGTATAGTTGAAGGCGAGAAGGCATATATCCTGTTCATAGACATCTACGTCCTAGATTACGATGGAAACTATTATGATCCAGCGCTCATCTCAGCCATGGCAGCCCTAGCAACCCTAAAGATACCGAAGTATAAGGTCGTCGACGGAAAGCTCGAGAAGACCGATGAATACTTCACACCCGAGCTGACAGCCCTCCCATTCTCAGTGATGGTTGGAGTATTGGGGGAGAAATTCTTAGTCGACCCCCAGATAGATGAGGAAAAAGTTTTGGACGTCTCACTAATAGTTGGGACGGATGAGAAGGGAAACGTCGTCTCGATCCAGAAAAACTCTCCAGGTCCAGTGCCGATAAATCTCATGGACGAAATCATTGAGATAGCTTGGGAGAAAACTCAAGAGATAAGGAAGAAATTCTTGGAAAGCGTTCCGGCGAAGCTCGCCCCAGAGCAGTAACTTTAACCTTATACATTAAACGATTCCTTACCAGGATCCAACATTCCAACACTTTTTCCGCAGAAGCTTTTCTGATTGGAATATATGGAAGATAACTTAATTAATGAGGCGACTTATCAAGTAAGGAGTAGGGGTGTGTAAAAATGTCAACAACCGAAGCTGATATACTCTTTAAAGATGTTAAGAAGGGTGAAATTATTCTTGAGATGAGAGGGATCACAAAAATATACCCTGGAGGAGTTGTTGCGAATGATCATATAGATTTTGATCTAAGAGCTGGTGAAATCCACGCATTATTAGGCGAGAATGGGGCTGGAAAAACAACTCTAATGAACATTCTTTATGGATTGCTTCGACCTGATGAAGGCGAGATATACATTCGAGGTAGAAAGGTGGAATTCAAGTCGCCTCTAGATGCCATAAGAATGGGAATAGGAATGGTTCATCAGCATCGCAAACTTATACCAGCACATACGGTTTTGGAAAACATAGTTTTAGGTCATCCAAAAGTTGGGAAGATACTGAATCTCCACGAGATTGAACGGGAAGTAAAAGAGCTATGTGAGAAATATGGATTCAAGCTCGACTTACACGCAAAGGTTTGGCAGCTCTCCGCAGGAGAAAAGCAGATGGTAGAGATCGTTAAGGCGTTGTATAGAGGGGCGAGGATCCTAATACTCGATGAGCCCACCTCCGAACTCACTCCAGTGGAGACTGAAAAGTTCCTTGAGTCCATTAAAGTCATGGCCGAGAAAGGACTCGGAATCGTTCCATTCGTCACCCATAAGCTGCCGATAGTCTTGAGTGTAGCTGATAGGATAACTATCCTGAGGCGTGGGAAAGTAGTTGCGAGGATGAGTCGTGAAGAAGCGACCATGGTCAATCTCGCTAAGAGGATGGTTGGAAGAGAAGTATTATTCCGAACGGTTAGGGTGAAGACAAAAATAGGTGAACCAATCCTAGAGGTGAGAGATCTACATGCCCTTAATGATAGGGGAGTACCAGCCGTTAGAGGAATATCATTCGTGATAAGAGAAGGAGAAATATTCGGGATAGCTGGGGTAACTGGAAATGGACAGCAAGAACTTGCGGAAGTCTTAATAGGATTGCGTAAGCCCATTAAGGGTAAGATCATATTCCGGGGAAGAGATATAACGAATGCATCCATTCTAGAGAGATGGAAGTTGGGTATGGGATATATTCCACCTGAACGCGAGTTCGGGGCTATCAAAGACTTCACCTTAGTCGAGAACATCGCCATGAACTACTATTTCGATGAGAAATTCGTGAAGTCGAAGTTCTTACTCGACTACGATAAGCTGCGAGAGTTGGCGATGAAAGCGATCTCCGAGTTTAATATAATGGCTCCAGGTGTTGATACGAAGGCTGGACATCTCTCCGGCGGAAATCTCCAAAAGTTGATTCTGGCAAGGGTCATGATGAGGAGGCCTAAGCTATTGATAGCGAATCTTCCAACCCATGGCCTCGACGTCGGCGCAACCGAATTCGTCAGAAACAAGTTGATGGAGTATAAGAAGGAGGGAGCCGCCGTCCTACTAATCTCAGAGGACTTAGATGAAGTTCTCTCGCTCAGCGATAGGGTGGCGCCGATCTATGAGGGAAGATTTGTCTCAATCTTACCTATAGAGATGGTGAAGAAGGAGGAGATAGGGGCCATGATGGCCGGAGCAATATCAGAAGGGGTGGCGGAATAGATGATTGGTCTAAGATTTCCCAAGTTGAAATGTGAAAGGATAGTCATATTGACGGGCGCGGACGCGGTTAAGATCTCCGCTCTCTCAGTAGTAATCTCCTTCATGCTCTTCGGAGCATTCGTAGCGTTTGAGGGCACCGATCCGTTAGTCGCCTATGAGCACATCTTCTCCTTCGCATTCGATCCAAAGCTGGGGCTTCCCATAACCCTTCATAGAGGCTTTTTCCTAGTCTTTAACACCCTAGCATTCATAATACCCATGGCCGCCGGAATCTGGAACATAGGTATGGAAGGACAATTCTATCTTGGAACCATAGGCGCCTTCGCGGTGGCCTATAGCTTCCCAGACCTCAACCAGGCGATCCTCATTCCATTAATGCTGATCTCAGGGGCAATCTTCGGGGCAGCCTATGGAGCTTTAGCCGGATTCTTAAAGGGTAAGATGAATGTCAACGAAGTCGTAGTCACAATAATGTTGAACAACATAGCGTTCTGGCTCGTCTACCTATTAACCGTTGGAGGACCATGGGCGGGTATAGCCGAGTCGACCAGCAAACCCTTACCTAAGAATGCTTGTGCGCCGATGGTCTGGAACACGCCGTTTACGAGCATATTCGTGATCGTGGTGGCCATACTAGTCTACTTCTTCCTAAAGAAGACCACAATTGGGTATCAGATAAGAACTCTTGGCAGCAATCCCATAGTGGCCAAACACGTCGGGATAAGCGCTCCGAAGATCTCAGTAATAGTTATGGCTATTGGAGGAGCGATAGCGGGGCTTTCAGGCTACCATATGTGGGCCGGAGATCCGGCGTTTCTCATGATCCCGAGACCTGAGGCATATAAGGCGATCGGCGACCTAACCTACTGGGGAATCATATTGGGGTTGATCTGCCTCCTAAATCCGCTGACATCGGTTCCAGCCTCGATCTTCATCGGATCGATAATCGTTGGGACGACGGTCTTGGTTAGAAGGCTTAGAATGCCGTTTGGACTCGACGTCCTCTTCTTAGGAATAATCTCACTGGTATTCGCCGCCTTCCAATTCTTCCATCAATACAGGATTAGGAGGGTTAAGGTGGTGATAGGAAAATGATCTGGCCATTCATAACTAGATCTCTTGGAATAGCCACGATCCTTCTTCTAGCGGCAATAGGAGAGCTATTAGATGAGCGGGCAGGAGTCCTCAACGTCGGAATAGAGGGATTGATGCTCTTCGGAGGTGCGGCGGGCTTCTTAGCCGCCCTAAAATGGGGGCTTCTAGCAGGCTTCATAGTTGGGACCATCGTTGGAGGAGCTTTCGGACTCCTACACGCTGTGCTCTCCATAACCTTGAAAGTGAATCAAGTCGTAAGCGGCATGGGCATATGGCTCTTCGCGATGGGATTCGTCACCTATTGGGCCGATAGATACTCTGGGCCATTACCGATGGGCATGGTCTCGCCGAGTATTCACGGCCTCTCACCGATGTTCTTCATCGCGTTAGCAATACTCTTCGCGATCTGGTTCATACTCTCAAGAACTCATCTAGGATTGAAGATAAGATCCGTCGGAGAAGATCCATCGACGGCTGAAGTCTCAGGAGTAAATGTCGTCAAGATAAGATATCTATGCACAACGATAGGGGGGTTATTGGGGGGTCTAGCGGGCGCATTCCTCACATTAACCTATCTAGCTTGCTGGAGCCATCTCCCAACCATGGGGTTAGGATGGGTTGCCCTAGCCCTAGTTCAGTTCTCCATTTGGAGACCTCCGATACTCTTGGCGGGCGCCCTACTCTTTGGATTCATCTGGCAGTTCGCGATCTCGCCAGAGACCATCTATGCAGGTATTCCAGCGCCTTTACCCGTTCTTAGGATGCTGCCCTTCGCCGTGACGATCATATTCCTGACCGTGATCTCCAGTGAGAGGTTTAGGAAGAAATGGGCGTTGGCGAAGCCAGCCGCATTAGGTCAGCCATACATTAAGGAATAGAGACTTACCTAGGCTGAAGCTTATTTATAAAAATAGAAGTGAGGAAAATGTTGAAGACGGCCTTACTTGACGAGGATTATTCCATCGAGCTGGAAGTTCAGCTTTCCAAGAAGCCATTCGTCGGCAGGCATCTCTCCCGCCGGCTTAACCACCTCACCCTTCGGGGGAACTTCTAAATTCAATTCAGGAATCGGTACACCTTCACCGCTACTGACGAGCTCGTATTCGCAGAATGGATCCCATGCACCGGCCAACATCTGCCTCCTCCTCCTATCAACCAGCTTTATTATGTCCTCGGAGATCTCTGGCCTCGCCTTCGGGCTTATAGCATCAACGCCGACCTTCAGATTGTTTTGGAGGTCGACAGCTGGTAGGATCGTCTCTCCCGGCACCCATGGATTATCCTCTGGAAGTGAAATATGCTTGTCCATGCCCACGAAGAATAGTCTATCTGGATAGCGGTTTCCGGCCAAATACTCCTTTAGAATCTCATAGATTAGCACAGACCATCTGGTGTCGAATCCAATCGCCACCGTGTCCGTGGTCGACCATTCATAAAGTCCCACGATGTCCGCGTCTTTACTGACGTACCAGATTCCCTTGCTCTCACAAACTTTTAGCGGCTCAACGGAGTCCGTGTAGTTGGTTAGGACATCGACTCCGAGATCTACTAAGGCCAATGAGACCTCTCTCTCCTTCGGCGGATCATACCACTCTCCAACATACTTGACATAGAGCTTAGCATCCGGATTGGCCTCCTTTATTCCAAGCCAAAAGGCAGCCATTCTCCTATAGTTCTGAACGCATTTCGGACCTACTGCGGCCCCTATCTTATTCGACTTCGTTAGCGCACCGGCTATCAATCCCTCCAAATACATGGCTTGATACTGTCTTATGAAGACCCTCAGGAAGTTTCTCTCAGATGATACGTCGCTCCCCACTATGCCCAAAAAGTATACATCTGGATAATCCTTAGCTATCTGATGAAATGCCGGTATCGCTGCCGGCTCCCAAGTACCCCAGACTATATTTGCTCCATTAACGGCGATCAAGTCCTTCGCCGAGGATATCGGGTCTCTACCTTTCAACACGACTCCCTCGTCATAAGCGTAGTCGAACCATGGGAAGAGCTTCTTCAATCTCTCCATACTCATTACTTGACGCCCATCCCATGTAGACCCCTTCGTATAGCCTCCACAAACCATGCCCAGAACGATCTTTCCCGGCTTCCCAGCAGTCACGGTTTTAGTAACGGTGGTGGCAGCTCCAGGTACGGTCTTTGTGACAGTTGCTGTAGCGCCTGCAGTCTCAGTAACAGTTTTGGTAACTGTGCTAACTTTCGGGGGTGCGGCTGAGCTACCTGCAAAATATCCTCCTACTCCTGCAATTACTCCTGCTACAATCGCGGTAACCGCTACTTTTCCAGCGGTTGATAATGCTTCCCTTCTCGAGATTTTCTTATCTTCCAAATTCAATGAGAGATTCTCATCAAGTTTTTTCCTATTCTTCATGATCTTATTTAATATGCGTGTCCTAGAAAAACTTTGCGCTATCCTAAGTTAGGGTATTTAAATTTTCGTTTTGATTAAAAGGTAAAGTTAAAAATTTCAAGACTTAATCGATAATTCATGACTTTAATCCTCTGCCATTGTGTTTTAAATGTTAATGCTAGAGCACCTGGAATAGCGTTATGGAACGGAGTTATTAAGCCGGTTTACGACATCTTAAAGGCGAATAAAGTCTCATTCTTGCAACTTCCATGTCCAGAGGCATCATATCTCGGATTAAAGAGGTGGTGGTTTGTGAAGGAGCAATATGATAATGCGCTTTATCGAGATTATTGTAGAGAAATGTTAATCGGATTCTCAGAGATACTCTTGGAAAATAACATCAGAGAATTCAATGTGATCGGCTTAGGAATAAGTCCAAGCTGCGGTTATAGAGAGACTCAATCGGATGAAACCTGGGGCGGAAGACCTAGAGAGATTGACGTGACGAAAAACGTTAAGCAAGGTTCAGGGGTTTGGATAGAAGTCTTAGAAGAAGTGTTTAAGAGTTATGGGTTTACGTTTGATATCTACGATCTCCCCCCACCTCTAATCTATCCTGGAAAGAGATCTATCGGGACGAGTAAATATCCTCAAACTTATGAAGAATCATTGAAGGAGCTATGCGAGAAGCTTGGATACAGTTATGAGAAACTGTCGACCAAGAGTTACCATCCAGAAGAAGTCGACACCGACCTGAGGAGCAAGAAGATATTGCTGACTCCACTGGAGTTTGCGTTAAAATTTGATGATACCTTAGACAGGTATGTGGAAGATGGATTTGGCCTAATCCTGATACCGAGATCAAATGTCATGACCCATGAAAGACGAATGCTTTTAGATGCATTTGTTAGACAGGTTGAGAACCATGTTAAGGCAGACCATCAAGTATTCCTCTATGAAGACGGCGGAGGATCAAAATTCTTCCAAGAGCTCTTGAAGCTGCTTGAAGAGAGGGATCTACTTGAGGCCATACTTCGCATATAGATAAGTTAACATGATCCAGCTATAAACTGAAGAAAATCGCGGATTCTGACTCTTTGGATAGCTTCAGCGGAGAGGCTATCATTTAAATATGGAGTTGATCGGAGAAATGTGGAAAGAGATGGTTCAGGTCGGAAGAGTTCAGGGAAATCCTGCGAAGAGGTTTGGGGCGAGATATGGTTCTAGTCTAAGGAAGAGAGTTGCGGGAATAGAGCGTGAGCAGAGGGCGTGGCATGTCTGCCCAAGCTGTGGCCAACCCAGAGTTAGGAGGGTTTCGATTGGAATCTGGAGATGTAGGAAGTGTGGATATACGTTCGCGGGAGGAGCTTGGACGCCGGCTCCTAGAAAGTAGGTTTGAGGCTAGAATAGTATTTCATCTCCCAAGAGATTATGCCAAGATCATATATTCATCTATTGCTCCTGAGATTGAGGATATTCCTTCGAGGAGAACGTCTATAAGCATGAGGTTGATCGATGAAGGTTTAAGCATGAGGATTAGAGCATCCGATCCCGTCGCCCTTAGAGCTGCATTAAACTCATTTCTCAGATTCATAGATTCCATATTAGAGACATTTCATCAGCTAGACTTCCTCATGAAGAGAACTAAACAGTAGGTCGCTTCAAAAAGATCTCAGTGGCTGGTTATGGGCTTAATTTTTTAAGTTCCCTGAATCGATATGGTGGTGAAGATGTCGGCTGAGAGAGAGCTTCCCCCAAGTATTAAGCAGAGGATCGCGAGACTCCAACAACTCCAACAAACCCTAAACGTGATAATAGTTGAGAGGCAGAGGCTTGAAGCGGAGCTGATCGAGGTTAAGGATGCCTTAGAGGAGCTGCAGAAATCTCCCGACGATGTAATGGTGTATAAGGCGGTAGGCCCAATCCTAGTTCAAAGCGATAAACAGAAGCTCGTCGAAGAGTTGAATGAGAAGAAGGAATTAACTGAAACCAGGCTTAAGCTCTTGGAGAAGCAAGAGCAGAGGACAAGAAGTCAATTGGAATCCCTTCAAAAAGAGCTCCAGCAAGCATTATCGGGATCATCGGCGTCATGAGAGACCGAGAATTCATAGAATTCCTAGGTAAGGGGTTATATCTGGTAAGAGGCGAGGCTGTGGCGATTCTAACCCATGCCGGGGGAGATCCAGACTCGATAGGAGCATCATACACCCTGATCAATATCTTGAAGAAGATCTATGGAACTAAGAGGACTTTATTCACGATACCGTCTCGACCATCAACTCATAGCAAGGCTCTCCTAAACCACTTAAACTTAATGATCGATGATATCGAGGGACATGAAGGATACTTCATAATCCTCGACGCAGGGTCACCTGAACAGATTGAAGAGTACCAATGGATATTCTCAAATCCTGAGAAAGTGATAGTGATAGATCATCACACAACCAGTATCGGTAGTTATCCAGAAAATGTTAGGCTGCATGTCTCAGACGAATATCAATCTGTATGCGAGATAATATATGATTTGGCTGAGCTATTAAACTATGAGCTAAATACTTTGGAAGCTGAAGCCCTCTTCGCCGGAATATATTATGATACTGTTAGGCTCTCCGTCGCGGATAAAAGTTCTCTTAGAGTGGTGTGCAGGCTTGCGGAGAAAGGAGTGAATCCCGTGGAATTTCTATCGAAGCTTGAGACCAAGATAGAGCTCTCTGAAAGAATTGCGAGATTGAAAGCTGCATCTAGAATGAAGATCTATAGGATAGGAGAACTCATGATCGTCTTAACAAGGGTTGGAAGCTATCAAAGCTCTTGCGCAAGAAGCTTACTAAGCCTCGGAGCCCATATAGCGGTGGCCGCCGGGGAATCCGATGAAGGCGTGGAGGTCTCCATGAGAGCGGTTAATGAAGTAATCGAGAAATATGAAATCGACTTAGGAAAAGATGTTGCGGAAAAGCTTGGAGGAGAATTTGGGGGACATGGGGGTGGGCATGCAGCCGCAGCCAGAGCGTATTGCCGTGAAGGTGACATAGACTCCATTCTATCCAGATGTTTAGAGATTTTATCCGAAAAACTAGGCTCCCGAGCGGAGTTGATGGAGACTTGAGGATAATCGAGGTTAAAGATCTTGGATTCAAGTATGCTGGAACGGATTTCTATGCGATCAAAGAAGTGAATCTTGAGATTAATGAAGGAGAATTTGTGATCCTAGCCGGTAAGAGTGGATGTGGGAAAACTACTCTCCTCAGATGCTTAAACGGTTTGATCCCGCACTTCTATGAGGGGGAGTTTGAGGGAAGAGTGTTGATAGATGGAGTTGACACCAGAGACTGCCCGCCATATATACTCTCCCAAAAAGCCGGGATGGTTTTCCAGAATCCGGATAATCAGCTCTTCGCCTTAAGCGTCGAGGCAGACATAGCATTTCCGCTTGAGAATCTGGGGCTACCGAGAGAGGAGATAAGAGATAGGGTTGAGTGGGCTTTAAAGCTCTTAAAGATCGAGGAATTAAGAAGCAGATCTCCCTTTGAGCTCTCAGCAGGTCAGAAGCAGAAAGTTGCGATAGCCTCGGTTCTCGCGATGAGACCCAAGATCCTCTTATTAGATGAGCCGACGAGTTCACTTGACCCGATTTCGGCGAAGAATCTCATAGATGCGATAATAGAGTTGAATAGGAAACATAGGTTAACGATATTGATCTCAGAGCATAGATTAACACATCTAATTCCCCACGCCGATAAATTGGCGATAATGGATAAGGGCAAGATACTCTACTTCGACGAGCCGCGGAAAGTCCTAAAAGAAGATGTCTTGATGTATGGAGTCTCGATTCCAAGAGTTGTGGAAGTTGTGAGGGAAATGAGGAAGATCGGCGGATGCCTACCATTTAGGGAAGTTCCATTATCAGTTGATGAATTCATAAGAGACTTAAGGGGTGTTTTGAGATGATAAGGTTCGAGTCCGTCGAGTACATTTACCCGAATGGTGTTAAGGCGCTTGATGGAATAGATCTGGAGATAGGTGACGGCGAAATAGTTACGATCATGGGAGAGAACGGAGCTGGGAAAACGACCTTGATAAAGCATCTAAATGGTCTTCTGAAACCGGTGAAGGGAAAGGTATTGATAGATGGAATCGATACAAGAAAGGTTACGGTCGCATCTCTCTCAAAGAAGGTTGGAATAGTCTTCCAGAATCCAGATGACATGTTCTTCTCCGAGAATATTTGGGAAGAGATCGCCTTCGCCTTAAGAAACTTCGGATATGATGAAGAAGTTGTGAAGAGGAGAGTTGAGAACGCGATAAACTTCATGGACTTAGCGAGTTATGTCGATAAATCTCCATTCACCCTAAGCGGTGGTGAGAAGAAGAGACTCGCTCTCGCAATAGTCTTAGCATGGTCTCCAGATATAATCGCCTTGGATGAGCCCACGATAGGGCAAGATATACTCCAGAAGGAGAAGCTATTGCAGGTGATAAAGCTCTTAAATTCTCAAGGAAAGACTATCATAATCTCATCTCATGACGTTGAGTTCATAGCGGATCTAAAACCCAGGATAATCCTGATGAAGAGGGGAAAAGTGATCGCCGATGGAAATGCTGAAGAGATCTTCCTGAATGAGGAGCTGCTCAAATCGTGCAATCTCCTTCCACCTCAACTCATCACTCTATCCAGGGAGTTGGAGTTCATCGGAGTGAGACCTAGGCTATATTCTCCAAGGGAGCTGGCGGCTGAGATAATGACGAGGCTTCAGAGATAGATCGCAATCTGAATCCTTCTTCCTCAATAATGCGTTCGATGATGAAATTCTTATACAAGGATCTTCACGGATCTCTGGATGGCCGCAATACTGCAGGGATTACAGTTTTATCCCGGAGACAGCTTCATCCATAGACTTGACCCAAGGGCCAAGCTCCTAATCTCAACGACATTTCTCTTCATAACCTTAATCTATGTAGAGGTTACCGTGACGACCATAATCATAGTTGCTGAAGCTTTACTCGCGGCCATAAGCGGGACCATGAGAAGGTGGATTAAGACAGTTTACGGCTCAATCCCATTCATAGTCGCGGTCTTCTTGATGAATTATCTCGTTAGAATGTTTATACCTGGACAGCCTCCAACCCAAGTGATCCTATACGAGTCTTTTGCGGCGGCCTATAGGTTGATAGCTTTACTCGCCTCGTTCTCGATCTTCTTTCTCACAACCACTCCTGAGGAGATCGGGATGACCTTGACGAAGCTAAAAATACCATACATGTACGTCTTCGCGTTCATCTCCGCCATAAGGTTCACGCCGATCTTGGCCGAGGAACTTCAAACCATAATGGATTCTCAGAGATCCAGAGGATTAGAGCTTGATAAAGGAAATCCATTAACCAGGCTTAAGCGATACATTCCGATTCTAGTTCCATTGATCGTGAACGTCTTAAGAAGAAGCTATGAGCTCGCCGAGGCCATGGAGGTCAAGTGCTTCGGGGCATCTAAAAAGAGAACTTACCTTAAGGAACTCAAGCTTCGGCCAAGAGACTTATTCGTGATTATTTTAACATTGATCTCGATCTCCATCTCAATATACTTCAAGTTCATCAACCCAATTAAAATTCCGTGAAAACATATTTTGTCATTTCTTGGGTCAGCGTCCTGACGTCTCCTCACCTATTCTCCGGCAACTAGAAACCCTCATCATCCCCGCTCAGATATGTTATGGAAGCCGGGATAAAGACATTTGCCGATGTTGGCGTTGACCTTCAAATTAGGTTTTTCAATTGCATTCATGAAAATCTTCTTTGGGATGATGATGGCCGCAGTCCCTGAGAGGAATGATGGAAGCCCAGTAGACTGACTCAAAGTTATACTAAAATCCAACATCCGCGAGAATGCTCTATGGCGGTGATGAGGCCGCCCACGCTGCGCCCACTGAAATCGATGATTGGTAGTCCCACCTTCTGAGCCTCCCACCACTGTCTTAACTCATTCTAGAGAAATGTCCTCAGATAAGGTTAAAAATTTCAGGGCATTATGCGATGAGATGAGCTCCCTCGATGAGGAATGCGGGACAGGCTGAATATATGATTGTAAATCAGTCCGCTGAGAGGGATCAGATGAATAAACATCTTCTCGTGTAATGTTCTGCTGAATACCGTGAACTCGGTAAAATAAATTAATGGTAGGATGAAATCTAATTGAGTTGGATGATGCTGAGGCTTAGACCTGGAGTAGTAGTTGTCGATAAGAGGGAGGAGAAGTCCGGAGTTCCAAAGATCTTACTAAAGCTTGGGGTGAGCTTGAGATATGAGTTCCTGGAGGTTGGAGATTATCTTCTCCCAGGAGACATCTTAATCGAGAGGAAGGAAGTTGGAGACTTTCTATCATCTCTCCTCGACGGAAGATTATTTGATCAAGCATCAAATCTGGTTAAAGTATCGGAGAATCCAACGATTCTGATAGAGGGAGATTTCTCAAAGATATTCGCGAGGTTTGAGAATAAGGCGGCGATTTGGGGAGCGATCGCAAGCTTGGGATATGACTTTAAGTTAACGCTTCTTTATACACCATCTCCTGAAGAGACGGCGAATCTAATAGCGATGATCTCGAAACGAAGTCCAAAGAGGGAAGAATATCATCTAAAGCCTAAGAGGAAAAGAGCTGACATCCATGAACTTCAGCTAAATATAGTGGCGTCTTTACCCGGCGTCGGAGTTGTTAGGGCTAAGAGGCTTTTAGAGAAGCTTGGAACAGTTAGGGCTGTGTTTAGCGCAGACGTTGGCCAACTATCGAGGCTTGGCGGAATACCCTATGAGACCAGTTTGAAGATCTTCAAGTTGCTGAACACGAGATATGGTGTGAAAGCCGGAGAAGAGCAGGAAAAGATCGATAACTTTAATCAGGAAGACATATAAGCGATAAAGATCATGTAAACATGAAAGATCTTGCTTGAAAATATGCTTCAAGTATCTTTTGGCTCACTTTTAACAGGTCTAATATTAGCGCTTCTAGGCCTAATCTTAGTCTTCGCGGGAAGAGGCGTGATCAAATTCATAGCATTCTTGACGGGTGGGATCATAGGTGGATTAGCGGCATCCATAATAATTGCTCCGTATCTCGGCGGCGCGACGATCTTAGCTGGGATAATTGGGTTTATACTCGTCGGAGCACTCACGCAACTTCTTCTACCCGTCGGCGCGGGACTCATAGCCGCCGCTCTAACCTATCTATTCCTTAAACCTCTCTTAAACGTGATCTTTGCTTTGATACTCGCCGTCATAATGTTCTTCGCAGTCTTAATGCTCTTCAACAAGATCCTTGCCGTTGGAACAGCCTTCTTAGGATCCTTGATCTTCCTCATGGGAATCAGACAGTTCATATCCCTAGACATCTATCTTAGCCTGTTGATCATAGCGGTCTTGACGGCGATCGGCTGCATAGTTCAGCTTAAGAGCTGAGCAAAAAATGGAGAGTTATGTGGGAGCCTTAACCTTAACCTCCCAATCACCCTTTACTCCAGCTTTGTCGAAGATCAAGCCTACTGGACAAATATCAAGCGTAAATCTAAGAACTCTCTCCACATCTTCCTTCTTAGCATCGGTCTCAATCTCAAGAGCCGCCTTAAAATTCGTAATCGTCTTCTCACCCTCCGGCTGCTCGGCCTCCACAACGACATTCAAATTCTTGTAATCGAGTTTACGCTTCTCAGCAACTATCTTGAATATTGTCGTGACGCATCCGGCCAAGGCCATGACCGCCAGCTCAAGCGCTGTCGCACCCGTATCTTCTCCATTCTTGGCTGGAGGTAGGTCGACGACAACGCTGTGGCCCCTGAAATTATCTAGGACACTCCTATACTTACCTATCCAAATAGATCTAGCCTTCATAACAGGCATCTTTCATATCACCGTAACTAGGGTTTAGACCCTCCCGTATTTTAATATTCTTTTAGAACCATACTACTGACTAGTTGAAGCAGCTAAGTTATAACTTCATACATACGTATAACTCTCTTGAGAGGTGTATGTTGATGAAAGATTATTGTCCTGAACGTTCGGTGAAGGAGAGGATTAAGGGGGGTCTCAAAAGAGGGTTGAAAGAACTCGATGACGAGATTTGTGAAGCTATTAGGAGATATGAGGAAGGGGAAATTGGGTTAGAGCAATACTTGAAGCTTAGAGTGGAACTTGAGTTGAAGAGGATTAGGATCGTTATGGAGAATCTCAGGAGACTCTCGAAGGCTAGGTGATTATTCGCCGAATAATGGAACCCTTCCAAGATAGTTCATCAAGATCCTCATCAAATCTATTCCTCTAATCCTGTTCAATCCTCCTAAAGCACAGGAGATCTCATCGAATCTCTTCACGTTATCTCTTCTAACACCTGGCCCAATTATTGCTAATGGAACTGGATCTCCGGTGTGGCTTCCAACTTCACATGGAGTTGTGTGATCCCCGGTTAATGCTAGATAATAGTTCTCGGAGAGGACCGTATCGACGAGCGGCTTAAGCTCTCTAGAAATCCACTCTATCACCTCAACCTTTTTCTCCGGTTTTTTGTCGTGGCTTACGTTGTCGGTTGCCTTAATATGCAAGAAGACTAGATCGTATTCCTTTAAGGCGCTTATCACAGCTTCAACCTTCCCCTTAAGATTCGTGTTCACAGTTCCATCGGCTCCCTCAACCTTAATCAACTCAAATCCAACGGCTTTGGCCACACCCTTGTATAATGCTCCGCCGGCTATGGCAGCCGCCTTAATTCCCCAGAGCTCGTTAATCGATTTAATCCTCGGCAATACCCCAGCCCCCCTAGGCAGAACCGCGTTCGCGGGCTTAAGCCCTCTCTTAACTCTCTCTTTATTTAATGGATGATTCCTCAAGATTTTCCCAGCTTTCTCCAAGAATTCCTCCAGCGCTTTTGCTGTTCTCTTAGCTTCGATGGAATCATCGAGAGGATGGGGCTTAGGAACTTTTACTCCAGTTAGATGTGGGTCGACGTCTGAGACCATCCTCGAAAGCTTTTCACCTCTCAAGACCAATACTCCTCTATGCTCAGATGAGTGGATGAACTCCGCCTCAACTCCATCAACCCCCTCGATTCTGATCTCTTTCAAGGACTCAGAAAGTTTCTCAGCATCAACATTACTTATTCTTCCAGCTCTCCTATCGATGATTACTCCATCATCGCTTATGGTTGCGAGATTACATCTAAATGCCACATCACCGGGTTTGAGATCGACTCCAACTCCGAGAGCCTCAAACGCGCCTCTACCAGGATAGCATTTTTCGGGATCATATCCGAAGATCGCGAGATGAGCTGTATCGCTTCCAGGAGGCTGACCAGGAGCTATTGGATCCATGATCCCACATTCCCCTCTCTCTGCGATTAGATCTAAAATCTCAGCCTTTGCTGCCTGTAGCGGCGTTAACCCTCCTAAGGCTTTAATAGGTCTATCCCCAACCCCATCTAAAATTATTAAGACCGCCTTCATCGGGCATCAAACGCTTATGCCAACCTATAACTATTCCCAAAATATCTTTAATGAGGCTTTTCGAATCATGGCCGTTAAGGGAATTATGAGGCTTAAACTCGTCCTAACGCTTGAGATAGCGTTTGCGGGCATTTACCTAGCTCTTACGAGAAGCCTCTTGGTAATCTACTTGACCTCGATAGGATTCACGGTTGGATATATCTCAGCTATGGTTGTAGCATCTTCAATCGCCTCACTAATCTTATCCATAATACTCTACAAGTTTCCCAAGTTCATGGTCAGAAAAGTTAGAATGAAGTTCATCTTGGCCCATGCGGGTGAGAGAATATTTTGGATACCAATAGCGCTTACGAGCAACATATACGTGATAACAGCCTCTTACACGGTTCTAAGCATATCATCAACCGTGCTCGGAGTCTTCATGAATCTTCTAATCTATTCATCATTTGATGAAGCTGGGATAAGAGATATCACAGCTAAGAGAACAGCCGCATATAATCTCACGAACGTGATCGGATTGATCCTCTCCATATTCCTATTGGCAATCCTACCCCCTGAGATCAAGTTCCAGACAATTTTCATAATGGGATCTCTAATAGGGCTCCTCTCAACGGCCATGATAACCTTCGCCGACATGAGTAAGATGGAAGAGGTAAAAATTCCTCCGGCAATTGAGAGACCTGAACAATTCTTCTCGATCTCATCTTTCCTGCTCGCATTTCTTACCTCAAGCAATCTTCTAGGAATCTTTTGGCAACCATATCTAATGAATGTGCTTAGAGCTCCTGACTACGTGGCCGCTGGAATAAACTTTGCCGGAACCTTTGCCAGCATTCTAGGCTCAGCTCTATGGGCCAAGAGATCTCTGAGAACCTTTAGGATAGCGTTAGCTTCAAGTCTCATAACCCCCATAGCCGCAATACTGATTCCAATCCCGTCGGTTCACATAGGGATCTCCGCATTTAATGGAGTCGTTGGAACCGGCGCGGCGTTCTTGGGAAACTTCCTATTCGCTAGATACTTATCGAGATTCGGGATCTTGAGGTCGAGCATCATCATGATCTTGCTCTCAAATCTCTCCCAGCTCCTCGCAACGCCATTCGGAATAATCTTCGGCCAAGACTACATGATCTTATTTATCTCAGTTCTACTCCTGATGATCTCGTCGAACTTCCTCGCCCTCCTAACCATACCTGAAGTTGCTATGGTTCCAGCCCATGCCGCCAGAACCTACTCTTATCTCCTTTACACGACAAGCTTGATGGGATATTCGCTCATAGTCGAGACAACTGTGGAGGCCATAACCTTAACTCTGAGACTCTTGGCCTTAGCCCTCATCCTGATAATACTCTATATCCTTTATAGGTTCGTCTGGTTCTTAGCGACGATCTAACATAAATATCCCCAAGTAAGCTTATCATAAAGATGGATCAGCCCGGATACGGCTTCCTCGAAGAGTTCTTCTCGATGATCTCAAGGGAGATACTCTATCTGATGCCAAAATTATTGATAGCGATATTGATGATAGTCACGGCATTCATAATCCTCAGATTCGTCGGAGGCGGTGTTAGAAAGTTATTGTCCATGGCAGATGTCGATGGAATGATTAAGCGATATAGTGGAATCGAGCTTCCGATCTCCTTCAACAGTATAATCCTCTCCCTCCTCTACATAGGCGTAGCTTTGGCGCTAGTCTATGGATTCATAAACCTCTTCCTCGGCGAGGCTTACATCGAGATAGCCACTTCCGTGATGATTTACGGAGCTAGAGTGATAAGCGTGATCGTCTTAGCGATACTCCTATTCACAGCCTCCTCCGCCGTAATCGAGAAGATAAAAGTTGAGAGCAGGATGAAGGGATACCTGTTCTTCATCGTCATGCTACTCCTAACGGCCATGCTCATAGATATAACCGCGTTAAGTGAACCTGTGAAACAATCCCTATACACGGGGCTGGCCATAGGGATAGGAGCATCCCTAGCGGTCTTCTCGGTCTGGTTCTTCTTCCACGAATACTTCGATAAAATGCTTGAGAAAAGGCGTAGATAGACGCATTTTCGACTATCTCTAGCTTGACTTAAATACTCGAATCCCATAAAAATGAACGGAACGAGGTTATGCCCAGAGGTAGGAGAGCCGGCCGAAGGGGGGTCGGAGAAGTGGTGGAAGAGAAGAAGAAAGTATACCTTAGGCTTGAAGACCTCCCATCGGTCGGAAACGCAACGGCCCAAAAATTGAGAGAAATCGGATACTCAACGATAGAAGCTTTAGCAACCGCGACGGTCTCGGAATTGGCTGCCGCCGGGATAGGTGAAAAGAGAGCAGCGGAGATAATCTCAGCCGCGAGAGAAGCGATAGAGGTAAGTTGGGTAACCGCAAAGGAATTAGCTGAATTAAAGAAAACCGTTGGAAGGATCACTACCGGGAGCAAATCATTAGATGGACTAATAGGAGGAGGAGTCGAGACGCAATCAATAACGGAATTTTTCGGAGAATATGGTTCAGGAAAGAGCCAACTATGTCACCAGCTCGCCGTAAACGTCCAACTACCCCCTGAAAGAGGCGGATTGAATGGAGCAGCCCTATACATTGACACGGAGAA
>JAGGRY010000035.1 GCA_021159365.1 Nitrososphaerota archaeon | reverse complement strand
ACATTCCTCAATTCTATCTCTCAACTTGGAGATGTATTAGAAGCCATGTTAGCTTACTGAAGGAGAGGAAGCAGCTTTATGGTTCATAAGATTTGAAATAAAATTGATATTTTAAACTAGATTTATCCTCGACGTCACCGATCTAAATCATTTAATTTTTCAGAAGGTGTATGACGGCTGTTCTTCCGATGGTTTCTCTTCCTCAACCTCTTCTACAGCCTCAACTTCTTCGGCAGGTTTCTCGACAACTTCCTCGACTTCCTCCTCGACCTTTTCCTCAACTTCTACTCCTGGGGGAGTTTCCGGCTTCTCTTCGCATAGCTTATCTAGGTCTTGTTTGACGAGCATCGCCGCTATTAAGGTGAGTAGTGATCCTGCCCTCATTCTCGCCGGTATCGCCGGGGCCAGTACTAGGGCTAGATTCGCTATTAGCCTCCTTCCAGCGAACTTCTCTCTATTCTCAGGCCACCATCTGCAGACTCTCGTCATAACCTTATTCCAATATCTCTTGAGGAATTCTTCTCCGCTCTTTCTCAAAGGCTCCGTAACCAACGCTATGCTTTGGGTGAAGAAGGCTGTTTTATCGACTCGTCTTGGGACCTTTGCTCTAGCAAGCTTAGCTGCGTCTTGAACCGCTTTGACCTGTGCGCCGAGGATCGAGTAGAGTTCTTCTAGATCGAGATCGAGGAGTGCTTCAGCCTTCCTCGCTTCTCTCACGACCGTCTTTCCCAAGAGATCGACCTTAGGCTTAGCCGCTTTTTTCACACGCTTAACTTTTCTCCGCCTCATAACAGATAAAACTATTCGCAGTGGCTATATAATTATTTTTCACTTCCGCGTTCAGACTTAAAACATCATTTCTAAGAAGTCGGTTTATAAGTTTGGACTTTAAACCGATTGATGGATGGTCCTCTGGATAGGATTGGATGACACGGATTCAAAGAAGGGCGGATGCACGACCTATATCGGAGCCCTACTCATCCGTAGGCTTGAGAGACTCGGTCTGAGGTTGATCGGCTTCCCAAGGCTCATCAGACTGAATCCAAACTGTCCATTCAAGACTAGGGGGAATGCAGCCATAGCCCTCAAGCTTCAAGGAGAATATTCGCCTGAGGTAAAAGAGCTCGTGGCCGAGGTCATCGAAGAATACGCTGAGCTTGGAGAGGAGGGAACTGAGCCTGGCGTAGTCTTCATTGAGGGAGAACCTCCAGAGGAGTTGAGGAGATTTTATTGGCGCGCCGTCTGGGAGATAATATCGCTTGAGGATGCCTTCAAGCTCGCTGAAAGAATTGGAGCAAAATTGCTTTACTATGAGAATGGGAGGGGAATTGTTGGAGCCTTAGCTGCGATCGGAGCTGATCTCGCGGCAGGCAAGACTTATGAGCTCATAGCCCATAGGAGGAGGGATTATTGGGGGACTATCAGACATATAGATCCGAAGTCGGTCTTCGAGATGGACAAGGCCACGAGGCCATATACTTTTGATAATGTGGACTATGAGTCGGGGGAGATCAGGATAGCTCCACATACTCCATGTCCAGTTCTTCTAGGAATTAGGGGAGTCGATCCAGAGGTCTTGAAGAAGGCGTTTAGGATGCTGAGGATAGGTGAGCCGGTTGAGATGGTGACGATCTTCGAGACTAATCAGGGAACCGATGTCCATCTAAGACCTGCAAAAATAGCTCAGCTAAGAGATGGGATGAGCGCCATAGTCACTGGAAAGGTCTTGGAGAAACCTAGATTCGAGGTAGGGGGCCACGTCTTCTTCAAGCTAAGCGATGGAACCGGAGAATTGACTTGCGCAGCCTATGAGCCCACCAAAAGCTTTAGAAACGTGGTCGCAAAGCTTCTCCCAGGCGACGAAGTAGCCGCTTATGGAGCGGTTAAGCTCAAGCCTCAAGGCTTAACCTTGAACCTAGAGAAGATCCATGTGAAGAAGCTTGTGGAAGCGGTTGTTAAGAGGCCTCCTAAATGCCCTAAATGCGGTAAGAGGATGGAGAGCATGGGGGCGGGCAAGGGATATAGATGTAAGAAATGCAGGATAAGGCTTGGCTCTGAGGCCGCTGAGATCATCAAGCTTCCCAGAGAACTTACTCTCGGATTCTATGAGGTTCCGCCGTCGGCGAGGAGGCATTTGGCCAAGCCCTTAAACCTTCAGATCTAGGTCCCTTTAGATACAACGAGCATCGTTAGGGTGCTTCTAACCTTATCCAGTCTCCGTTTGAGGGCGTCCCGAAATATCAGGACGCTATCCTCCAGGAGATCACTTCCTTGAGCTTATTCATAGTCTCCGCTTCAACCTTTGCAACTATGTCATAGAGTCCATAGACGACATATGCTTCCTTAACGTTCGGCACCTTATTCAACTCGTTTAGGATCTCTTCCTCAGCACCTATCTCGGTATTGATCAATACAAACGCGGTTGGCATGGTTAATATATTGGTAAGTCTCGTAATAAGCATTCCGATAAGAGATTTAAGGAAATGGTTTAGTATTGAGCGGATGAATAAGGCTTGGGATAATGGTTGCGAGAGCGGTTTACAGCTTCGCCTGTATAAATTGCGGTGGAGAGATACTTGATGAAAGGTTACTCAAGTTAGGGTTATGTGAGAAATGTCTGCCGGATGTTGGAGATATAGATTTCCAGCAAGCCATACAGATCTTAAAGTCGAGTGGAAAATTGAAGAAGTTGAAGGAGATCTCAACGCTGTATACAAGTTATTTAGAGTTTAAGGAGTTCTTCAGGAAGGCCGTTGGATTCGAGCCATGGGCTCTTCAAGAGGTTTGGGCTAAGCGTATACTCTTGGGAGAGAACTTCGCGATAGTCGCTCCTACTGGGATAGGTAAAACTGTTCTTGGATTGGTTATGGCGTTGTATCTCGCCTCAAAGGGTAAGAGATGTTATGTGATAGTTCCAAGCAGCATCTTAGCTCAACAGCTTTATGAGAAGGCTGAGAAATTCGCGGAGAAGGCTGGAGCGAAATCCGTCGAGATAATTGCCTATCATGCGGGCTTGAGTAAGAGTGAGAAGGAAGAAGCGTTAAAGAAGATCTCTAACCCCCGAAGTCTCCTCCTAATAACGACCGATAGATTTCTAGTAGATCGCTTTGAGAGCCTCAAGGGAAATGTGTTCGATTATGTCTTCGTCGATGACGTGGACTCATTCTTGAAGTCTCCGAAGAACATCGATAGAGCTGTAAGTCTCCTCGGATTCAATCCGGAGATAGTGGATCATGTCTTGAAGTTGATCGAGCTTAGGAGGAGGATTGCCAGAGGATTCGATAAGGATATCGTGAAGGAGTATGAGAGGGTGGAGGAGATCGTTGAGAAGGAGAAGAGGAAGAGGAGAGGGCTGCTGATAGTTTCGGGAGCGACTTTGAGGGGTAAGCGGACTAAGAGGTTAATGATCTTCAGAGAACTCCTCGGATTCGAGGTTGGAAGACTTCCAGAATTCGTCCGAAACATAGCAGACCTATACATGGAACTCGAAAACAGGGACTTAATCGATGAAGCGATAAGCCTGGTTAAGAAGCATGGACCAGGATGCTTGATATTCGTCCCACAAGCTCTTGGAAAAGATTTCGCAACCAAAGTCGCCGAGAGATTTGAGAAGGCTGGGATAAAGGTCCACCTCTATGAGAAGATGGAGGCGGATATCCTCCAGAGATTCTGCGATGGAGAGATCGATGCCATGGTTGGAATAGCTAGTCTCAGAAGCCCTCTAGCGAGGGGGATAGATCTGCCTGAGAGGATAAGGTATGCGGTCTTCATAGGAGTTCCCCGAAGAGAGATAACCATATCCAGAGACGAATATAATCCAACGAAGATCCTAACCCTAATCTACAATATTATGCCGATACTTGAAAGGCGGTTGAGAGACGAAGCCGAGGCGGTCGCCGCAAAGCTTTCAAAGATAGTTCCATTAAACAAGGAGCTCATGGAGAAGATTAAGGACGCCATCGAGAAAGGTGAGAAACTTGAAGGATTCGAGGGATATGCCGAGAACGCGATAATCGCTGGTAGAGAGTTCTTGAAGAAGGTGTTAACGGATGAGCTAATAGAGAGGATTAAGAGGGAGCTCGACATCTCGATAAAACCCGTTGAAGATGGATTCTCGCTGATAATCCCAGACACATCTGGATATATCCAAGCATCTGGAAGGACTTCAAGGCTCTATGCATATGGGGTAACCAAGGGTATGAGTATAGTCTTGGTGGATGATCCGAAGGCGTTTAAGGGATTAACGTCTCGATTAAAGATAGTATTAGAGGAGCTGGAGTTCGCGCCATATGATGAGAAGGAAGCCGAATTAATATTCAGAGAGATAGATTCTGAGAGGAAGATAATCAGGGAGCTTAAGTTGGGTACCGCGAAGATAAGGGTTAAGGATGTGATAAGATCCGCTTTAATGCTCGTCGAGTCTCCTACAAAGGCCAGGACAATAGCATACTTGTTTGGAAAGCCTTTCAGAAGAGAGGTTCAAGGGTTAACCATCTACGAGACCAGCATAGGTGGAGTTATAGTTGGAGTCGCGGCGACTAAAGGGCATCTAACAGACCTCATCATCGGGAGGGGAATACATGGGGTAGAAGTGATGGATAGTAGATTCATCCCCATCTATGGATCGATCAAGAGATGTCTGAAATGCGGGGAGCAGTGGGCTGATGGAGATTCATGTCCATCATGTGGATCAAAGGAATTCATCGATAAGAGTCAGATCGTTGAGGCGGTTAGAAGGCTCGCAACCCAATACAACGACATCTATCTCGCAACGGATCCAGACGCCGAGGGAGAGAAGATCGCATACGATTTAATGTGCTTGATCAAGCCATATAATCCAAGGATCTATAGGCTTGAGTTCCACGAGGTTACGAGGAGAGCCCTCCTCTCAGCGGTCGAGAATAAGAGGGATGTGAAGCTGAGCCTAGTCGAAGCACAGCTGCTTAGGAGGATCGAGGATAGGTGGATAGGATTCGAGCTTAGCATGAAGCTTTGGGATAGATTCAAGAGCAGATGGCTATCCGCTGGAAGAGTTCAAACGCCCGTGCTCGGATGGATCGTAGACATAACCGAGAAGGCGAGAAAGAAGAGAAATCTCCTAAGAATTAGGTTGAAGGATGGGCCAATAATAGAGCTGCTCGACCCGGAGAATCTCGATGAGATCAAGAAGATGTGGAAGGATGGAAAGCTCAGAGTTAAGGTAATGGATGTGAGTTATGAGGAGAGGATAATCAACCCATTACCGCCCTACACGACGGATTCATATCTCAAAGATGCGTCACTCTATCTGAAGTTATCCTCGATGGATGCGATGAGAATAGCTCAAGAATTATTCGAGGCTGGATTGATAACCTATCATAGGACCGATTCTACCACCGTCTCTCAAACAGGGATAAATGTTGCGAAGAGCTATCTTGAACAAACCTTTCCAGAAGAATTCGTTCCAAGAACTTATAGAAGGGAAGGAGCGCATGAATGCATCAGACCTGTTAGGAGCTTGGATTCGGAGAGGTTGAGATATTATATGAGGATGGGGATAATTAGAATTCCGAGGAAGCTGAGCGACCTACACTTCAAAGTATATGACCTGATCTTCAGGAGATTTATCGCCAGCCAGATGAAGTCCGCGAAGGTCTTGACTCAGAGATATGTCGTCGATGTGGTGGGAAACTCGGTCGAGGTCTCAAACGACGTCAAGATCATTGAGGAGGGATTCATGAAGGTCTTCCCCACAACCAGGATGAGAAAGGAGGTAAGGGAAGGAGAATATGACGTTGAGGATCTCTCGATTAGGAAGATACCTGCCGCCAGACTGCTCAGCGAGGGAGATGTCGTGGCCATGATGAAGGAAAGAGGGATCGGGAGGCCGAGCACCTATAGCAAGATAATCCAAACCTTATTCGAGAGGGGATACATAATCGAAAGAGGTGGAAAGCTGATAGCAACTAAGAAAGGGAAGGCGGTTTACAGCTTCCTAAGCCAGATGTTCGAGAAATATATCTCAGAAGAGTTGACGAGAAAGCTTGAAGAGGAGATGGATATGGTTGAGAGAGGTGAAGCAGATTACCAAGAACTTTTGAGAAGGCTATACGATGAGGTGATGGAGATAAAGAAGACTCAGATAACGGTGAGTTAAAGACTTGCGTCAATCCAGCTATAGAATCCTCGGTGAAGGGATCTTAGTCTCGGCAAAGTCTCTTGAAGAGCTAGGCGATCTCGACGCGATAATCTTCGACTGCGATGGAACCCTGATAGATGTCGAGGAATCATACTATCTCGCAACGAGGTTGACGATATCAATAATCTTAAGAGAGATCTATGGACTTGAAGTCAAGCTTGGAAGAGATGTAAATCAAGTGATAAAGTTGTTAAAGATGCTGGGAGGATTCAATGACGAGATCAACACGGCTTCAATAATAGCTCAAACGATTCTAGCGTTCTCCCCGAAAGAGCATGTAAGGCGGGGAAGATTAAGCCAAGTAGATATTACAATCTTCTTGGAAAATGTGTCTAGGGATCGAAGCGAGCCTGACTTCATCCCGAATGCTCTCCGATGGCTCACGGATAAGTGCATGGAACTTTATGGAAAGTATGTCACAAGAACGGATCTTGAAAAAGTTCTCGATGGAGTCGCTTCAAGTAAAGGTCGAGAGAATATACTCTCGGACTTTCGGATCAATATCTGCGGAGAATCTCCTTCGGATATGCTCCCGAGGCTCTTCAACGAGATATTCGATGGAGAGGATATGATGGAGAAATTTGAGGGAGAGCCCAGATATGTCCGCTGGGATGGAGCGATTAAAAACGATAAATTATTGATTCGGGAAGAGACTTTGAGAGATCTCTCGGAGATGTTTAGTGGTAGGATGGGAATTCTAAGCGGGAGGAGGAGATGGGAAGCCGAATACACGTTAAATGATCTGCTAAAATACTTTGATCCGAAAGCCACGATATTCTCAGATGACCCAACATGGTGTGAGAAACCCGATCCGATGGGACTGATTAGATGTTCTCGTCTCCTAAACTCTAATAAGATTCTCTATGTTGGAGACTCTTCCGAAGACCTATTGATGGTCAAGAACGCTTTAAAGAAGGGATTGAATTCTCTGATGGCGTCTGTCTTGACGAATGACTTCTCCCTCAACTACTTCATAGAGATGGGCGCAGACATAATCGTGGAGGATGTGAATCTCCTTCCAAAGGCTCTAAGCGGTAGACCTTGGAGTCCATTTAAGCTTCCATGATTTTTCTCCGAATACTTATATAGGTGGTGAATTAATAGAAGTTCATGGAAGAGGTCAGGCTTAAGAGAAGGGGAGCATTATTCAAGGATGAAGAAGGCGGACTGCTACTCGTAAACGATGATAACCAAGCGTTCAAGGTTGACGAAGTTGTGGCCTATATTTGGAGTATTTGCGATGGGAAGACGGTGAATGAGGTTGTGATGGAGTTCGCGAAGGTAAGCAATGTAGAGGCGGATGAAGTCCGGGATCCATTGATGAGTTTATTAGAGAAGCTGAGGTCAGTCTCCCTAATAGAGTAGGTTTAATCAGGCTTAATGGCTAAGGTGGCTTTATCTATAATAGGTTGAGATGTAATGTTTTCACGAAAATGGATCAAGAATTTCTTTTAAACCTCCTTAAGGCCACGATCTCCCTCTTCATAGTCGTTGATCCATTTGGAAACATCCCGATCTTCATAGGGTTGACTAGTAACATGGATTCTGGGAGAAGGGCTAAGGCTTTCAGAATGGCCGTTATAACTGGTTTCATACTCCTCATGATCTTCGCCATAGCTGGGAGATGGGTTCTCCAGATATTCAACATCACCCTCTATAGCTTCAGGATAGCCGGTGGAATACTCCTACTATTCCTAGCATTGGAGCTATTGATGAAGGAGAAGGTTTATGCAAAGATCTCTCCTGAAGAGTCCGGAGCAGTTCCTCTAGGAGTTCCACTACTAGTCGGCCCAGGGGCGATAACGGCCACGATCATAAACTTGGAGAGCGTGGGATTCTCGGCGACCATGATCGCGGTGGCGATAGTCTGCATCATCACTTGGATCGTCTTGAAATTCATCGAGCCCATCCATAGACTTCTCGGAAGAGTCGGGTCGACCGTCGTGTCGAAGGTTATGGCCATGCTGATAGCTGCAATAGCCGTTCAATTTATCTTGGAAGGAGTCTCGGAATATATCTCAGAGATCATATAAGGAATTATCTAGGAGCCTTAATGCATCTTAAGATAAAGTATGCCATGAATAATATCACTGAAGAGATTTCTGCGAGAGCAGCCTTTGTCAGAATTCCCGTATATGTCTTGATGAAGAAGTATGATGGCCAGATCAACGCGTAGAGGATGAATATGCCTAGCATGGCCTTGCTTCTAAATTCTATCGAATCCGCTAATATCGTTAGACCCATGCTCGTGAAGACCGCGACCGATACAAGGAAGTGCAGCTGGCCATAAACTTCGTCGAACGTAGCTACCGTTTGGAGGAAAAAACCTGAGATCGCGAAGAGTATCCAGCTGACCCTTGAACTACGTCTAACATAATTTAACGCCAATAAGATCATTAGGAGACCGACCAAAAGCAGGCCGAAGTTGAATTGGGCGGCAACCAAGCTCTTAACGGAGTTCCCCAGATCACTTAACGCATTTCTCTTCCAGTCGAACCAATCTGCAAGGGTGATTGAATAATAGAGTGATGAAAAGAATATCAAAGCTATTAGGATGCCGGCGATCAACGGCTTAAACGCGACCATTGATATCAACTCTTATTCGCCTTGAGATAAACCTTCCGATCTGAGCAAAACATTTAATGACCGATGACCCGTCTAAAAATCGGCTTGAAGATCGTTGAGAGAGCTGGATTCGATGAAAAGCTCCTCAACTTCATTAAGAGAGACTTGACGCCGCATCTCTTCACGATCTATGATCTGCAATGTGAACGAGAGAATACGAGGATCTGGGTTCTTGAGGAAGATGATGAAGTAAGGGGATATCTGTTGAATTGGAAGCCTCTGGATTCATGGATTATCGAGGTAGATGATATTGATCATGCTGAAGTCTTGCTCAGCCACGTCGCTCCGGAAAAGGGTTCCATGATAATAGATCCAAGGCTTCTGAGGATTATTGAGAGAAATGTTGAGCCTATTGAAATCCATAACTGGATTCTAATGAAGGTTGAGAAAGGAGAGGAGATGCTCGTCGACTTTAACGATGTCGTTAAACTTTCCATAAATCACACGGACAAGCTATATGATCTCTATAAACTGTGGCCCGCTGGGAGTAGGAGTAAAGCTTACATCGAGAACTGGATTAAGAAGCTCCCCGTCTTCGGACTCTTCGAAGGAGATAAATTGGTTTCAGCCTCAGGTCTCTTAGCGAGATCGAGCTATGGCGGAGTGATCGGCGGAGTATTCACTCATCCAAAGTATAGGGGGAGAGGCTATGCGTCAAAAGTAGTTTCAGCCGCAACGAATTATATTCTTAGAGAATCGGGATTGTCAGCCTTATACCTATTTTCAAACAACTCGATAGCTCTCAGACTGTATAAAAAGCTCGGCTATAAGGTTCATTCGAGAAGAATGTTCATTAAATTCCAGCGGATGAAGAGATAAACCCCTTAAATGCGTTGACTAAGAAACTTTCAAGCGCCGCTGCAGCTAAGAGTAATGCGGCTGATACTGCTATGCTTATGAGGAGCCATTTGATCTCGCTTCTAAAGCTCTTCTTGATTATCGAGTATGAGAAGATTATGCCCTCTGAGACCGCGACACCGTATCCCAAAAACTCTATCAATCCATAGACCGTTATTATTGCGAATAGGATTAGCAGCGCTGGATGTATTCCGGATTGAGTTGAGATGTATCCCAAGAACTTTCCCGTTTGAAATATTACGAACCCCATTATTCCAACTCCTATGAAGGGTATGAAGGAGAGTAATGCCACAGTGAAGTTGTTTATGAAGATCCTGAACGTTGATAGGTCTTTCATCACGTCCTCGAACTGCTCCATGAGCTGCTTCGCTTCCTCTCCACTTAGGGGCATAGCTGAACCTATTCCAAGTATTATGAAGAGGATTATGGTCGCGAAGATCGTGAATAGAATTCTATTGGTTGGCTTCAACTTCTCATTAAACGGTCTTCCTCTATCCAAGTTCCTCATCCAACCTTCTCTTAATCTCATGGTAGGCGGCATTAATATCCTTAAGCCTCTCAATTCTATGGAGGATCAGCGGATTCACCCCTCTTAAAACTGACGTGTAAAGGGAGATGTAGTCGGAGAGCATGAAGAGTTCTATGATTTCTTCGAGATAGCTCTTAGAGCGAGCTCTTAGCTCCAATGATTTTTCCTCTCCAAGCAATCTGCTCAACGCCTCAATCGTCTTCGAGATCTCATATGGCTCCCTGAAACTCCTTGGAATTATCATTAGCCCGTTTCGGGGAATCGCCTCTATATCGTTGTGTAAGGCTTCTGGGATCTCGGCGTAATGGCAGAAGACCTTCGCATTCTCATTTAACTCGCACTTCAACCTATATCCAGGCAACCTAACCTCCCTATACACGTAGATGATTGGATGCGACTTCGAGATCTTGACCGCAGCCTCCTTCGCCGGATTCTCATCGATTCTCTTATCCTTCTTCAGTCCCTCTTGAAACTCTTTGATCTCCTCTAGGTTCATTTTCGCGAAGTCGAGGCCCAGCTTCTCCAAATATCCTAAGATTCCTCCAAGCATGTCTGGGAATGCATATCGCGGAGGGATTCCGCTCCTGACTTTTACAACTTTGATCCCAAGTTTCTCACCCAATCTCGCTAATCTCCCATTCGAGGTCACCGCGACGATCTTATCCTCTTGATCGAGGAATTGGAGCAGCGAGTTTAAGGTCTCAGAAGTGTTTCCCGAATAGCTTATCGCGATGATTAAATCCCATTCACCCGGTGGAGCTGTATACTCCTTTGAGACATGAGTGACTATTCCTCTGGATGAAAGTATCTCCGCCACTACATCGCAGACTATCCCAGAGCCGCCGATCCCTAAGAGGAGAACTCTCTTAACATCTATCTCTTCAGCCCTTATAGATCTTCCAGAGCTTAATCCATCTGCGAATGCATCAACATATCTGTCTATGAGTTCAAATGCTCTACGATAATTCTCTTCTTTATACACCCATTCGCCATCGAGCAGGTCCTGCTTCAAGTTTCATCACCTTTAATCGAGCTAAGTTCTCCCTCAAACTCCATAACGATCTTCTTTAAGGATTCCGCCACGTCTTCAATTCTCTTCTCAGCGGTTTTAAGTTTATTCGCCGCCGAGATTAACTGTAGTCTGATCACGGATTTTCCCTCCTCCATCCTTGGATGAGACTTTATATACACATTCGGGTTCCTTAACCTAAGGATCTCTAGTTTGGGAGCCAAAGTTGATTCAGCTATCCCCTTGACCTCGAACCATCTCTCAACCCTGAAGACATGCTTCAAGCTCTTCTTGATTAAGGGCTCAACCTCATTCTCGAAGATGCTCTTAAGCTCTGAGGGGACTCCGGGTAAGCAGACGATCCTAGTCTTTCCATATCTTAGGAGAACTCCTGGAGCAGATCCAACATCGTTCTTTAACGGTTTTCCGCCTCGTGGAAGCATGGCCATCTTAATTCTTTGAGGGGTTAGCTCCGGGGATGGTATTACTCCTTTTTCATACAATTTCTCATATCTTCTTTTAAGCATCTCAAGGGCCTTCCTATTCAAGACGAGCTTTCTCCTAAGGGCTTTTGCAACACCCTTCAGGGTTAAGTCGTCGTAGGTTGGTCCAAGGCCTCCGCTGGTTATTATCCAATCGACTCCGCTCTTGATGGATTCTCTAATCGCCCAGACGATTTCATCAACGTCATCTCCAACCGTTATCATCCTATCAACTCTTCCGCCCATCGAGGTTATCTTCTCGGCGAGCCACTTGGAGTTCGTGTTCAAGATCTTTCCATCAAGTATCTCATAGCCAACTGTGATTAGGTTGAACCTCGTCTGCCTAAGGTCTGGAAACCTCATATTCAGGTTTAAGGCCACTCTTCAGCTATTTTAACGTCATTCAGCTGAGGGGAAAAATTAATTTCTCAGATAGGCTTCAAATAGAATTAGGTTAACCAAATGGTGTAGACCCTTGTCGCAGTGGAAGCTTTTCGATCCCTCAATCGAAGGCGAATATGCTAGAGCCATTAAGGAGCTTCTAAAGAAGGATGGAGAGGAGATCGCTAAGAAATGTGGAGTCATCTATCTGCCTCCAAGGGACTCTAGGAGAGGGCATGGAAGATTCATCGTGAACCTCTTGACGAAGACGTATTCAGTTGAACTCGACAGGGGAGAGATTGTAGACCTGATAGCGGGCAGAGAGATTAGAGGCGAGATAGCTCTCCTGATAGCTAGATATCTCTGCTATTCATCGGGTGGTGGAAGAAAGGAAGACTGGATACCATATGACAGGTTTCCAGGTTCGAAGCAGTATCGAAGTTTATTCGATAGATATGTTATAAGGCCTTTTGCGAGATCATTTGGATATGAGCCTGAAAGATATGAGTCTGTATGTAAGAGGCTTGGTGGTAGGAGGGAGAGGCTGGGAGGGTTAAGTTACTCGTTCAACTTTCTCCCAAGAGTTAAGATCTTGACCCAGCTCTGGAAGGCGAAGAAGGAAGACTATATACCTCCCACCGCGAACCTCTCATTCAATCACTCTGCGAGATATTATCTCTCAGTTAGGGATTTATTCTTGGCTGGAAGGGTTATGGTCGAGTTGATGGAGGCGGAGGCCAGAAAGCTGGAAAAGAAGTGATCTCGGAGGTTAAGTTATGCTTGAAGGAATTAGGGGGGCTTTTTCAAAGCTCGTCGAGAACATCAAGACCAAGAGCTTATCCGAGAAGGACATAAATAGATATGTGAACGAGTTTAAGCTTCAGCTGGTCTCGAATGACGTGGCCCTAGAGGTCGCTGAGAAGATATGCGAGGAGTTATCCGAGAAATTGAGGTCCATGAAGTTTAAGAGGTTCGGCGAGGTCGAGGAAGAAGTGGAGAAGATTCTGGAGGAAATCTTGGCCTCGATGATTCATGAAGTAGATGTGGATGATGTTTTGAAGAAGATCGAGGAGAAGAGGAAACGGGGAGAGCCATTCATAATATTATTCGTAGGCCCTAATGGAAGTGGAAAGACGACGACCATAGTGAAGTTCGCGAAATATCTTGAATCGAAGGGATTCAAGTCCTTGATCGCCGCCTCAGACACGTTTAGAGCTGGAGCTATAGAGCAGCTTAAGAGGCTCGCCGAGCCGGTTGGGATCAGGGTTGTGAGTCAGAGATATGGGGCGGATTCAGCCGCCGTCGCGATGGATGCTGTGATGAGCGCTAAGGCGAATAAGATTCCAGTGGTCTTGATAGATACGGCTGGGAGAACAGAGATCGATCTAAATCTCCTCCAAGAGATGAATAAGATCAAGCGAGTTGTGGATCCCGATCTCGTGATCTATGTTGGAGATGCTTTAGCTGGAAACGTCGCAGTCGAGCAAGCCAAAAGATTCGATGAACATGTCGGAATAGATTACGCAATATTGGCTAAGCTTGACGCGGATGCTAGAGGAGGCTCGGCGATCTCGATAAGCTATTCGATAAACAAGCCCATCTTATTCGTCGGCGTGGGCCAAGACCTAGATAGCTTGAAACCATTTACGAGGAAGCTGATAATGGATTTGATCTTGAATAAGAGCTCTTGAAAAACTTAATCTTCATCCTAGACCACCAATATCGTGATGGCATCGGTTAAGAAGGCTTTGGAGAGGTTGACGAGGAGGCAACCTGGTCCTCTCCCATCATTCACGAGAACGCAGTTCATGGATTTGATCATGATCATTGGAAGATCGGAGACTATTGGGAGGAAGCGTTTAAGCAAGCTCATGGGCTTAGGCGAGGGAGCGGTGAGAACGATGCTCATGAGATTAAAGGATGATGGATTGATAGAGGTGGTCGGGAAGGAAGGATGTAAATTAACTCAGAGAGGTAAGAGGATCTATAGAGAGCTTGAGAAGTTGATTAGAGATGTTGGAGAGCTTAAGCTGGAGCTTCCTTGGAATCATCCATCCAACTACACAGTAGTCGTGAAGAATAGAGCGAACTTGGTGAAGAGGGGATTGGAGCAAAGGGATGAAGCGATAAGGGCTGGAGCGAAGGCGGCCATAATCTTAACCTATCAAGATGATAAGTTGATGATGCCTGGGGTGACAAATCTGATGGCCGAGCATCCCAGGTTCGCGTCCAGCATAATTGAAGTTGTTAAACCTGAGAACGGCGATGTGATAATAATCGTTGGAGCGGATGATCCGTTAAGCGCTAGACATGGAGCTTTGGCGGCCGCTGAAACCCTACTTTGATTCTTCCTCGAAGTGTCTTCTCCATTTCTCGGATGGGAATCTCTTCTCCATTATCTCAAGCTCTCTCTTGAACGCGTCCTCTAAATCCACGTTAAACCTATTCGTTAATTGGAGGAATAGAGTGAATGCTTGAGCGAATTCCCTTGAAACGTCTTCACCTGGAAGTTCATGGCCTAATCCTGGAACCTTATACCTCTCTCTAACTAAGATATGTCTCCCTATCTCGGAGAGCTCCTCGATTAGATGGGTGAAGATCTGCGACTCCTTAAACCTGTTCCAGCACCTCTCTTCCTCGAATTTCAGGATCCTATGCTGAGCCTCTCGAATCCTCAAGATGATTCACCGCCGATTCCACACATCTCCATGAAATAAAGATATATCAATTAATCTCGATCCTTTAGAACGTTGACGGGGGGTTGATGATTGGCGTCTCTTGAAGAGCATTTGAGTAGAGCTGTCGCAGAGCTTCAAGCGCTTGAGAGGGTTATCTCAGATCTACAGTCGAGGGTTACGACATTAAGGGTCTTGATGAACGAATACGATGGAGCGATAAGCCTGCTCGATGAATTGAAGAAGCGTGGAGAATTGACCGAGGTCTTGGTTCCGATAGGCGGGGGGAACTTCATCCACGCGGAGGTGAAGAAGCTTGACATAGTGGAGGTCAGTATAGGCGCTGGAATAGTCTTGAGAAAGTCGCTGGAGGATGGAAAGAAGATAATGGAGAAGAGGAAGGAGAGCTTGTCGAAGGCGATAGAATTATATGAGAATCAGATAATCCAATATGCTCAAAAGGCGGATGAGCTTAGAAGAATTGTTAATGCTCTTGCGGCGAGGTTGAGAGAGGAGCAGGCTAAGTCCCAAGAGTCCAGGAGCTGAGATATCTTCTCTGCTCATCGGTGAGCTTCTCTATCTCTATCCCCATGGCCTTAAGTTTAAGGCTCGCAACCTCTCTATCTATCTCCGCTGGAACCATTAAGACATCTCTCGGAAGCTTTCCGCGATTCTCGACCAAGTATTTCGCGGATAAGGCTTGTAAGCTGAAAGACATGTCCATGACCTCGCTTGGATGGCCTTCGGCGCACGCCAAGTTTACGAGCCTTCCCTCAGCTAAGAGATACAATCTTCTCCCATCTCTTAAGATATATGTCGTGATACAATCGGATATGCGTTCCTTTCGAGTCGAGATCTCTTCTAGATCTTTTATGCTTATCTCGACGTTGAAGTGGCCGGCGTTCGCGAGGATCGCTCCATCCTTCATGACCTCGAAATGCTCTCTCCTAATCACGTTTATGTCTCCTGTGGCCGTTATGAATAGGTCTCCATGTCTCGCGGCCTTACTCATGGGCTCGACGTTGAATCCATCCATAACCGCTTTAAGCGCTTTAATCGGATCAACCTCAACGACCGTTACCCTCGCGCCCATTCCCCTAAGTCTATGAGCTATTCCTGATCCAACATTTCCAAATCCAACCACGACAGCATCTCTTCCGGCTAGGAGCGTATTCGTGGCCCTGATTATCCCATCTAGAGCAGATTGACCCGTGCCGATTGGATTATCGAAGAGTCTCTTGGATTCGGCGTCATTGACGGCGATGACTGGGTAGAGGAGTTTTCCTTCCCTAGCCAGGGCTTTAAGCCTAATGACGCCGGTCGTGGTCTCCTCAGATCCCCCGATAATCCCATCAACCATTTTCTCAAAATCTATTCCCTCAACGATATCCTTGAGGTAATCGAGTTCTTTCGTTCGGATACCATATCTAAGCTTATGAATCGCAGATATCAGATCAGCTCCATCATCCATGGTTATCATGGGCTCAGAAGCAATAACATATCCTAAACATCTATAATATTCTTCCTCAGTTTGCCCCCTAAACCCGTAGACATGAACCCCTTCCTCGACTAGAGCTGCGGTAACATCATCTTGAGTACTAAGAGGATTCGATGCGCAAAGATATAGTTCAGCTCCTCCAGCCGCTAAAGCCCTCATCAAGACACCTGTATCGGTGGTTATGTGAAGGCATGCTCCAATTCTGACGCCCTTTAGAGGCTTCTCCTCGGAAAACCTCTTCCTAATCTCCATCAAGACAGGCATCTGAGTCTCAGACCAAGCGATCCTCTTCCTCCCCCTATCCGCTAAAGATGAATCTTTAATCCAATACTCCTTCACGTCTCCAGATCTCCGCAACCTTTAACTTATAGATTAATCAAGGTTCGAGGTAGAGGTTTGAGTTGGGAAGATCTTATCCGGAGAAGGGATGGCTACGAGAAGCTCTTGGACAGGGTTATGTCGGAGCTTCCTGAAACCGTTGGAAAGCGCGGGGATAGAGCGATAATCCTTAACCCGATATTGATCCATGAGGCTAGGAGGACGATAATAACTAACTTCAAGGACTTAGCTGAGAAGCTCAATAGAGATCCAAGACATCTCGCGAGATTCATCTTCAAAGAATCTGGAAAGCCTGGCGTATTAGATAACGAGAGGCTCATGATTCAAGGAAAGCTCTCAAACGATGAGCTTCGAAGGCTTCTAAAACTCTATGTCAAGGAGTTCGTGAAATGTCCACTCTGCGGAGGATTCGACACAAAGATAGTCGCTGAGAAGAGGCTTAGATTCTTGGTCTGCGAGGTTTGTGGAGCGAAGAATCCTGTGAGAAAGATTTAGAGAGCTCTGTCAAGAAAATGGGTCATTTCCACAGTTCTTTCTTGAGTAGGTCTCTGACGGCGGTTCTCATCACGGCGCTTCTACTGGGATAGACTCCCCTCTTAACCAGTTCATCCATCCCCTCGATCAGGGCTTCAGGCATCTTAACTGAGATCAGCTTCATGATCTTTCACCTTACCACATTTTTTAATTCATCATATCTGCTTGATAAAACTTTCCAAGTATGGCCTCGTCGAAATCTCTGTAAATTGATGAAAACGAGATCTCTAAGACCGTAATTCTCTCATAGAATGAGTATGGCCAAAGAGGATTTATTTCAGAAAGATGAGCTTGATTCACTAAAAAATTCCAAGCAAAAGCCTTCTATCTCATAGGTTTTTATGAGATCTTTAAATACTCACAGCGAATATCCATTTTCAATATAGCCCTAGGAGGCTGAGTTTAATTGGATGTTGACCGACTTGCGAAACTCCTCGCATCCATATTATTGTTTGCGGCCTTTATAGCGCCTATCATATATGGACTTAATGAACATGGCTGGAATATCTCTTCGCTGGTCATTCCACGTTATACGCCGCCGAAGATGGGCATAACATTACAGCCTAGGTCTCCGAAGATCTCGGATAAAGTCATCTTCCTAAGGTTTCAGGCCAGTAACACGGGTGAGATCGAGATAAGCATACTATCGTTTAATGGAACGGTCAGGGTCTCAGATGGAGGCCAACTCGGTAGCCTAAACTTAGTCCAAGAAATCTTACTGCCGCCGGGAGCCTCAGAGGATCTAACCTTAACCCTAAAGCCGAGTGATCAGGCTCTAGCAGATCTAATTTCAAGGCTGATGCAGGAAAAGCAGGTGGAAATCACGGTGGATGGTGAGATGTATGTGAAGCTGCTTGGAATAATCGTCGAGGTCCCGGTATCGAGATCCTTTGAGATCGGGATGGAGGGGTTGGAGTCATGGATGTTCGCAGAATACTGACCATCAATTATAAGTTGAATGTCATGGGATTGGTCGCGGGTCTCTTCCTCATCTACATAGCTATCTCCGATAAGCCATGGTGGATATTAGTTGGGGGATCCATTAAAGAGCATGTATTCTCCGCAGAGCTTTCGCCCTTCATGACTATGATAACTGTTCTCGGTAGACCCGTCCACTTACCCATCATAACATATCTGAACATGGGGGTGAGGCTGAGCTTTCTCGTCGCAGCGGCCACGACGATATTAGGATCGATATTTGTGAAAAGATCTTGGAGTAAGAAGTTCATCTCGCTCGCTGGGCTTAAAACTCCAATAGCGTTTCTCATACTCCTCTTCGTATGCTTGGAAATAGTTAAGATTCACTTCGGCATCATGATACCGATAATCGGCCGATCGACCTTAACGCATAAGATATTCCTTACAAGTGAGGAGATAACCGTCCATATACCTATGACCGCGAAGATAACTCAAGAATATTGGACAGCGCTCATAATCGGAATACCATCGCTAATAGCGAAACTTATACATCCATCCGAGAAAAGTTCCTCCATTTAATCCTCGACAACATTTGATATTAGCAGATTAATGTTCTCAAGTAGTTTAACAAGCTTTCCATCTTCGATCTCAATGATCGAGTTAAGCCTAGATCTAATGTATTTCTTCTAATTCCGGAGATTACCAAGCCTAAAGCGAATGCCACTCTAGCTATGAGAGACCAAAACATCAACGCAGGGGTCACGTCAAATATGGTTTGACCGAAGAATTTGAAACTCCTCGGATACTATAGGAGTGATTTCCTTGAAGATGTTATGGTGGAAGGTTGGGGAAAGGTGACGGAATCAGAAATGATGGAAGCTATTTGGGTTATGATCCTGAGTTAGGCTTCATTAAGAGCCCCGAACCCTTAGATGCCTATGATTCGCTTAAGCTTACCGTCGGCCGTGATCTATTCTCCACTCAGGATACTTAGCGCCTGTCTTAGTTTATCTCTTCCGCGATTAAAGTCGCTTATTGAGCTCTCGATAAGCATGTTAACCTCTTCACAATCTATTCTCTTCTCAAGCTCTCTCAATTCTCTAACATGCTCATCAACATGCTCGATGTAATGGGTTAAAAGCAGCCTAATCTTTCTAGAACTGCTCCTCTCCATATCCGTATCAAGGCTTTCCTATGAGGATGCCTTATTAAGGCTTCCTTTCAATCGATTCTTTTGAGCAGGAGTTCGACTATGATCTTGTCTTCTATCGATGACTCATTGAACCCCATATGTTTGAGTATCCCTTTGATGTCATTCGGGTTTCTAACGACATATCCGTCATCCACATTCTCCATCGGTTCCGAGACCAGCCTCTCAATCTCCGAGTTCTCGACGACTCCCATCTCCTCCTCCATCATCAAGCTCGTCAGGAAGTGCCTTGAAACGCCTTCGATAGACTTAGGTCTCCTAACATAGCATAGGATCGCCTTAAAGCGCATTTCAAAACTTAATTTATCTCGCCATACTTATCTTTTACGAATGGCGGAGAGGTCTAGGAAGCTCACACTCCTCCTACATCTCCATGGTATGTGCCCCGGCCACTGCAGAATATGTCCATGGTATTTTCCCTCGCCCCAGAAGTATGTCGACCCGGAGACGATCTCGCATTTCTTCGAGATCTTTCGGAGCAGAGGTTACTCGTTTAGTGACGTTTTCATGCTCTGTCCAAACCCATTTAACCATCCGAGCTTGGATAAGGTTTACCGCATTGTTAGAGATAATTGTAAGAATGTTAACGTGCTGATTCCGGTTAACGATGTCTTGAGCTTGAAGTTAGGTATATTGAGTAAAGATGATAAATTGTTATTACTCGTGGATAGTTTTCCAAAGCTCTGCGGGAAAAGGCACGACATTCTAGCATTGGAGTCTCATGGATTTGATAGAATTAAGATAATCTTCCCCGTAGTCCCAAGGGTAAATGAGTCGGAGATTCCGGATACATTGGAGTTTTGCAGGGTTAGGGGGCTCCATCTAGCATTCATTCAGGAAGTGTCTGAAGGCGGTTTAAGCCTCGCAAGCCTGATCTCAAAGATAAAAGAGGTCTATATCGGCGAAGAGTGCGGGTTTTTTGTGGGATGCCTCTCGGAGAGAACGGCATTCTATAAGGACTTCCCCTTCCAGATAATCGCCTCATCTTATCGAGAATCATGTAAAACCATCTACCTAAACAACCTCGGTCTGGTTGGCAGATGTCCACTAAGCAGAGATTATCATCGAGTCGAGGAATTCGAGGTGCTGAATCCAGATGATTTGGCGTGTCCGAATAATCCGAGGGAATTATCGTTTACGCCGAGGGTGAAGTTCTCACTGATATCTCCAAGCGGAGTTGAGATAGAGGAGATGGAATTGATGATTCTAGATATGATAGCGAGGTCCCTGAGCCTTAGACATATTGCCGAGAACCTCAGACTTTCCCACACCTCCATAAGAAAGAGGATCATGAATCTTCAAGAGAGGCTTTCCACAAAACTCGTAGAAAAGAATCCACACACCGGTAAAATCAGCCTAACTAAGATAGGGTGGAAGATCGTTGACGAGTATAGGAGGCTTAGGAGAAAATATGGGGGCTTGATGTTCTAATGTGGATAGGGTTACTTCCATAAAATATTGAAAAATGGAATGATTCGGTTCCAAAAGCTTTAAGCCAGCTCCGCATCCTCTATCTAGGTGGTTATTCATGGCGGAGACTCCGAAATATTTCCTATATGTTGATCCGACGAAGTGTGTAGGATGTAGATCCTGTGAGATCGAGTGCGCCGTCCAGCACTCGGTGAGCAAGAATCTCTATGGAGCGGTTCAAGAAGTCCCGAAGCCCAGGCCTAGAGCAGCCGTGATCCCCATCGATGAAATCAGGGTTCCAATGCAATGTAGGCATTGTGAAAATGCTCCATGCATAGCCATATGCCCAACCAATGCCCTCTATAAGTCTGATGAGGGATTCGTTGTGGTGGATGAGCTCAAGTGCATAGGCTGCAGGATGTGCGTCATCGCCTGCCCATTCGGCCACCCAGCCTTCGACTATGAGAGGAAGGTGGTCTTGAAATGCGATGGATGCGTTGACAGGGTTAGGGAGGGGAAGGTGCCAGCATGCGTTGAGGCATGTCCAACCGGGGCCCTAACCTTCGGAACCCTTGAGGAGGTTTTGGAGAAGGTTAGGAGGGAGGGAGTGACCCCATTCCTATACGAGGCCGTGAAGCTGATTCCGGGGATGGAGAAAGCCCTCCCTCCGGCCAAGAAGGAGTCTCCGCTTACCAAATTGTTGAAGATGTATGAAAGTGTGAGGTGGTATTAAGGGGGTGAGAGTGTATGGTTGAGAGGAAGAGGGATGATGGGAAGGATACGAGGGTTGAGTACTTGATGAGAAGAGTTCCGGCCGAAGAGGTCTCGATAAATCCAGTGGTCCCAGAACTCGTCAAGAAGGCTGAGAGGGATGGAGTAAAACTCGTATGGCATAGATTCCTAGCCCAACAACCTCAATGCGGATTTGGATTACTCGGAATCTGCTGCAGGAACTGCAACATGGGTCCATGCAGGATAGATCCGTTCGGCTATGGCCCAGATAGGGGGACATGTGGAGCGACGGCGGACACGATAGTCGCGAGAAATCTGATAAGGATGACAGCTGGCGGTGCGGCGGCCCACAGCGACCATGGAAGGGAGGTAGCCCTAGTCTTCAAGATGATGGCTGAGGGTAAGGCGCCGGGCTACAGGATTACAGATATTGAGAAGTTGAAGGCGGTTGCATCGAGATACGGGATTAAGGTCGAGGATAGGAAGCCCGAGGAGATCGCCAAGGATCTCGCGGACATCATCTTAAACGACTTTGGGAAGCAGGATGAGGAGCCGATAAAGACCCTTGAAGCCTATGCTCCAGAGGTTAGGAAGAGGGTTTGGACTAGGCTTGGAGTTATGCCAAGAAGCATCGACAGGGAGATAGTCGAGATAATGCATCGAACTCACATAGGAGTGGAGGCGATCCCACAAAACTAATTTTTGCAGGGGTTAGGGGGGGC
>JAGGRY010000015.1 GCA_021159365.1 Nitrososphaerota archaeon | reverse complement strand
GATCATGCCGATGAGACTTGGACCGGAAATGTCGGAGTTGTCACCCAACTTATACCTAAGGCGAGCATTGATCCGGGAAACGCCATCGCCCTGGTCTGTGGTCCGGAGATAATGATGAGATTCACGGTTAAGGCTTTAGAGAAGCAAGGCTTCAAAGAAAATCAAATATATCTCTCACTTGAAAGGAGAATGAAATGCGGAGTCGGTTTATGCGGCCACTGCCAAGTCGGCCCCTATTTCGTCTGCAGGCATGGTCCCGTCTTCCCATACTGGATGATTAAGAAGTATTTCTGGGTGAATCAGATATGAGTGGGGAAAATGGTAAGGTTAGGCTCGCGGTCTTCAAGCTGACATCTTGCAGTGGATGTCAGCAACAAATCGTAGATCTCGGCGAACAACTACTAACATTGCTCGATAGAGTTGAAGTCGCATATTTCCTAGAAGCAAGTAGCGACGCTAAGCCCGGCCCATATGATGTAGCCTTAATCGAGGGATCTGTCTCGACTCCCCACGAAGAGAAACTTGTCAAGAATATTAGGGAGAACTCGAAGATAGTTGTCTCAGTAGGCTCCTGCGCAACCTATGGCGGAATTCAGGCGCTCAGGAATTGGATGAAATTTGAGGAGGTAAAGAAGACTGTTTACGAGAAGCCTGAATGGGTTGAGGCTCTTGAAAAGTCTAGGCCCGTGTCAGACTTCATTAAGGTCGATTACGCGATCGGCGGATGCCCAGCGAACAAGCTCCAACTTCTAAGCACCTTAAAGCAGATATTGATTGGGAGAAGAATTTATCATCGAGAGGAGAGCCTCTGCCAAGAATGTAAGCGGAAAGGAAATGTATGCGTTGTCGTCGCTAAGGGTGAGCCATGCCTAGGACCAATAATTAAGGAGGGATGCGGCGCCCTCTGTCCAAGCTATAGAAGAGGATGCTATGGATGCTTCGGCCCCATGATTGATCCTAAGCCTAATGCCCTCGCTAGGAGGTTCGAAGATCTAGGCTTATCCCGAGAAGAAACGGCTTTAAGAATTCGCAATATTACAAGTTGGTCTGAACCTGTTAGGAGGTTCCTTGAGAGTTATGAGCGGTAAAGAAGATTATTCCGAGATAAAGGTTGAGCAGCTTGCAAGAGTTGAGGGCGAGGGAGGAGTTTGGGTCAAGGTTAAGGATGGAAAGATAGACTACGTTGAGGTAAATATCTTTGAGCCTCCGAGATTCTTCGAAGCATTCCTAAAGGGTAGATCCTATCTTGAGGCCCCGGATCTTACCGCTAGGATCTGCGGGATCTGCCCATTAGCCTATGTGATGGCGGCCAGTAGGGCGATGGAGAAGATCCTTGGAATTAAGGCTTCAGACGCTGCGAACAAGCTTAGGAAGATAGCGTTCTACGGAGAATGGATTGAGAGCCATGTCCTCCACTTCGCGTTCCTCCATGCCCCAGACTTCTTAGGAAAACACTCGATCTTCGAGATAGCGAAAGAATATCCGCAATTCGTTAAGGACGCCATCGCCGCCAGGAACTGGGGTAATAGGGCGATCGAGATAATCGGTGGGAGACCTGTCCATCCAGTTGGATTCAGGGTCGGCGGATTACATAGGATAATCAGGAAACGAGAATTGGAACCATTACTCAGAAACTTCGATGAAGTTAAGAAGATCGGTAAAAGGCTTCTCGAATTCGTCCTGAAACTTCCAATACCTGAGATAAGCTATGACATGGTGTTCATGTCGCTGAAGGGAGAGAAAGAGTATCCGATACTAGAAGGAGTCGTCGCGAATAATCTTGGAGAAGAGTTCCCTGAAGATGAGTTCGAGGAGCATACTATCGTCGAGCAGAAGAGATATTCGAATGCGCTACACTATAGATTGAAGAATGGAAAGCCGTATATAACAGGCCCTCTAGCAAGATTCAACCTGAACTATGAGCTTCTAAGCCCAGAAGTCAGGGACGTATTGGAAGAATTTGGATTTAAGCCACCTCTAAGAAACACCTATCAAAGCATCATCGCCAGAGCCGCTGAAACTTATCACGCCATCCTCGAAATAGGCAGACTCATCGAAGAATATCGTGAGCCAAATAGAGCTTATGAGGAAGCTGAAGTTAAGGCTGGTGAGGCCATGGCGATAGTTGAGGCTCCTAGGGGGATGCTTTACCACCGATATCGGATAAGCGATGAAGGAAAGATTCTCTATGCGAATATAGTCCCACCGACAGCTCAGAACTATGCGGCCATGGAAGAAGACATATTGAAGGTCGGAGATCTAATCTTGAAGCAACCCAAGGAAAAAGCTCAGAAGCTCGTCGAGACCACGATAAGAAACTATGATCCATGCATCTCATGCTCTGTCCACATGATACGCTTGAAGATAATCGAGGAATAGTCTCAGGACCTCGCCAATCTATATCTTGTAGCGGCTTCAAATCGAGTATAGTAGGCATAGATGAAGGCTTACAAGATTTACGTCGTTGGAATGGTTCAAGGCGTAGGCTTCAGACCATTTATTAAAAGAATAGCGGAGCTCACCAAAGTATATGGTTATGTGAAGAACCTCGGCGGAGGAGAGGTCGAGATACATGTTGAGTCGAACGATGAGAGCTCCATTAACAAGTTCATGAGTATGTTAAGAGAGAGGAAGCCTCCGCCGGCCAGGTTAAAGAACATCGAAGTTATCGAAGTTAAGCCATTGAACTTTAAGAATTTCACGATACTTAGGAGTGGTAGGGAGAGGCTATATGCCTCCGAGATCCCTCAAGATTTAGCCGTCTGCCCTGAATGCATGAGAGAGGTGCTCAATCCTCAGAGTAGATGGTATAGGTATCCATTCAATAGTTGTGCTTGGTGTGGGCCAAGATATTCAATGATGTATAATCCGCCTTATGATCGGGAGAACACCTCTATGAGAGATTTCCCGCTTTGCGATGAATGCAAAAGGGAGTATGAGGATCTATGGAATGAGCGAAGATATCATGCCCAAGGGATAAGCTGTCCAAGATGCGGACCAAGGCTCACCTTGCTGGACGGAGATCTCAGGAAAATCGAGGTAAGCGATCCGCTGAAGGCCGCTGCAGATCTCATCGATTCTGGGAAGATTGTTGCAGTTAAGGGTATAGGCGGATTTCATATAGCGTGTTTGGCGAGCTCAGATGAAGTTGTTTTAGAGCTTAGGAGGAGGAAGCAGAGATCTAGGAAGCCTTTCGCCCTCATGGCCTTAAACCTAGAGATCGCTAAAAGAATCGTCGAGATAGAGGATGAAAACGTCGAGAAGTTAATGACCAGTTACGTCAAGCCCATAATGATCTTGCCGAGAAAAGATGATTCGCCTGTATCCAGGTTTGTCGCTCCTGGATTAAATACTCTTGGAATAATGCTTCCCTATACTCCCCTCCACTATCTCTTATTGATGGAGACGAGGGATAAGTTTCTCATAATGACCAGTGGAAACGTGTTCGGAGATCCAATGATAAGTGATGATCCGCGGATTCATGAGCTTATTGGAATCGTGGATTACGTCTTAACTCATAATAGAAAGATCGTTAATAGGGTTGATGACTCGGTTATCAGGCCGACTTATGGGGGATTCATGATACTTAGATGTGGTAGGGGAATCGCTCCAAAGCTCCTAAACCTACCATTCAAGCTTAAGGACAAGATAATAGCGTATGGAGCGGAGCTTCAAACGGCCGGAGCCATAGGGTTCGATGATAAGGTTGTCTTAGCGCCATTCTCAGGAGACACAGACAACCCATTGGTTCTCAGAGATCATGAATCCTCGATAAGATATCTGATGAAAAGCTATGGATTCGATGGAGATAATCTTAGAATAGTCGCCGACCTTCATCCAAGATACTCGTCGAGGAAGGCTGCAGAAAAATTAGCCGAAAAAAGGGGGTTTAGACTTCAACTCATCCAACACCATTTCTCGCATATGGCATCCGTGATGGCTGAGAGAGGACACGATCCGGAGAAACCTGCAGTCGGCGTAATTATGGATGGAGTGGGCTATGGATTGGACGGAGCGATTTGGGGAGGAGAGATAATAGCCTGGGATGGAAGCGAATTTAGGAGATTGGGAAGATTGGAGTATCATGTGATGCCTGGGGGAGATTTAGCGACCAGGTACCCCCTTAGAATGCTGGCCTCAATAATGCTAAAGATCATGGATGAAGATGAAGTCATCAAATTCTTTGAGAAGATGAAGTTCCTTGAAAAGATGAGATATGGACTAAAAGAGCTTGAGGCGTGTTTAAGAATTGTCAAGGAGGGGAAAGGGCCGAAGACCTCTAGCACTGGAAGATTTCTCGACAGCGTCTCAGCTCTGCTCGGCATATGTTTTGAGAGAACTTATGAAGGAGAGCCCGCGATAAGTTTGGAGGAAAATTCGGTGGAGACCTGTGAAATCGCTGACGTTGAAGATATCTTAGTCAGGGACGGGGAAAACATCGAGATCTTGACGAGTGAGATCCTAAGAATCTTACTTGATGAACTGAACACATCGTCTAAAGGCGAACTCGCCTACACAGCTCAATATCTTTTAGGAAAAGCTTTGGGAGAGGCAGCTTCCAGTCTCGCCGAAAAATTTGAGGTTAAGGAACTCTATGTGTCAGGTGGAGCTGCTGTAAATCGCATAATCTTGAGGGGGCTGGCGGATGGCTCTGGCTTAAGAATTCTAGTAAATCGCGAGATCCCCGCTAATGATGGTGGAATAGCTGTTGGCCAAGTCTATGCCGCCGGATTGATGGAAGATCTTGATTAAGATTTTTAGGTCAATATGTCATCCGTGGAAACATGGTTGCTGCCCTGAAGGGAAGGGATTTCCTCACTCTAAGGGACTTTTCAGCGGATGAAATACTGGAGATCCTGAAGCTCGCCAAGAAAGTTAAGGGGTCTAGAAACATGTTTAGAGGAGCGTTGAATGGAAGAGGCGTGGCCATGATCTTCGAGAAGCCCTCAACTAGAACTAGAATCTCCTTTGAGATGGCTGTATCGGAGCTCGGTGGAACCCCGATCTATCTTAGGCCAATGGAGATGCAGTTGAAGAGGGGTGAGAGTTTAGCCGATACTGCCAGGGTTCTTTCAAGGTATGTGAGCTTGATCATGGCCAGAGTCTATGAATATGAAACTTTGGTGGATCTCGCTAAGTGGGCTGAGATACCCGTGGTTAACGGGCTCTCCAACATAAACCACCCACTTCAAACCTTAGCGGATCTCCTAACGATCTGGGAGAGATTTGGAAGATTTAGAGAGGTTAAGATCGCGTGGATTGGTGATGGAAATAACGTCTGTAACTCCCTTTTAGTGGGAGCGGCAAAACTCGGATTAAACATAGCGGTAGCAACCCCCAAGGGATATGAGCCGAATAAGGAGTTCGTTGATGAGGCGTTGAAGGAGGCTGAGAGAAGCGGTTCGAGCATAGAGTTTTATGAAGATCCAGTCGAGGCGGTGTCTGAAGCGGATGTAGTCATGACCGATACATTTGTGAGCATGGGGATGGAAATCGAAGCCGAAAAAAGATTAAAGACATTCTTACCAAAGTATCAAGTCACCGCGGATCTCATGAAACATGCGAAACCAGACGCCATCTTCATGCATCCACTTCCAGCCCACAGGGGGCAAGAGGTTTCGGCGGAAGTTATGGATGGAGAGAGATCGGCGGTTTGGGATCAAGCCGAAAATAGGCTTCATACATCAAAGGCTCTGCTTCTCATGCTTTTAGGATCTTCATAGAGGATCCTCCTAACTTAACTAGCCTATTAGATGACTTCCGTCGCAAGTCTTAGCTGTATGGAGCTGTGGAAACCCTTCTCTACAGCATGCGAAGGTTAGGCCAAGTCTTTTACAGATTTCGGCGACGTTCTTCATGAGCTTGAACCTGAATTCTCTTGGGAGATACCAGCTCCTACCGATCCTCTCCCCCATCTTAAATAATCTTCCAAGTTTATCCATCTCCTCTGGAAACTCGTCAGCCATTCTCCTCCAGCTATCGTATCTGGGCTTAAAGGTTGATGCGACGATGTGTCTAACGCCTGCGTTCTTGGCTTCCTTCAAGAGTTCCTCGATTCTATCATCGTTTAAGAATGGAATTATTGGATCTAATCTCATTCCAACTGGAATATCACTCGCTGACAGAGTCGAAAGGGCGTTAAGCCTCATATTGGGAGTCGGCGCATGGGGCTCAAGTCTTTTCGAGAGAGCTTTGTCTAAAGTTGTTATCGTCATGGTTACGGCGCATCTTAATCGCTTGAGCAAGTCGATATCCCTCAACACTATAACTCCCTTCGTTATTATGAGAAGTCTTATTCTGTGATTCACGAACTCCTTCAGACATGCTCTCGTAAGCCTAAGCCTCGCCTCCATGGGCGTGTATGGATCAGAGCTATTCGACATAGAGATAAGAGAATCTATCGGGATCCTCTTCAAATCCCTCCGAACATTCTTCAAGAGATCCTTCTTTGGCCTGCAATTATAGAAGTCCTTGATATATGAAGATGCATAACAATATAGGCATCCATGCTCGCATCCCGTATATGGATCGAAGGAATACTTGGGCGGACATGTGCAGAGCCTACTTCTCCACGGATCGAAAGGTCTGATCACATATCCCTTGAAACTCATCCCCTAACTCCTTATGGCTCAGAAACCATAGATAAGGTTTGAAGAGCTTGAAACTTGCCTCGTTTTGTTGAAGCTAGAGTTTCAAGAAGATCTTTAACATAGTTATCCTAAGAAGTTTATTGAAAAAAGATGATAATCATAGATTCGAGAGAGGTTAAGCAGGCCAAGGGAATTCTCGAAGGCTTGAAGAAGCTTGGAATCGAGGTTGAGGTGAGTTTTCTTGAGGCTGGAGACTATCTCGTCGGAGATATCTTGATCGAGAGAAAGACTCCCACAGGATTCGTGTCGGATGTTAAATCTATGAGATTATGGAGTGAACTCGATAAGCTGAAGAGATGCATCGATGTTAAACCCATTCTAGTGATTGAGGGTAGTTTAAGCTTGATCGAGAAGATCACGAAATGGTCTCCGAGCCAAGTATTGGGAGTCTTAAATAGCGTCATACTCGATTGGGGAATTTCAGCAATCGTTCTACCGAGTAGGAGATGGTTCACGATCTATCTCCAGCAACTCAATAAGAGGGCTGAGAAGATCGGAAAGGAGAGACCTCATCCACTGAGGATGAAGGAGAAGGTGGAAAAGATCTCAGATAGGATACGGTTCGTGGTCGAGGGATTGCCGAATGTAAGCGGGGTTAGGGCGATAAATCTCTTAAAGCGGTTTAAGACCATTAAAGCCCTGGCTAACGCATCATTACAGGAGCTTCAATCGGTTGAGGGCATCGGCGAAAAAATAGCGAGAGACATCTACAAGGTCTTAAACACAGAATTTCAAGAATAGATATATTATGTGCTTAAAGGAGCGTTTTCAGAATGAGCATCTTGATAACTCTCACAAACGTGGTCACCTGGTTCATCGAGGAATTTGGATTACTCGGGATATTTTTAACCATGGCCGCCGAGAGCTGCCTGATACCGATACCGAGTGAGATAGTCATGCCCTTCTCAGGCTATGTCGCATGGCTCAATAACTCATGGCGATTCTTGATCGAGGCAACGATAATATCAACAATTGGAAACTTAATAGGCTCGATAATTCTTTATCAGATCGGCGCGAAGATTGGAAGACCATTCATCACGAAATATGGGAGATACTTTCTCGTAAGTGAAGGTGAACTCGAATATGCTGAGACACTTTTTAGAAGATATGGTTCCTACGCCGTATTCTTCGGGAGAATGATGCCGGCCATCAGGACGATAATATCTTTTCCAGCAGGCCTATTCAGGCTCGAAATCCCAAAATTCACAATATTGACGCTTATAGGATCGATACCTTGGAACTTTGCGTTAGCCTATCTCGGATTCAGGCTCGGTCCATATTGGACAATCACATTGGATTATTCAACTTATATTGATCCAATTATTGTGGCGGCCGCGGTAGCTTTGCTCATATACATATTTTTCAGATCTAGGAGAAGAGCGAAACTTCACGGGATATGATCCTCGGATATGAGCTAGAGATTCTTCAAGTATGATCGTTTAGACGCATTAAGACTTCACCTAAATCCTTGACGTCAAATTGTTTAGCCGTGAGTGAGAGAGCGAATATAGGGTTCTCGTTCAAGCATTACTTAAGGGAAGACGTAGCCTCCGAGATATCAAAATTTTGTAGGGGTAGATGGGTTGCCCTAGAGTCACTCTCTAGGAGAGGGAGAAGAATATTCCATAGATACTGGGATGGCGAGCGGCCTTTAACGATCTCAAGTCCCGTGGATGTTAAGAAGATATTGAATAGGTTTAGGTATAGTGTTCCGAGAACATTTTATGCTTCCGCCAACATTTACAGAAGACTTGAGCGAAAAGAGGATCTCCAGCGGCAGGATAACATCCTCTACTCCACTCCGAGCTGGGATATAGATGGCTCGCTCAATGAAATTGATTTGATCAAGGAGGCGGCGGAGATTCTGATCGAGAGGCTTAGAAAGCATGGGGTTGAGAGATCACTTTATCTCGTATGGTCTGGTAGGGGGATACATCTACATCTAAATGAAAAGGCGATAAGTGAGAGATTTTGGAAGACTGATCCCCTGAGGATCTCCTTCTCGATCGTGGAATACATCTTAAGGGAGGCCAGAGATGATCTCATAAAACTTTGTGAAAGATCTAAGGATCCTGAGAGAAGATTGAAATTGGAGAACATAATGGATATTCAGAGAGTTTTCACAACCCCCCTAAGCCTCCATAGAGAGCTAGATCTAGTCGCGGTGACCATAGACCCGGAGAAATTGGACGAATTCGATCTATCATGGGCGGATCCGCACAACTTCAAGTATTGGAAGGATTGGGATGGATTTTCTGAAGGCGAGGCGGATGAACTCGCCGAGAAAGCATTAGAAGCGGTGAAGGATGAGAATAGGCTCAGTATAGGACTTGAGCGGAGGGAGAGCCGTGGCCGAAAGATTCCGATAAGATCTATTGGGAGATTTCAGGTCATGGCCCTTGTGCAAGCGGCGAGATACTATGTGCTTAAGGGAGATTTGGAGAAAGCTAAATCCTTTGGATTGAATAGGGCAATATTCTATGCTTGGGCAAAGCATCATGGAGTGAGGGGGAGAAGAATTAAGACGACTCATGAAAGAATTGTAGAGAAGCATGAGAAAGTTGTGGAAGAACGTATTGGAGATGAAGTCGCCTTCAAATCTAAGGATGGATGGTTTATGATCGGCGGACAGACGCAGAAACCGATGGACTTCGATAGGCAGGTTGCCGCGAGATTCGGAGAAGCATTTGAGAAGTATTGGGAAGCTGCGGTGAAATATGTTAAAAGTTTTCCAAGAGAGGCCTTAGAGAGTCAAAGGGAATTCTATAAGAAGGTATATCTACCCATTAGAGATAGGGTTGATAAACTTCTAAGCGCTTAGATCGTTAGGTCTTATCTTTAATAGATCCCCTATTAAGCCAAACTGTAGATGGCAATCGAGATGATAATCTGGCTGGTCACTGGAAACTGTAACTTGAATTGCGTCCACTGCTATGCGAGCAGATTTCGCGGACTAGAAGCCATGAACTTGAACTATGCCACGAAGTTCATCGAGGAGATCTCAGATTACGGTGTTGAGCACGTGGCATTAACGGGCGGAGAGCCTCTTCTGAGAAGGGATTTAAAGGAGATAATCAAGGCCATTAGAGATCATGGAATGAAATGCAACATGTCAACAAATCTAACATATCTTAATCAAGATTTAGCCGAATTCCTTAGAAAATATGAGGTCTATCTTTATGTCAGCATGGATGGATCTAAGCCCGAAACCTATGAAAAGATTAGAGGACGTGGGAATTGGAAGTATTTCATGAGGGGCATGAAACTTCTCAAAGAGCATGAGGTCTCCTTCTCAACAGTGATGGCGATCTGTAAGTATAACTATACGGAGACGAAGGATTATGTTAAGCTCGCTGAGAATTTAGGGGCTGAGAGCTCATGTATAATACCGGTTTTACCAGTTGGTAGAGCGAAAGAAAACGATGTAGCTCCATCTAGGGAGGAAGTTATACGCTCAGTTAAGTTACTCGGGGAAGCCTGTAACGAACTCGGATATGGTGGGTGTATCTGGTGTTATACACCTGCTGAACTACTCATAGACTCGCCATACATCTATGTTACTGGTGGATGTAGGACCGACAGGGTTATCGATGTGGATCCAGCCGGAAACCTACTCCTCTGCGACACTTTGGACTATAAGATCGCAAATGTTAAGAATGGTTTCACCAACGCCTTAAAGGAATACTATTCGAATGAGCTTGTTAGGAAAGTCATGGATCCAAAGCTCCCAGAGCCATGTAGATCTTGTAGGTTGAGGGATGTTTGTAGAGGTGGCTGTTACGCTCGATCCCTGCTACTCAGGGGAAGCTTAGATCCACCTGACCCATATTGTCCACTGATCTCTAAAGTTGAATAATTATATCTGCTCTGGTGGAATCCTATCGGGTGGATGCGCAACGAAATACTTTAATCCATACTTCTTCAGCCTCTTGACAACATGTGGATATAGTATCAACTCCTCAACTTCAACTTCTTCTTCAAGAATAGGATCTATCTGCTTGAGCCTCTCTAAGAGATTTATGAAGCTGCTCTTAGGCGAGAAGGAAGTCATAACCGATGGATGGCAACTCACTCCATAGTCTATGAGGTTCTTCAAGGCTTGGAGCTGGAGCTTAAAGCCCCTTTGATCCGCGCCGGTCAATAATTCAAACTCCTTCTCGTTGCAGCCCTTTAATGAGACTCTGACGTGGAGAGATTTATACGAGGCTAATTTCTTTGCATAATCTTCATCCCATCCTATCAGTATCCCATTAGTCTCTAAAATGAATTCCCCGACAAATCCATCAAGAATTTTCAGGAGACTTAGTAGATGGTCTTTTCCAATCGTCGGTTCACCTCCGCTCACCCTTGCCCTCCATAATCTTCTCTTCATCATCAATGATCTCAGTCTCTCAGCAACATCTTCAGCCCTATAGAATCTTCCAATCTTCATGGGACTTGACCTAACTTTATCCGAAACCCAACAGAATTTACAGAATAAGCCGCATCCAACGCAGTCGGCTGTAACTATTCCACCATACCATCTATCAATTCTAAACCTGTAATATCTTCTTTTCTGATCTCCGCCTTCTCCGCGGACGACGAGCTTTTCGATCTTAAGGTGAGATTCGACGGGATCATACGGCATGATATCATCGACTAAATCTGGGAGTCGTTCATCTTAAGTGTTTGCATTCCGGTGAACTCTAATTTTCAGGTTTGGCTTCTCCAATTATCTTATCTTCATTGGACGCTTCTTTCTCAATCGGCTTGACTATCATGTGGCCATCTCCAAAACAGATCTCAACCTTGTCTCCTTCCTTCAATCCAAGTCTCTCAGCAACGTCGCGCGGTATAGTAACTCTTCTCCCCGACAATATCTTCTGAACTCTCTTCGAATTTCCCTCATTAGAATTCGAGTTTGCGCCCTTAGATCTGCCACCAGCTCTGCCAAGAAATCTCCTAGACACAAGCAAATATATTCCGACTCCAGCTGCCACTGCAGCGGCCTGAGCGAATATTACGTTTTTCGCCAGTATATTTTCTCCTAGGAGGGATTGATAGGTTCTACTCAAATCTCCGTATCTACTCTCTAAGTCGGCGACCTTTTGTCTTAAGCTAGCTCCCTCGGCTAATGCATCATGGTACCTGCTCTCCAAGTCTCCGTATCTAGTCTTCAACTCCTGATACATCGACCTATACGTCTTTAGATCTGCCAGCGTGTTCTCGTAATCCTTTAAGAGATTTCTATAGTTTTCGTCAAGTTTCCCGTAATCTCTCGAGAGGAGATCGTATTTCGCCCTAAGCCTCTCCAAATCTAGAAGGGTTTGCTGATGTTTATCCCTCAGATCCTCATATCTCTGATCCAATTCCTTATATTGATTTGTTAACTCTTGATAGGATTTCTCCAATTGCTCGTACTTGCTCTGTAATTGTTGATAGCAGCTTAGAAGGTTATTATGCTCTTCTTGAAGGCTCTCCAGAGCCTCCTCTTTTTCGTCCAGCTCGGCCTTTAAGTCGTCTATCTCATCCTTCAGGTTATTTATCTTGCTTCGAGCTTCTTCAAGTTCCTCTTCAAGCTCCTCATAAGTCTCGCTTCTCACGATCGACATGTACCAGTCATGCTCCAAAACCTTAGAGGATCCGTTCACCTTATATGAGGTCTCTAGATCTGCTTGTAGGTGGGGATCTGGGGCAACCTCCCTCGGAATGCATACGTTTATCGACTTTGAAGTAGTCCAGCCCTCCGTCACCGAGGTCTCCGAGACTATAATCTTGTCGTAGATTACTTGAGTGTAGGAGTCTGCGTGGTAAGTTAGGGTAAGCCTAACGCTTAGATCCGTCAAGTTGTTCTTTGCTTTCATCCAGAAGCTTACTGTTATACATGTGCCCATCTTTATCTCCGATGGATAATTGAACCTCATCTCGACATCATTCTCTATTAGGGAATAGCCTTGAGCCATAACTGGGCTTAACGTCATCAGCAAGACTAGGAGTATTAACCCGATTATCCGACCTTTTCCGATGCTCATCAAGATATATCGATTTAAACTCGTTAATAAGGCGATCCCTACGAAAAGGCTACAAATCACTACATCAACTCTAACAAATGTGGAATTCATAAGACTCACCCTCAGCGCAGAAGAATACAATATTCAAAACACTTTCAAACCATCCTTCATCTCAAGTCTATATGAAAATCCTAGAGAAGGTGTATGGGTGAAGGTGGCCGGATATCTAGGTGGAAGACTTAAGCTTGAACAAATTGGGAAAAAGGTAATAGCTGTTAGCGCTACCGACTTAAACAAGGATGAATTAGAGAGATTAGTTTTATTTGAAACTGGGCTTTGGCATCCGCCATTTGAAGATACGTCAAAAGCTCTTCCAAAGAGGTTCAGGATCGTCTGTGATAGGCTTTCGTCGGCCTACCCAGGTGTCAGGATCCCGATAGCCCCACATGATTTTGAACAGATCTTCATATCGATTCTTTTATCTAAGAGGGTGAACTACGATATTGTCAGGAGATGGTGTAGGGAAATCTGGAAAAAGTTTCCTGAGGGATTTGAAGGGATTCTATCAAGGGAGCAAGAGTTTAAAGAGATCTCAAGAAGCTATCAATTATCTATGCTCATCGAGTCGATTAAAGACTTGTTAGGACTTCGAGACGACTTTAGTAGAATTCATCCAAATATCCTTAAATTGTTTGGGAGACCAGGGCGAAGCCTCTCGAAATATATTTTATCGCTCCCACCCGAACTCGCGAGATTAGTCCTTCTATCGATTAAGGGGGTTGGGCCGAAGACCGCGGACTCCATACTCCTCTCAACATCCACGGGCTTGGAAAATATTCCATGTGATGTTCACTTAGTCAAATTTGTTAATAGGATGAGAATCTTGGAACGCTTCAGAGAACCTGAGAAAAACTTTTGTCGAAGATTTCTATGTAAGCCTGAGTCCGCCGAAAGATGGGGGATCCCTGTCTGTCCTAGGGCAGTTAAGGGTGAATGTATTAGATACGAACTCCTTAAGTATTTCGGAGCACTAGGTGAATGGATTCAGACATTAATCTATCTTCATGGAAGAGATTTTTGTAAATCGATTAACCCCAGATGTAGAGAGTGTCCATTAAGAGACTTATGTCCAAGTAGAATCACGTCGAGATAGCCGCGCCCAGAATAGCGGGTAATTTTTAATTTTAGTCTAGGGAATTATTTTTAAGCTCATATCCACGCTTATCTATCGATGCCGAGGCTCAGAAGCAGGGCTACGATCTTATTCGAGGTTGATGGAGAGGTCGTGGTCGATGAAAAGCTTGCCAAACTCTTAATGCTAATAGATGAAAGAAAATCGATCCTAGCTGCTTCAAGAATCTTAAAGCTTGCATATTCTCGTGCATGGGAATCCATCGCGAAGGCTGAAAGAAAACTTGGAGTTAAGCTAGTCGAGGTGAGACGTGGTGGTAGAGGTGGGGGTGGAGCGGCGCTCACCAGTTACGGGAAGAAGCTGCTCAACCGATATCTCAGAGAGTATCAAATCAAACTTCGAAAAAAACTAACGATCAAAAAAGTTAAGATCAGTTATCCAGAGCTCATCTATGCTGGAAGCAATGATCTCCTCCTAGAACACATCTTTGGATTAATGAGAGAGAAAGGATTTGAGGCAATCGACACGGCGTGGATAGGATCGTCGGGAGGACTGACCGCGTTGATGTTAAGAGAAGCTGACCTAGCGGGAATACATCTTTATGACCCTGAGACCGGAAGATACAATATCCCATATCTCTCAAGATATTGGCTCGAAGACATGGTCGTGGTCATTAGAGGATATGATAGGGAGATTGGATTTGTGAGCCGAGAACCCCTTGACGATCCTCTCAAGATGCTCATCGATGAAGGGGCTAGATTGATTAATAGAAATCTAGGCTCCGGGACTAGAGTTCATTTAGATCAGATCTTGAGAAGGGAGGCTGAGAAGAGAGGCATGAGCTTTCAGGAATTCGTTAAGGCCATTAAAGGATTTAGAGATGAGGTTAAGACCCATCTAGAAGTTGTTAAGGCGATCATAGATGGAAGAGCTGATATAGGCTTAACCATAAGATCCGCCGCAGAGAAATATGGGCTACACTTCGAGCACGTCACCTGGGAGAAATTCGACTTCGCCATCCTCAAAGACAGATTTGAAAAAAGATCTATACAAGGATTCATCAAGATCCTCAAATCAGATGCGATTAAAGAATTGGCAGGTAAACTGGCCGGTTATAGAGTCCCGGAAGATTCTGGGAATCTGATTTATGGAAGATGAAGTATCATCGAGTTTAATAAGGGTTTTATATGATCGGCGGAGCTATCCTAATTTAAGAGGATTGTTATACTTAGAAGGGAGATGTCGGGCAAAAGTTATCCAAGTCAACCGATCCCAGCCGTTGGAGCTTTCATAATTAGAGATGGAAAGATCTTATTGATAAGAAGAGCTTATGAACCATGTGCTGGTAAGTGGAGCGTCCCCGGAGGAACCATTAAGCTTGGGGAGACGACGATAGACGCTCTTAAGAGGGAGGTCTTCGAAGAGCTGGGTGTGAAACTGAAATCCATGAAGTTGCTCGACATCTATGATTATATAAGCAAGGATGAGGATGGGAAGATCAAGTATCACTACGTGATAATAGACTTTCTCGCAAACCCGGAGAGCTTCGAGATAACGCCTTCAAGTGAAATCCTGGAATACAAATTCTTTACTAGGGATGAGGCATTAAGGATGGTTGATCTAGTCTCATCCGTTAGAGTCGTGATGAAGAAACATCCTGAGATCTTCGAGAATGAGGGTTGATTACAGATGGATGTATTCACGATAGGGCACTCAGATAGATCGCTTGAAGACTTTTTGAGCCTATTAAACGAGAAAGGAATAGAAGTGTTATATGATGTTAGAAGCTTTCCGACGAGTAAGTTCGTCCCTCATTTTTCGAAGGACTTTTTATCAAATACTGTAGAAGCTGCCGGGATCATGTATATTTGGGATAGAAGACTTGGAGGTTACAGGAGATTTGGGAGAGATGTTGAGGATCTTGGGATAGCTAAATGCTTCAAGTCTCAAGGCTTTAGAGCCTATGCCACGTATCTGACGATGAATCCCCTTGCAAGAGAGGCGGCCTCAAAGTTGGCTTCAATATGTAGGAAAAAAGTCACTGCTATCATGTGTAAGGAGAGAATCCCTTGGAGATGCCATAGAAAGATTATCGCAGACTACTTAATTGCCAAAGGATTTAAAGTCATACATTTAATTGATCATGGAGTTGAGGTTATTCACAGGCTATCTAAATGTGCGAGGATAATCGATGGAGAGCTTAGATACGTTTAGATTTGTTGGATAACTCGCTTGACGCTACTCATTCTCCAGATCTGAGCCCTTCCTCCGCTATCTTAACTCCCGAACTGGTTCCGATTCTATCAGCTCCAGCCTCGATGAACTTTACAGCCTGCTCAAATGTCCTTATACCTCCAGCGGCCTTAATCTTTACATTAGGGCTCAAAGTTCTCCTTAGCAGCTTAACGTCCTCAAGTACAGCTCCACCTGGTCCAAATCCCGTTGAGGTCTTTACATAATCAGCTCCTGCTTCTTCACATATCTTCGCCGCCGAGATCTTTTCATCATCTGTTAAATAGCAGCATTCTATGATCACCTTTAAGACGATGTCACCGATTTCCTCTTTAACGCTCTTAATCTCCTTTCTAACGTATTCGAGGTCGCCTGATTTGAATGCGGAAATATTCATGACCATGTCCACCTCAGATGCTCCAAGCCTTACGACTCTTCTCGCTTCAGCCACCTTAATCTCCGTGAAAGTTGCTCCAAGCGGAAAACCTACTACGGATGATATCTTGATCTCCGTGCCTTTAAGCAGTTTCGATGCTAATGGAACATAATATGGATTTATGCACACGGCGTAGAATCCATATCTCTTGGCCTCATCACAGAGTCTAGCTATATCATGGCTTGATGCATTTGATTTCAGTAATGTGTGATCTATCCTCTTTAAAACATCTTTAACTCTCATCGAGGAAAACTGGCCATAAGGATGCTTTAACCTTTTCTGAACGTTCGCTGAAAATAATATCACTCACATACGGTTATTAATTAGGCCGTCAAGAATTTTTTCGAATTGAACATCAAGTTCCCATATGGAGAAGGACATCTTGAGGCAGAGCTTCCAAGCGACACCGTGGTTTTAAGGTCTGCAGACGCTCAGGCTATTGAAGATCTTGAAAAGAAGCTTATTCATCTACTGGACTTTCAGGAGAGCGGAAGAATCCTAAGATCCAAGAGGATCCTGATACTGATTCCGGACAATACTCGAGCCTTTCCCACCAATGTAATCCTCCCGATATTGCTGGAACATATTGAGAAGATGAATCCTGAAGCCGAGGTGAAGATATTGATAGCGACAGGATTACACAGACCTGTTTCAAGGGATGAGATTAGAGAGCTGGTTGGAAACGACATATCCAAATCATATGAGATATTGAATCACTCAGCCTCAGATGAGGATCAGCTGACTAGGCTGAATAAAAAGACCTCTTTTGGAACTCCAATCGAGGTGAATCGCCTGATCTTCGAAAGCGACTTCGTAATAGGGCTTGGGCTTATCGAGCCTCATCTATTCGCCGGATATAGTGGAGGAAGAAAGATAATTCTCCCAGGAGTCGCCGGGAGAAACGCCATATTCAACAACCACGGCTTCAAGATGATAGCAAATCCATGGGCTAGAGCTGGAATCTTGGAGAGAAATCCGATTCATAGAGATATGGTTGAGTTTATGCAGGAGACTAGGCTGGATCTTATAGTGAACGTTACCTTAAACAAGAAGAGGAAGATAACGGGACTATTTATCGGAGATCCTATCAAAGCCCATCTAGATGGCGTTAAACATCTCGACAAGTTTGCAAAGATCCCATTTAAAGAAGAAGCTGACATAGTCCTCACAACGAACGGCGGATACCCGCTCGACAGAGACATTTATCAAACAATTAAGGGAATGGATACCGCTGCCTCGGTCGTAAGGAGCGGGGGAGTAATCATAATAGCATCTGAATGTAGAGATGGGCTTGGAGGTCATGAAGATTTCCTCAAGCTTGTGAAGGGATCTAATAATCCAGATGAGATCGTAGAAAGGATTAGAAAGTGTGAGCCGATATATGATCAGTGGCATGCTCAGATTCTAGCTCGAATACTCAAAAAGGCCAAAGTCATTCTCGTGAGCGAGCTCGTCTCTGAAAGATTAGCTAAAGATCTCTTATTAGAATATTCGAGAACCCTTGAAGATGCCCTTGAATTAGCTTATACATTTCTAGATGAAAAAGAGCCTCGAATAATAGCCATCCCTGAGGGACCTTATATAATCCCGGTTAAGAGGAATCTTTAATTTCATCCTCTTAGACGATTTTATGTTGGGAAATTCTTGAAGCAACTTCTTTGACTATCTCCACAGATATGAAGACCATCAAAGCGGATATCACGCCCATCACCCAATCCTGAACAGTTGGGTAAGTCACCTTAAATGGTTCATGAAATATCGGAACATAGAGTATGCAGAGCTGCATTAGAAGCGAGGATATTATCGCCAAGATCAAGAATTTATTTTTATGTATTCCAACCCTAAAGGCGCTGTACTTGAGTGATCTAAATGAGATCGCTATCAAGAGCTCAATCATTATCATTAGGGTGAAGATCCTCGTCCTAGCCCTAGTTAGAGGCTCGACCCTTAATCCTTCCACGAAGTTTAACAATATGGCGATAGTGGTGGCGAGAGGTAGGAATGTCAGAAATAGTAGTGCATCTCTCTTGGTCACTATGCTCTCTCTGGGATCTCTGGGAGGTCTTTGCATAACATCCGGTTCAGCTGGATCTATTCCCAAGGCCATGGCCGGCAATCCATCCGTTGTCAAGTTTATCCATAGATATTGTAGTGCCGTGAACGGGAGCGGGAGACCCATGAACGATGCGAATAAGGGTATCAGTATTTCGCTGATGTTGCATCCCAATAGATAGAAGAGGTATTTCTTGATATCATCATAGATTCTCCTACCCTCTTTGACCGCTGAAACTATCGTCGCGAAGTTATCATCGGATAAGATCATGTCCGAGGCTTCCTTAGCTACTTCTGTCCCGGTTATCCCCATGGCCACGCCTATGTCAGCCGACTTTAATGCTGGAGCATCATTCACTCCATCTCCAGTCATCGCTACTACATGACCTCTCTTCTTGAGGGCTTTCACGATCTTCATCTTGTCCTTTGGTGAAACACGTGCATAGACGGTCACCTTCTCAACTATTTTCTCAAGTTCCTCATCGCTCATGGAATCTAATTCTTTTCCGGTTAAAGCTATATCTCCATCCCTGAAAATCTTCAACTCCTTCGCGATCGCGAGAGCAGTTAGCTTATGGTCTCCGGTTATCATCACAACCTTTATCCCAGCCTTTCTACACAGCTCTAAAGCTTCTTTAACCTCAGGTCTCGGCGGATCTATCATCCCAACGATTCCTAGAAAGGTGAAGTCTCGTTCAATCGATTCATCTACCTTCTCTGGTATCTCGTTGAACACTTTGTATGCGAATGCGAGATTTCTCAACGCCTTGGAAGCCATGTCATCATTTATTCTTAAGATCTCCTCGACATCATCTTCTGAGAGATCTACAACTTCGCCGTCGACCATTAACGTTGAACATCTTGAGAGTATGACTTCGGGAGCTCCTTTCATGAACGCTATGATCTTACCATCCTTGGACCTGTGAAGAGTTGTCATGCGCTTTCTTTCCGACGAGAATGGAACTTCATTTATCCTCGGATATGATGACTCTATATCATCTGTTAGTCCAGCCTTTCTCGACAATACCTTTAATGCACCCTCAGTTGGGTCTCCTCTAACGACCCATCTATTTTCAATCTTCTCAAGTCTCGCATCATTACATAGTAAGCATCCGAGGAGAAGAAGATCCATCTCCTTCAATTCTAGGGGGTTTATCGAATTTCCCCCAATTCTAAATTCTCCTCTCGGCTCGTAGCCGGCTCCTGTAACTTCTATCAATTCATTCTTGAATTTTTTCAAGTATATCTTTCGAACAGTCATCTCGCCTTTGGTCATAGTCCCAGTCTTATCCGCGCAGATTATGGTAGTGCATCCAAGAGTCTCGACGGCTGGAAGCTTTCTCACGATCGCATTCTTCCGAGCCATGGCATACATTCCTATTGCTAGAGCTCCTGTGACAACCGCTGGCAGGGCTTCTGGAACAGCTGCTATCGCGAGGCTTACAGCCCATATAGCCATCGTTAGGAGATCATAGTGCCACACGAAGAATCCTATTCCGGCCACAACTACCGCGACCGATAAACATAGATATGCTAGTATCTTTCCAATCTGATCCGTTCTCTTCTCTAGAGGCGTCTTCTCCTCCTTAACCTCTTGAACCATTTCAGCGATCTTTCCCATCTCGGTATTCATTCCAGTCGCGACCACGATCGCCTTTCCCTTACCGTAAACCACCACCGTGCCGGCGTAAACCATGTTCAATCTATCGGCTAAGGAAGTATCTTCTGGAAGTGGCTCCACGATCTTTGTAACCGTGGTCGATTCTCCCGTTAAGGAGGATTCATCGAGTTTTAATTCATGAGACTCGAAAACCCTTGCATCGGCTGGAACTCTGTCTCCGGCCATGAGGACGAGGATGTCGCCTGGAACTATCTCTCTAGCCAAGATGCGCTTTTCTACTCCCGATCGGATGACCGTGGCCTCAGGAGCTGTTAGCTTTCTTAATGCCTCCAATGCCCTTTCAGCTCTATATTCTTGGAATGTTCCGAGAACGGCGCTAACCATCACTATGGTTACTATCAAGACTGCATCTAAGACCTCTCCTATAATTATGGAGAGCCCAGTCGCTATCAATAAAATTAGTATCAACACATTCTTGAATTGATTTAAGAATATTACAAGTTTCGATCTACTCTTCTCCCTCCGCAGTTCATTGGGTCCATAAAGAGTTAATCTTTCCTTAACTTCATCTTCATCTAATCCTTGAAGCCTTGTCTTCAGTATGTTTAAAACCTCATCAACTGCTAAGGCATGCCAATTGACTCGGCTCACTTTCATAAATGTTAGATGAGGATCTTATATATCTATATCCGGGCTTCAATCATGTCTCAGCTTTTTGAAGTAAGTTGTTAACTCGCTTTTCGAGAGATATGACGATATAGCTGAGATTATCGTGGTGTAGATGATGACTTGAGTCACTAGATCCTGTATTGTCGGCGACGCTGCTATCCCATAGGTGAGGAGGAGGCTTGAGAGGACCGCGGCTGCTAATCCCCTACCGCATATGAACGTCATGTAGATCTTATCTCTCGAGGATATGTTTGACTTGTAGGTGATTATGAGAGTGGCGAGATATCTCATGAATATAAGGCATCCTGTTAACGCAAGACCTGCCAAGAATCCTTGAAGAGATGGAATTGAAAAGATCATTCCTAAGAAGGCGAAGAAGTAGGTTCTCATCAAGAACGCTATTTGGGTGTAAAACTTCCTTGAATACGGCTTAAACGATGGAATCTTATCCTTAATTCTCTTAGCAAGAGAGGGAGCCTCGACCTTCATCCTAGGAATCAAATGCCTTATATTGGCTATGGTTAAGGCGAAGGCGAAGACCGTTAAAGCTCCGCTTCCACCAACTTGCTCAGTGATTCCGTAGACTAAAATCACTATAGCGAGTAAGAATATGTCTCCATACATCTTCATTTGGAGTGTAGCGACTATCTTCGATAAGGCTACTGCGAGTAAGAATCCTACCAAGAGGCTTATCATTATGCATCCCATTATCTCCCTCGAAACGGTTTCAATCGTTATCGTCTGCGATGGAAGCGTTACGAGCCTCATTATCAGCATGGCTATAACAATAACTATCGCATCTGTGAAGATGGATTCGAGGCTTAGCACGTTCTTAGCTTCCTGAGAGATATTCATCCTAGGCATCAAGGATAATACTACCGCTGAACTCGTCCCACCAACGATTGCGCCTAGAAGGGCGCCGATCAATGGATTCCAAGAATATATTGTAAACGACAGCGGGATCGCTATAATGATTGAGAATGAGACCCCGATAAAGGCGTAAAGGAGCGCTCTAAAGGCTTCTGTAAGCCCTTTCTGAGCCGGGAAGTTTATTCCACCCTCGAATAGAACTATCGCTAGGGTCACCGCCGCCAAATATGGAGCTATCGTCATGAGCGGATCTCTTGGAATAACCTTGAGAATTGGGCCGAATAATGATCCTAGAAAGATCATCATCAATATGTCTGGGATCCCGAATCTCGAGTGGATCTCGTCGGCGATTATTCCAATTATCAATATTATTGCTCCCAAAACGAGAGCAGCGCTTACTGGGATCATCTGGCCTCGCGCTTCACATTAAACGAGTTTTGTTCCGCATTTCGGGCAGAATTTAGCTCCGCTGGGAACATCCGCGCCGCATTTGGGACATTTCATGACGCTCCGTAGCGGAGTTCCACAGTTCATGCAGAACTTTGCTCC
>JAGGRY010000055.1 GCA_021159365.1 Nitrososphaerota archaeon | reverse complement strand
GTATGACTTTACCAGTAGTCCATCTTGATTTTCAGGCGGAGTATGTATTAGCAAGATCTTATGTGGGTATAAGTGGCTGAGGTTATAGCGAAGCCTTCTTTATCTATAGGCCGTTTTCCGTGGTCTGATTGTAAGTAATGTGATGGTTCTATTTTTCTCATCGATTATGTAGATTAGCCGATAATCCCCTATCCTGAGGCTTCGCTTTCCTTCCAATTCTCCTCTTAATGGCTTTCCAATAAACGGCTCGATCTCAAGTCTCCTTATGATCGAGTCTGCTCTCTTCCTGATTTCTCGATCGAGCTTCTTGAAATCTTTCTCAAATCTTCTCGTGACTTGGATTTTATATTTCTCCAGACCGCCTCAGCTCCTCCACGAATTCATCATAACTTCTAACCCTGCCCGCTTTCACATCCTCTTCCCCCTCTCGAATGGCCTTAACCGTCCCATTATCGCCCATAACCTCAAGTGCCTCTAAAACCTCCTCTAATAAACGATTAACCCTGATAAGGAGCTTGCGATCCTCCTCTGTTAAAATGGAGTCGCTCATCTCCAACGTTCGGAGACGCTTTGGATTATTTATCTATACGGTTCCATGTAAAGCCTATTTGCCCTTCCAATATCTCTTGAATAGAGTGAGTACGATGGTGATGAGATATTCCTTAAGATCGTTGTGTTTGATGTTTGTAGCTTTTCTAGTATCTTTTATCGCGATGTTGGCTATTCTCTTGAGGTATCCGATAATGTATGGTATCGACGGACCATATTATCTGATCCAGATGAGGCATCTATTAGCTGAGGGGATATTGAAGTATCCCGATCCGCCGCTAACATATTATATGTTGGCTCCATTCTACTTCCTCTTCCCGGATAAGAATATCGGACTGAAGGTTGCGGTTGCATTTTATGGAGGTTTGACGTCATTGATCTTGTTCACGGCTTTTAGGAGATTCTCCGATCTAGGCGGTTTAACGGCATCTCTTACCTTCGCCTTGTCTCCATTCACCTTGAGGCTCGCCGAGGACTTCATAAAAAATTATGTGAGCTTAATCTTTCCAGTGATATTCATCTACATTCTCTTAAACGTTAGAGACCGGAAGAAGGCGGCAATCTATTCATCCATAATCGCTATAGCTTCAGCTCTCTCACACGTCTTAACATTTGGAGTGTTAGCATTATTCTCGTTACTGATCCTCATTTTATCCTTGATTAGAAGAAGCGATGATCTTGTCGTCAAATATGCTTCTGCATTGGCAGCGATAACATCGATGATGATTCTCATGATATCTCTATTCCTTTTTCCGCAGATAACTGGATATGATTCATTCAAGCTCCTAAGTTTTCTAAACCAGCCATTTGGAAGGGAAAATAACTTGATGTTTAGGAGAATAGATTTCGTCGGAAGTATATGTATGGGATTTGCGGGGATAATATATGGCCTAACTCATAGATCTAGACCTGAATCTCTGATCCCGATCACGTCGGGTATCTCACTAATTCTCTTAAACTTCCCGATCATAGGTCATTCATGGCTCTTCAGATTCAACCTCATGGGATCCATCTTAATTCCCCTAATAATGGCCTCGATAATGAATGGAGTTGAGAGAGTAAGTAGACCTGCGATGTTGATGGCGGTCATCGGGTTGATGTTTATGATGATGCTTCCAACGATCTTCGCGCTTAAGCCTAGCATAACTATGAGAGATTACTTAGAGCTTCAAAAGATAATTGACTACGTGCCGCCTGGATCGACCATAGTGGTTCCGGACACGAGATTAAGGTATTGGGTTGAAGCTCTACATGAAGAGACCTACAATATAGTTAAGAGTCTTCCACATCCTCCATCCCAAAATCTCTACCTCATAATTGGGAAGCATCATCCTCCCAGAGGTCTGCCCCCTGGATCAAAGATCGTTCTTGAGGGAGATTATATCAGGATAATAAAAATAAGATGAGGAATTGTTTTCATGAAATTCTCTCAGACACCCTTATCCTTTCTTCTAATGGCCTAAGCCTAAGCGTTAGATATGAGAGCGCCGTGACGATGACGGCCAACACATAGTAGCCTACTCCAGCAGCCATACCAATCGCCGCCGCAACCCAAAGTGACGCCGCGGTCGTGATCCCTAAAACTCTCTCCCTGGTCTGGAGGATCGTTCCAGCTCCGATGAAACCTATTCCGGCCACCACGTATGACGCCACTCTCGCTGGATCGCTTCCAGGGAAGGCCGTGAAGGAGAGGATCGTGAAGAGACAGGATCCGACTCCTACCAAGATATGGGTTCTGAGACCTGCAGGCTTATCAACTCTTTCTCGCTCGAATCCAATGATTCCGCTAAGTGCGAAGGCCAGGATTATTCTGAGCAGGAAGTCAAGTTGGGAGAAGGCGTCCATCGCCGCTCGCTCTATAGATTATAGAGGCATTTATAGTTTATATGCTTTGTTACTACGCATTCCGATCTCCCTAAGCCGAATTCGAGCATTTTTCCTCGTCTTCTAAGGTTTATCTTCGCTAAACTAGTTCTGAGAGCTTCTTCAAGGCTTCCTCCGCCTCTTCTCGCTTAACCCTCCTTCCAAGCTCCGAGATCTCTCTAAGCTTCTCCTCGATTACCTCCACGGGCTTTCTTCCATCAAGCTTGAGCTTAGCTCTCTCTATTATTACTGGCTCTGGAGATGTTAATGCTCCCCTAACTAGGATCTCGTCATCGAGTGAGGTGACTTCCAATAAACCCACTTCAGCGTCTCCGAGCTTAACCGAGTAGACTAGGTCTCCTACTGGGGTCTTTCCAACCTCTCTGACCGTAAGCTTTCTCTCGATGACTTCTTCCGCCTTCGTTAACGTCTCCTTGAGGACTTTCTCCACCTCTTCTTCACCAACTCTCCTATAAACCTCGATACTAAGGCTATTATAATCCCATTTGATCTCTCCATCCTCTAAGACGTATCCTATCCTGATTCTGACAACATCTCCCTTCTTAACCGCGAGCTTCTCGACCAAGATATTGTAGAGGAGCATGTTTAGATCCCTTGAAGCCCTGGCCACGGTGGCCGCTGAAATCTCCTTGGATTTGATCTTAGATGAGAGTTGGGCGAAGAGGGTTCTTCTAAGTTTATCAGCATATGCTCCGGCTATAACCAAACCCGTGCTAATCTCATTTTTAGCCTCCATATCTTCCACAGAGAATCATTGCCACGCTTAACCCATAAACTTTACGAGCCTCGATTCTTCGGCTAAGATATTTTGCGCCATCGCACAGATTTATATCCAGCAAATTTGGAAAATATCTCGGTGAAGGCGGTTGAAGTATCTGGTACCACTTCAAGAGAATTCAGGAATTACATCCAAGATCTCATTCCACTTCGGCAGATCCCCATACTATGCAATAGTTACCCATGATCAATCAGCTGATAAGATCGAAATGGAGATAAAATCAATTTCATTGATATCTCATGGAGAGATATGTGGAGCGGGAGAACTGGTTGAGAGATCTGGAGCAGACGCTGTGATCGTTAAGGGGATAGGACCTAAAGCGATTCAAATGCTTCAAAGAAGAGGCACAAGAGTTTATATGACAAGTTCAGAGACTCTTAACCAAGTGATAGAAGAAATTAGGGCGGGAAAACTTAAACCAGCTAGCGACAACGTTCTCTGCCGATGAAAATTCTGATACATGTTTAGGGATACTACGTGTTTAAAACATGATCGACATTTTTATTCTTCATCGCTTCAATCAGCAAATACTCTAATTCATGTTCACCAGCCCTCCGAGACCCTATGGCTCATCACTATTCAGCGTGAGCAACAGGCTCCTCATCGGGCGCATAATAATTCAGCCGACCCGTTTATTTTAATTTTTTGAGGGGTTTTATCAACTCGCTTAAGCCGAGATCTCTTGGAACCTTAACCTCCTCGTTTCTCAACTTGTAATATGATCTCTCTAGGTATTCGAGGGCTCCCATGAGCTTTCCAACAGATATGAACATGTGTCCTCGGAAAAGTTTCTTCTTAGGCTCATAAATCGTTAAGATTATCGGGATTAACGTTATCTCCCTTAACTCTCTGGAAGCCTTCCAAATGATATTCAAAGCATCTCTTAGATCCATGAGCCTCCTCTCCTGCTCCATTATCATCTTCTTCTCCTCAGATGGTGATGGAGGCTTCTTCCAATGCTTACAATCCACCAATAGCATGAGTATCCCATTATATGCCAATAGATCGACTTGATGTCTTTTATTCTCATATTTGAATCTCAGATCTCCATAAACCTCATATCCGATCTCCATAAACGCCTCGGCGGCGAGCTTCTCAAATTCCTTCCAATCCAAGTATCTCGATATCCTCTCTCCATCGACTCCGAACCTGATCGCCTCTAGAGCGAGCTTAACTCTCTGCTCAAAACTTATTCTATTCTTTAGATTAAATTCGTCTAGAATTTCGCTCACCTTAGACTCTGGAATTAGGGAGTGCTCCGCGATCTTCCGCGGATCGATTTCATCTTTCTCCATAGTCAGCTTTAGAATTGTCTCCAAGATCTTGCCCATGATTATCTTAGAGGAAGAGGTCATCCTCCTCACTCCTAGGAATCATGCTGGCGGGTTCTTCGCCCTTCTCAAACTTATAGCCCCTTATGATCGCGACTGGAATTCCCTCATCCGCTTGACCTATAACGAGTTCGGCTGCTGAGGCGAGTTCATCGGCGACGCATATCATCTTTGATCTCAAGGTTCTACCGTAAAGATCTTTTTCACCCCTTCTATCTAGAATGGGCTTTAATCCAGAACATCCTATTGCTACGTTTATTGCGCCCCTTCTTAAAGGCCTTCCATGAGTATCGGAGATTATGACGGCGACATCAACTCCAACGAGCTCCTTAATCCTCTTCTTAATTCTCCTCGCCGAGAGATCTGGATTCTCCGGCAAAAGCGCGACTTTTCCAATCCCAGCGTTTGAGAGATCTACTCCAGCGTTTGCGCAGATATGGCCTCCAACCGCCTCGCAGATGATCAATCCATTCCTCATCCTAACTATTCTTCTAGAGCTTTGAAGTATTGCCTCAACATGTCTCGGATCCTTTCCAGATCTCTTAGCTATTTCCTCAGCAAATTTAGAAGGTCTATATTCTTCAAGCCTTCTCACTCTTCCCTCAGACTTCGAGACTATTATATGCGAGATCACCAATATGTCTCCATCCCTCAAATTTAATCCCATTCCCTTGACGGCCTCAATTATCGATAATGCCAGGTCATCTCCTTCCTTAATTATCGGTAGACCTTTGATCCCTATTATCTCGACTTTGGGAAAATCCATCTCCAAAAGATGCTAAAGCTCACTTGATAAAATGTTATCCGCTTATCCCAAGGTAGAGTTTTCCAAGCTCCGGATGTTCTAGGAGTTCACGTGAATCTCCATGGAATACGAGTCTTCCACCGACCAATAGATAGGCTTTGTCCCCGATCTCCAAAGCTTTCTTGGCATTCTGCTCGACCAAGATTATCATTATTCCAAGGGTGTCTCTAAGCTCAACTATCTTCTCCAATACCTCATTCGCGATCTTCGGGGCCAAGCTTCCAGTGGGCTCATCGAACATCATAACCTTAGGCTTTCTAAGCAAGGCCATGGCCATCGCAACCATCTGTCTCTCACCGCCGCTTAAGAATCCGGCCTTGCTCTTCCAATACCTCTTTATCACTGGGAATGTCTCGGAGACTTCTTCAATTCTCTCCTCAACCTCTTCTCTTCTCAACGTATATCCGGCCATGAGCATATTCTCCGCAACGGTCAGATTTGAGAAGACATTATCCACCTGTGGAAGATACGCTATTCCTCTTCTAGCGATTTGATGAGGCATGAGACCGTTTAACTTCACTCCATTAAACTTTATCGACCCAGAATAGATCGTCGTCAAGCCGAAGATGCTCTTTAAGAGGGTGCTCTTCCCACTTCCATTAGGCCCCACGACCACGTTTATCTTATTCTTCTCAAACCTTAAGCTTATGTCATAGAGGACGTGGAGCCTCTTATAGCCTGCATTTAACCCGTTTATCTCGATCATCTTTCTCAGCCTCCTAGATATGCTTCGATGACCTGTGGATTCACCATGACTGTCTCGGGCACTCCCTCGGCCACGACCACGCCATTAGCCATGGCATAAACATAGTCAGTATATCTCAGAGCTATCTCAAGTCTATGTTCGACTAAGAAGAAGGTTACTCCAAGCTTGTCCTTAAGCTCCCTAAATCTCCTAAAGATCTCGTGAGCGAGAACAGGATTCACTCCGGCGGCGGGCTCATCCATCATGATCAGTCTTGCATCGCTCATCAACGCTCTTCCAACTTCTAGAAGCTTCATTTGGCCTCCGCTGAGTTTATAGGATTGTTGATCCCAAAGATGATCCAATTTCAAGAGCTTTAGAATTTTGAAGGCTTTTTCAACGACTTTTTCCTCAACTTTCCTCCACTTTCCTCTCCTCAAAGCTCCGAAGAACTTCTCTCCAGGATTATCTGGGTAAGCAACTAAGAGATTTTCTAAAACTGTCAGCTTCATAAATGGTTGAGGGATCTGGAAGGTTCTAACCAATCCGAGTTTATATATCTCGTGAGGTGGGAGACCGGTTATCTCCTTATCGTTAAAGAATACTTTTCCATCATCCGGCTTATAGAGCCCTGAGATTACGTTGATCAGGGTGGTTTTTCCACTGCCATTAGGCCCTATCATCATCGTTATGGAACCCTCTTTAACCCTTATGCTGACTCCTTTTAGCGCCTTAACTCCGCCGAAGCTCTTGACCACACCGTCCGTCCGCAGAATCTCCGATCTCATTTGCTTGAGAAGCATAAAAAATTGGGGAGTTAAAAATTTTTACCCAATTTAGGCGCAATAGCTCGGTTTTCAGTGAATTAGCTCCATTTCACAACGTCGGTCTCGTAGTCATATCTTCCTGTGAGCTTCCATTCATATCCGCCGTCGGTCTTCACGATCTCCCAAAGCAAGTAGTTCGCATAAGCTCTGTCTCCAGCCTCATTCAAAACAATGTGCCCATTCGCTCCATAGTATTGATCGACAACATCCATGAAGATGTTCTTCAAGGCTTCGCCATCATATCTGTCTGTGATTAAGAGGGCGTGAGCAACGATCCAGATGGCGTCATAAGTGTTCACCGAATAAGATTCTGGAATCCTTCCAATTCTCTCCTTGACCTTTTCAACGAGTCTCCAGAAGCCCTTGGTCTCGGAGCCGGCGATCGGATTGACGAATCTAACGGCTGCGCTGAACTCCGCGACCTTCGGATCTTCGATCAGCTTCGAGGACAAGGCGGTTCCATCGCTTCCGAACCACTTGACTCTCCAAAGAACATCGTACTCGGTTGCGTCTAAGAGTATTGCCCTAACTTCCTCGAACCCTATCACCACCACCACAATCTTATCCGGTGAAACGCCAGACGACACCAAATTATCGACAGCACTGGCCAGAGTCGCTACTTCGGCGGAGAACTCAGTTGCTTCAGGCGCATATCTTATCTCCTTGGCGACCTCTATGCCGAGTTCCGCCGCCCTCTTCTTAACGACATCTGCCAGGCAGTCTCCCCAAGCATCACCTCTCCACACGACGATTATATGAGTGGCGCCTGTGTCCTTAGCAAATCTCGGCGCGATCTTTCCCTGGAGTTCGTCAGTCGGCGGGAATCTAAAGATATAGTCATCCGGTATAGCTAGGGCTGGAGACGTCGATGACGGGCTTATGACCAGTATCTTGTTTGAGTCAGCATACTCTTTAATGGCCTTCACGCCGGAGCTCGCCATAGGACCTATGACCACCTTCACCCCCTTGGAGTGGAGGGCCATAAGCTTCTCAAGCGCCACCGATGGCTTCGTCTCGGTATCCTCAACGTATAGCTTGAGCCTCCATCCAGCCCCGATCTCCTCTAGGAATTCGTTGACCTCCTCGACGGCGATCTCCGCCGCCACCTTGTTATTTTGACCAAAGCTGGCGAGAACGCCGGTCAAAGGTATAATGGCTCCAATAGGTATCTCACCTGTCAATCCACCGGCTCCAGCGGCGACAGTCTTAGTGACCGTGGAGGTAACAGTCTCCCCAACGCTCGCCGTCGACGTGACCGTTACAGTGGCTCCAGCGCCAACGGTGGTTGTGACGGTCTCGGTCTTCTCAACCGTTTTCTCGACCGTGGAGGTGACCGTTGCCGGCGCGACTATGGATGGCGCTGCCGCGATCCCTATCCCTACTCCGATCAATATGGCGACGATTACGGCTGCGACCGCTACAGCGGTTGATACGCCCGATCTTCCTCTCATTTTTTCCCACCACCTTTAATTGTTTTTGGAATTTTTCGATTGTTTATAAATTTTTTCCGAGAAATCCGCGCAAATACTCATATTTTAGAAGTGTTTTGAGGCGTTGAGTAAATGAAGGTGGGAAGATGATTCCCCCGATGATCAGGGATGCGACGATATTTTCATGCCTTCTAGCTCTACTCAGCACGGGCTTAACCCTAACTTACATGACCACGAAGGTCCCGAACTTCGCCCATGGGAGCTTCGCGGCCATGACAACCTATATAACCCTGATCTTGGTCAAGATCTTAAAAGTCAACCCGTATTTCTCGGTGGGTTTGGGATTCATCTTGGGAGGGGTCATCGCCCTAATCCTCTATCAAGTAATCCTTAAGCCACTCCTAGATCGAGGAGCATCCTATATAGTCTTGATGATCGCGACCATAGGCTATGACATGATCCTATATTCTCTTATAAACATACTGGCAGACTACCTCAATAGAACCTATAAGATATCGACGAGGCTCTACATCCTCAAGTCCTATGACTTCAGAGTCTTTCATCAGCCATGCATCTTCATAGTTGCCCCTGTGATGGCGGTTTTGGTGATAGTTTCCCTCTATTTCCTACTCACGAGGACTAGATTTGGGATAGCTATGAGAGCTGCGATAGAAAATCCGGCTTTAGCGGGAGTTGTTGGAATAAACGTTAATCTAACCTATGCTGCTTCATGGTTTATAGCTGGAGGATTGGCTGGAGTAGCTGGAGCTCTGCTCCCCCTCTGGCTAATGTGTAATCCAGATATCGGGGGGAGGCTTATCGTAAGCGTATTCGCGGCGAGCATAGTCGGCGGATTAACGAATATCTATGGAGCATTCTTAGGCGGAATCCTGATCGGCATGGCAGAGGTTTTAGGAACAGGATACCTTTCACTCACGGTTGGGACATGGATTGCTCCATATAGACCAATAATACCCTTAGTCATAATGGCGGTAACGCTCCTATTCGCTCCAACTGGGCTCACGGGAATCGGTTTAAGATTCTTGAGGAGGTCTGGTAAAAGATGATCCCACTCGCCTTAACATTCATCATAGATCTCCTCGCCCTCCTCGGAATATTCATAATAATCTCCCTAAGCTTAAACATAGAATTCGGATACGCTGGGATTCCAAACTTCGGAAAACTCTTAGCGGTAGCTGGAGGAGCATTCTTTATAGGAGCGGTTCCAGGCAGAGTCCTCGCATACATCTATGGATTACTTAAGAAATATGACTACATAGATAACAACGTAGAAGTAATGTATGCTCTTGGAAAGATTCTTGGAACAAATCCATTCATGTCAATGGCCATGCTTGTGGTCTCCTTGATCTTAGCGGCGGCGGTAGGAGCCATTCTAGGATTCATAGCATCCTATCCAGCGATTAGGCTTAGAGAAGACTATCTTGCAATAACCCTTCTAGCGATGGCCGAGATCTTAAGGACGATAGGATACAATTACAAGGACTTGATAGGTGGAACTGTTGGAATATCTGTTCCAGACCCATTCAGATGGATCGGAGGAGAACTTCGACTCGCCCTTGCAGCATCCGTAATCATGGCCGTGGCCATAATCATATTCATCTACGTAGAATTACTCAGCAGATCTCCGATAGGGAGAACCCTTCGAGCCATGAGAGATAACGAGGTTGTAGCCGAAGCATATGGAAAAGACATTGTGAAGCTTAGGATGAAGACCCTAATGATAGGCTCGGCGATAGGCGCAATAGGTGGGGCTCTCTACGCGTTTCTCTCCGGAAGTGTTACGGCATTGGGCTATGATAGAGTCGTTTACACTTTCTGGCCCTGGGTTATGGTTGTGATAGGAGGAGCTGCTAACAACTTCGGAGTATTGCTGGGAGCAACCCTATTCGTAACCCTTAGAAAGCTAATAATATTCTATAAAAGCAATCTCCAACCATTTCTACCATTCGACGTGGTTTGGCTGGAGTATCTCCTCCTCGGAACAGCCTTGCTAATAGTCCTGATCTATAGACCTGAGGGAATAATCCCTGAAAAGCCCACCCATACCTTGGGCAAGAAGAGGCTTGAGAAGATTAAGGAATTGGTTGAAGCTAAGGAAGTGTGAACACTATCTTCTCATAACCTGCGTAATGGTCTCCTCTTCTAGCCCACATAACCAGAAATCTCTCACCCAAGATCTCATAATCCGCCGACGTCTCAACCTCGATTATCCTAGAACCTCTTGGAAGAAACCAATATACTTCATAATCATATTCAGCCACTCCTTCATCATAAGAGCATTCGTAGACATTTCGCCCTCCATGGAAGAGTTTTCCGCAGAACTCGATATAGAATGAGATCGCTGGATTCTCAGCTGCTCCTCGGAAATCTAGGTTGATCGTTAGAGCCTCGGCCGAAACTTTTTCACCATTTATCATTATCACTTCCTTAGACAGTAACGAGTTCATGTTCTTGAGAAGCCTATCCATTTCCTTCCTATAGCTGTCCTCATCTTCAAGTAGGCGATAATAGTGTTTTCTAGGATCAAGGTAGTCGAAGATCAGTATCTGATTGAAGACATCTTCCCTACTTAGAGTGAAGAACGCGTGGCCATGGACGGGCTTAACTTCCTCCATACACATGCGAGATATTCAAGACAAGTTATATCCATTTACCTTTAGACTTAAAAGCGTCGCAGACGACCTCATGGAGAGAAGTTGACCGCCAAGATAATCGAAGAAATGAGCTTAAGAGAAAAACAGAAGATCTACAAGGATAGAGTTCACGCGGCCAAAATCTTGGCAGATATGATCAAAGATTTCACCGATGAGCATACCTGCTTGGCCGTAATTCCAAACGGCGGGGTTCCAATAGGTCTAACAATAGCTGAAATGCTAAATATAGACTTCGGCTTGATGATTGTCGCGAGGCTCTTAATTCCATGGGAGAAGATGAAAGGGTTCGGCGCCCTAAGCTCGGATGGAATCATAGAGATAAACTGGGAAAATGTGAAACGATTCAATATAACTCAAACCGTCATCGAGGAGCAGCTGAGATCCGCGAGGAATAGAATAGCTAAGATGTTGATGATATTTGGATCACAGGTCGCGGACATGTCGCGTTACAAGACGATGATCCTGATCGACGATGGAATAGCGTCGGGATACACTATGCTGGCATCGATTAAGAGCATAAGAAGGAGATGGCATAATAGAATAATTGCAGCGGCTCCAACCGGATTCGAAAGTGGAATAAATCTGCTGAAGGGTCTCGTAGATGTTATTTTATGTCCAAACATCAGATCGACGATACATATCAGGGACGCATATATCAGTCTCCCGAAGCTCAACCTCCTCCAAGCCAAGAAATTTTTAGAGGAGTTTAAGAAGTCGCATCCAAACCTCTTCATAGGCCGCATCTAATGAGCAATTTATCGTTAGTCACGTTGATGACCATTTTAGACTATCCTGCGAATAGTTCTTGAACGGCGTTCTCAAGATCTTCTACAATCTTTTGAAGATCCATTGTCTGAAGCTCTCCATCTCTCACAATAATCTTCCCGTCAACTATAACGTCTTTAACATCCGATCCTGAAGAGCAGTAGGTTATCGCGGTATATGGATCTCTGACCGGAATATATCTAATCTTCCTCGTATCTATCACCACGATATCCGCCCTCTTTCCAACCTCTATGCTCCCAATTAGATTTGATAGGTTTAAGGCTTCAGCGCCTCCTCTCGTGGCCATCCATAGAGCTTGCTTAGCGGGTAAGACCGTTGGATCCATGTATCTCGTCTTTTGGAGAAGGGTTCCGATCTTGATGTCTTGGAGGAGGTCTAAGCTATTATTGCTTCCAGGCCCATCCGTTCCTATCCCAACCCTGATTCCGAGTTTCAGCATCTCAGCTATTCTAGCCATCCCTGAGGCGAGCTTCATATTCGAAACGGGGTTATAGGCGACCGCCACGTTTCTCTCCGAGAGAATTTTCAAGTCTTCGTCATCGAGATAGATCGCGTGAGCGATTAAGACATCATCCTTGAAGAATCCCATCTCATCTAAGATCTTCACGGGGCTCTTTCCATGCTTCTTGATGAATTCCTCAACGGGAGCCTTCGTCTCTGCTAAATGAATGTGGATCCCAACTCCAAGCCTATCCGCTTCCTCTCTAACTCTTCTCAAAAACTCTAGGCTACATGAATACTCGGCATGTGGGCCAAGTCTCGTCCAGATCATCCCCTTCCAGCCATCATATTTCTCTGCAAAGCTTACTCCTCTCTTGAGAGCCTTTCTCCCCTTCTCCTCGTCGAATCCCTCAATCATTCCTTCGCATAGAACTCCCCTAATCCCCACCTCGACCGCCGCTTCAGCGACTTGATCCATGTAAAAGTATTGATCATTAAAGCACGTTATCCCAGCCAAGGCCATCTCAGCGCAAGCCGCCCTAGTTCCAACTCTCACATGATCGGGCTTCAGTCGTTCCTCAACTGGCCAAACATATTCCTTAAGCCACTTCTCCAGAGGCTGATCCTCGACCGCGTTCCTGAATAGGGTCATGGCCGCGTGAGTATGGCAGTTAACCAATCCCGGAATCACCACACATCTACTCGCATCTATCTCAACCTCGCCCCTAACATCTTCTGACCCAACATACTCTATAACTCCTTCACTGACTCCTATGCTTCCAGGTCTAAAGACCCTCATTTCATCATCCATCGTTAAAACTATTCCATTCCTGATAGCGAGTTCAAACCTCTTCATCAAGCCATCATGAGTTTATGGGGATAAATTAAGCTTTAGCCATGATGCTCGCATCGAGAGAGAAGGAGTCGATAATAAACTTCTGGAGAGATCTTGACTATATACGGTCTCCAAATCGAAGGCTAAATAGCATTATACGCTTAACTTTATGGAAGATTTGCCGTGAACGATGAATACTCGGAGATACCATGTCCGAGATGCGGAGCCTATACGAGAATCGATAGAATCTTCTGCCTTCGCTGCCGCCATAGAGTGATCCCATTAACTCCATACGATATAGTGGTTGACGACTTCATCTATCCCTCGGATAGGGATGGAATTGAGTCCATTAAAGACCTTGAACCGCTTCCCCAGCTCGTAAAACATTTCTTCATTGAGAAGAAGCTAAATCTTCTCAGATCGCAGTTAGTTAGGGAATCGATTAAAGTTAAGTCTCTTTCAAGTCTCGACTCGATCATAAGAAAATGTGGAATAATGTTGGGGTTAAAAGTTCTCCCAGAATCATTCATAATCTCCTCGGATATACCTCAAGCATTCACATTTGGAACGGATGAGGAACCCATGCTTGTAATAAGCTCATCCATGCTAGAGATAATGGATGAAGAAGAACTTGAAGCGGTTATAGCTCATGAGCTGGGCCACGTGAAGAGTGGACATCTGGTATATCACACCCTGGCGGAGCTCCTGGTTCAAGGAGCCTCATTCTCATTCTCCTTGATGGGCTTAAACATGATCACAGAGCCGATTAGACTTCTTCTCCTCGCATGGCATAGAGACTCCGAGATATCCGCTGATAGGGCCAGCATCCTGGTAACCAACGATCTAGACGTGATTAAATCCATGTTCTCTAAACTCATAAAACAATCTGAGAGAGGCTTTGAGCGAGTGGAAATCTTAAACTCGATCTCAGAACTATTCAAAACTCATCCAACCTATCTGAACAGGATCAAGAAACTTGAAGAATTCTACAATAGCGTGGAGTTCAAGAATGCTAGAAAGAAGATTGAGAAGAGGATTATGTTATTGAGGGCGATAAGCCCGATATGTAGATTCTGCGGTGCAAAGAAGCCCTTGTTAAGCGTCTTTTGTCCATCGTGTGGGAGAAGCCAAATCTAAATCAAAATTGGATGAAGCTCATCGAATTATTCTTCAAATAAAATTTCCAGAAGCGTCTTCAAGAGAGTCTTCAATCCCAAAACTCTTCTAGTCTCCTTTACGACATGCTTTAAGATTCTCGCCCAACTCTCTGAACTCGTCTTAACTCGATCATGATATCCGCATTCGCATCTCTCGTAATCCAATCCCCTGATGATCACGACGGGTATCCCGCGAGACGTCTGCCTCATCATTAAAGCGGCGGCGGCGCATATTTCATGAACTATTGCATCAACTCCCCCGAATTTTGGCTTACCGTATAGGTCGAGTTCGCCGAATCCTCGCTCAATAGGTTCTATCCCATAAGATCCTCTAGCGAAGTCGAGTGAACCTGTTAAGAAGATCTCCGTATCCGAGATCACAACTGCAACATCTTTACCGGTTAATTCCTTAATCCTATTCCTGATCATCTTGGCCACCTCATCCAGATCTCTGGGAGGGATCGATACCACTCCAGGTGGATGATTTGAGGAGTCGAGGCCGGAGTCACTCCATAAGCTTCCATCACGGATCACGAGGAAGATCGTCGGATACTTCTCCAAACACCGCTTAACGTGCTCAGGGCTCTTAGAATATGAGTAGAGGTCAATTAACTTCTCATCGGCGAGCCTCTTAACGGGAATCGCGGCCAAGATATCATCGCTCTCCCTCAAAACTAGTTCGACGAATCTCGGATCACATCGAGCCTTAGACGCCATCCTCATCGCCCTCATCGAGGGCTTTACATCATCGAGCTTAACTAACAATCCGAGAGCCTTGGAGACTATTTTACACGTGATCACTATAACGTCGCCATCTTCGATCTCTAATCCCTGCTCCTTAACAGAATTAACTATGACTTCGGCTAGATCGCATCTCTTCTCAATGAGCGGTAGCTTGACGCCGTAGATCATTATAGGCTTATCCATTTGAATATCACACCAAATAACCGGTTAAAGGAGAAGAATAAAAACCCTTTAACGTGGAACATTCCAGCCACCTATATTTTTGAGATTATGTTTTGGTCAGCCTGCCCGTCGGGTATCATAGCTCAACATGGACGTTGCTCATCATCCCATCCATAACCATTTTCTCCACATTATTAAGGATGCCTCAAAGGTTATGAGCTTGTAGAGCCCCTTATCATCGATGGAGAATAGTCGCTTCCAGAATCTCCTAAGAGACTTGCGGAAGGTGTTGATGGAAGATAAGGTGAGGAGGGTGGTTGAGGCCAGAATTAAGGAGTTTGAATCGCTTAGAAACTCTCCGAGGAAAGATCTGTTTAAGGAGCTTTGTTTCTGCATCTTGGCCGCCAACTTCAACGCCGAAAAAGCCTGGAGGATCGTGGATGAGATTGGGGATAATTTTCTAAGTCTCCCTAAAGACGAGTTGACCGAATCTCTCAAGAAGTTGGGTCATAGATTTCCAAAATCTAGGGCGGAATACATAATCCATGCGCGGAAGAATCTAGATAAGCTCGCTGAAATTCTCGAAACGGTTGATGATGAATTTGCGATTAGGGAGTGGTTGGTGAAGAACGTTAAGGGAATTGGATATAAGGAGGCCAGCCACTTCCTCAGAAACATAGGATTCAAAAATCTTTCAATAATAGATTTCCACATAATCGACCTGCTTGTAAGATACGGTTTAATCGAGAGGCCGAGATCCTTGACGCGGAGAAGATATCTTGAGATAGAGCGGCTTCTTAGAAGGATCTCAGAGGAGCTTGGGATAAGCTTGGCCGAATTAGATCTCTATCTATGGTATATGGAGACGGGGAGGATCTTGAAGTGATTAAAGCTTTACTCCTTCGATGCTTAGAAGTTTCCTCTTGATCTCAACTCCGCATCCAAATCCTCCTATACTTCCATTCTTCCTAACAACTCTATGGCATGGAATTATCAGGGCCACGGGATTTCTATTCAATGCGTTTCCAACAGCTCTAGCCGCCTTCTCTCTCCCAATATTCTTTGCAACCCACCCATAGCTCCTGACCTCTCCATATGGTATCTCCTTAACCTTCATCCAAACTCGTAGCTGAAATTCAGTTCCATTTAAGATGATTGGATAATCGAGTTCAACTCTTTGACCTGAGAAGTATCTCTCTAAGAGTTCTATCAAATCCCTGAACTCCTCGATATTTGGGGAAATCTCTCCAAACCTTCTCCTAACGCTTCCCACGAATTCCTCAAGGGTTCGATAAAATCCTAGGTGGATTAGCCCCTCAGCCGATCCCACGAATCCCACCAACGCGAATGAAGCATTATAGTAGCCGTAATAGGTTTCCAAGGCGCTCAAATCTATGACTATGAAATGATAAAGATTAATATTTTACATGAAAATAAATTGAGGGCATGCGTGGCCCATACCACATCTTGGCTAAGCCTGAGCAGATTGCGGAGAAGGTGATAGCGGTAGGGGATCCTGCGAGAGTTGAGCAGATCTCATCGCTCCTGAAGAATGCTAAGCTTGTTAATACGAATAGGGGTTTCCCAGTCTATACAGGAGAATTCGACGGCGAAGTGGTTACGATCGCTTGCCATGGTATAGGAGGGCCGTCATCCTCGATAATCTTCGAGGAGCTTAGAATGCTCGGCGCGGAAATAATCGTTAGACTTGGGACAGCTGGGGCTTTCTTGGCGGAGATGGAGCCGGGTGAACTCTTGATACCGGACTCCGTTTCATGCTTCTCCACCTATGGAGCTCTCTCAACCTACGCTCCTGGAGTTCATCTACCCCTTGCACCCAATTATGAGGTGATGGAGGCCATAGTTCAAGAGGCTAGGAAGGCTGGGGCGAAGTTTAGAATCGGAGCGGTGGTCTCAAACGACGCCTTCTATGCCGAGGATCCGCATTTCGTCGAGAAATGGAGGGGATATGGCGTCATAGCCGTTGAGATGGAGTGCGCAGCCCTCTTCGGGCTCGCCAGAATCAGGGGATTCAAGTCTGCGGCGGTCTTGATCATAAGCAATAACATAGTCAGAGACACTCCCATGCTCCTAGCAGATCAGATCAGGGAGAGAGTGGAGGAAGCGGCGAAGATAATCCTGAACGCATTCAAGAAACTGTGAACCAGCAATAGGCTCGCGCTGAGCTTAGACAAGATCTCTGACCCATCATCATCCCAATTTGGTCAGATGTTCCGACGATCTTCACAGCTCAGCACCAGATAATGCTAGGCAGCTCAATATATGTTTACCCAGAGACGATGTTATGCATCGCTATAAGATCTCTTCTAAACGGCTTAAGCTTCCTCGGTATCTCGGCCTTTATCGGAGATCTAAGCGATAATCCTCTCTCCTTCTTCATCTTCCAAATCATGGAGTTAAATTCGATGAGATCCTCCGTATACTTTGTGTAGGTTGTGCTCCACCTAGGCTTCGGGAACTCTTGAACATGTATGCTCTTCTTCGAGTATAATCTCCTCCAAATTTCATCGGTCATGAATGGGATTATCGGAGCCAATAGAAGTAAAACTGTTCTCAAGACTTCATGAAGGGTAAACCAGGCGGCTCTCTGCTCCTCTAGATTGAATCCGGATCCATATGCTCTAGGCTTACACATCTCGATATAATGATCTGCGAAGAGATTCCAGGTGAAGTCTCTTATCGTGATCGCTGGGATGAAGAAGTTATAATCCCTATACCCATCTAGGCATTTCCTAGCCATTAGGGTGAGTTCGCCCAAGATCCACTTATCGGTTGGCGTCAAATCGGCTTTTCTAGGCTTGGGGAAGCTTGAGACATATCTAGCGATATTCCAGAGCTTCGTCAAGAATTTTCCAGCATTCGCTATCCTCTGCTCCGAGATCCTGAAATCCTCTCCAAGACTTGCTTCCTGAGCGCTCCAAAACCTGAAGATGTCCGCACCATACTTCTTCAAGATCGGAATAGGGTCTATGACGTTCCCCCTGCTCTTACTCATCTTAATTCCTCTCTCATCAAGTCCAGTTCCACTTATCCAAACATGCTTGAACGGAGGCTTCTTAGTCAATAGATAGCATCTGAGAACCGTGTAGTAGAGCCATGTTCTAACGATATCTTTTCCTTGAGGTCTGATCCCGGTTGGATACGTTGCTTTAAAGAACTTCTCATCCCGCATATACCTCGTTATGAAGAGAGGAGATATACTAGAATCCATCCAAGTATCGAATGTTCTCGTCTCACCGACAAACTTCGTATGTCCACATTTTTTACACTTATTGAATGGAGGCTTCTCGGCCCAAGGCTTATAATATCTTCCAGGAGGCGGAACATGTGGCTCACCGCATCTAGCACAATACCAGATCGGGATCTCAGTTGCATAGTATCTTCTCCTACTTATCGGCCAATCGATTCTAAGTGAGTTTATCCAGTCCAATAGAAGTCTCTTATGATGCTGTGGATGAAACTTCATCTTATCCGAGAGCTTGATCAATTCCTCAGCGAAATCCAATTGCCTTAGATAGTATTCCTGCATTGGGATTATCTCTATTGGGGTCTTACTTCTCTCGCAGATCGGGGTTCGATGAACTATATCCTCTATCTTGACCACGAGCCCCATCTCCTTCAAATCTCTTATGATCGCTTCCCTCGCCTCCTCAACCCTCATCCCAGCATACTTTCCAGCAGCCTCAGTCATCCTCCCATCAAGCCCGATCATCACCTTCTCCTTCAATCCAAGCTCCCTGAAGAGGAGGACATCAGTGTAATCTCCATAGCTGCAAACCATCACCGCTCCTGTTCCAAATTCAGGCTTAGCCGCTGGATGCGGAATGATCTCGACAACTTGGCCATAGATCGGAACTATCACATGTTTTCCATGTAGATGGGTGTATCTCTCATCTCTCGGATTCACCAAGACAGCTTGACAAGCCGCTAAGAGCTCAGGTCTAGTCGTGGCTATGATCAAGTCCCCTGGAGAATCTTTCAGCTTAAACTTGATGTATACGAGCTTCGCAGGTCTCTCCTCATACTCAACCTCGGCGTCGGCGATCGTCGTCCCACATTCCCAGCAATAATTGTTCGGCCTCGTGGCCGTGTAGATCAATCCCCTATTCCAAAGCTCTATGAAAGTTGCTTGAGTCAGCTTCCTATACTCCTCAGAATCGGTCCGATAATAGTTCTCGAAGTCTCCGCTAAGCCCCATCCTCTTCATGATCCAGATCATCTCCTTTTCGAGATCGTCTAGAGCGTGGCTACAGAGTTCGATGAACTTCTCCCTCGAAATCTCCTTCATCGAGACTCCATACATCTTCTCGGTGTAGAGCTCAACAGGCAAACCATTCCTATCTATCCCTATCGGGAAGTATACCTCATATCCAAGCATCCTACTGGTTCTCGCTATCATATCTATCTGGGAGTAATGGGCGGCTGCTCCAATATGCCACGGCCTTCCAGATGGATAGGGTGGAGGAGTATCTATAACGAACTTAGGCTTCTTAGATCTAATCCTAAACTTGTAGACCCCTTCCTTCATCCATCTCTCGTAGATCTTCTCCTCCCAGCTTGGATCCCATCTCTTCTCCTCAATCCTTGGTCTAAACTTTCGACTCCGCTTCATCCTCCATTAAACCGAGGAGAACCTTATTTTAACTTGATTTTTCAGGGTCTCGAAACGAATCTATTTCCCTTGATGTAGAATCTCCATCTCCTCTTATCCCTCACCCCGATTCTCGAGCTTGAAGCGATCTCAAAGCCTCTGAATCCATCATCGGCGATGAAAAGTTCATCTGAAGCGGTTAAATCCAAACCATTAAGCTCAAGGCCGATTGAAAGCGCCTCGGTTAATCTTCCAGGCCCATTCGTCAAGGCCCTTAAGTCAGACGTCTCCCTAAACTTCATCATGACCTCAACTCCCTTAATAGGCTCAAGAGCTCTGATCAGGACAGCGGCGGGCTTTCCAGGAGGCTCGGCTGTGACATTCAATAATCGATGGATTCCATAGGCTAAGTAGATGTACGCTAATCCTCCTTTATCGAACATAACTTTATTTCTCTCAGTCTTCCCTCGATATGCGTGGCTCGCTGGATCATCTGATCCTCGATAAGCCTCTACCTCAACTATTCTACCCATTAGAGTTTGGCCGCTGACCCGTCTAATCAATAGCTTTCCGAGGAGATCCTTCGCGACGTCGACGACCCATCTCTCATAGAACTCTCTGCCAAGTTTCTTGAGCGTCATCTCAAGCATCTATAATCCAAACTTATCCAGCTTCTTCTTGACTCTATCAACGGTCTCGGCCTTGAATGGACTCTTCAAGATCTCAAAGCTCTCCTTGGTCTTTCTCTTAACGAATAATCCGCATCTACCATCTGGAAGCATCTTCACTTGGATACACTGAGCATATGGACATTTATAGCCCGTGCATGGAGCATTGACCCAATTACACCAAGGTGGATTTCTCCTAAAGTTCAGAGCCTTTCTAGCACACCTAAAATATCTGCAGAGTGGATTGCAGATCTCAGTCGGCTCCCTACTCAGCTTCCATTCAGTCCCTTTCTCACCAACTCTCTCACGCCTCAAAGGCGGCTCCATAGGGAATAGCTAAAGCTCGATTATTAGGATTTTCTCCTAATTCCACGTCTATAGATTATGAATCCTGAGACTCCGAGAAAGGCTATCAACGATATGATTGAGACCGTAAAGCCCAGCGCCTCAAGCGGCATCAAACCATTTAGATAAATGTAGTCTGGTAACGTGATCTCCGTTTGTCCAGGTTTTGTGGCCAAGATTCTAGTCCTCTCGATGAGCTTTCCATCGTCTGCATAGATATCTATGTAAAGGAATGTGGGGCGAGGCAACTTGAGCTTTATAGGCTGACCTGTTAACGCGGATTCGTGAATTACCTCGTCTCCAGCTCTAACCTTAATGCTTCCAGATTTAATGGGGTTTCCGAACTCATCTTTGACCATTAGCGTGTATGGGAAATTAACGGACTCCACCTTTAACTTAAATGAGCTATTCGAGATCTTCACCAATCCATTATAGATGGAGTATCCATCTTTTGAGACATCTATTCGATAATTTCCGAAGAAGAGTTTAAGGGAGATGGATCCATCAGCCCCAGTCGTCGCGTTGAATTTTTCACCCGTCTCTCTGTCGGTTAAGCTCACGAGATATCCGCTTAATGGTTTATCCTCATAGTCGGTTAAGCTAAACCTCACCCTCATTCTGGTAACTGTGACTTTCAGCTCCTGCCTAGGCTTCAGGACCTCAACCGTCTCCTCACCGATGATTCTTCCCGCCTTGAAAACTTTGACAATATATTTCCCAGCTTTCGTCTTTCCACCGCTCAACGGCACATTATCGAACTCTGCCACACCTTTTGAATCCGTTATAGCTGATGTGAAGTTTTCGGCGAGCTCGTTACTGAGCCAGACAGTTATCCCCTTAATCGGAACATTATCTTCATCCAAGACTTTGACATAGAGCTTCGCCAAATCCATGACTATGTATAATTGTCCACTGGATAGTAGTTCCCGCTCCTCGAAGTGAATTGGAATCTCCCCCGCCCTTGTCCACAGAGTTATATTGAATCTATATTTCCCGACGGCTTCAAGCTTTGAGGATGGAATGTTCTCGAAGATAACTGAACCATTTACGGCGCGCTTACTCTCCTCAAATTTCTTCGCAGACAAAGTGACCGTGGTTTTAGGGACAGGCTCTCCTTCCAAATTCGTCGTCGTCACCTTCAAGGTAATCAATGGAAGGGTTAGATTCATTTGAATAGATGGCTTTGAAACATTCAGTCTTTCCTCAAGATATGTCACTGAACCCTTAAAGATTCTAAGGGAATATTCTCCGATATCCGGGAGACTGCTATATGGGATGTATTTGAAGCTCGCAATTCCATCGGTGTTTGATGAAGTGGTCATATTGAATTTCTTAGAGGAGCTGCTGATCATAACGACGACTCCTTTAACGGGCTTTCCATCAAGATTCAATAGGGTTAGATTCATCCTAGAGAGAAGAGCGACTGCTTCAAGCTCTCTTTGACTCGGATAATCGAGCTCCCCTGAAAAAATCTTCACGTTCCTAAAGGTCACGGATACGTTATATCTTCCCGGCGTGAGCTTCGTAAAGATCGCGTATCCGGTAGAATTCGTCAAAAATCTGAAGACCTCTCCATCCTTAGTCAATAGGACTTCAACGCCCTTCATAGGTTCCCCGAATGGGTCGACGACTCTTATCACGGCCGGCATCTGATCCTGTTCAGCGAACGTTATCGGGATCGAGGCCACTAATACCATGAGAAGAATTATCATGATGAGCTTTCTCGACGCCATTCCGCTCACCGCCAATTATCTAATCTCTTAAATGAATGCTTCAAATTATATGTATGGATGAGGAATTTATGCGCCTCCCTTAAGGTCTCCTTAGCGGTTTCAAACGTAAGCTTCTTCAAAGCGTTCTCATAGTCGAGCCAAATATATCCAATATGTTCATAGGAAAGTTTCACGTTCTTCGTTGGAGATCTGGCGAGATAAAAGACGACGGTCTTTCTGACCAATTGCCCGGACTTCCTGTAGTAATAATGGATTCTCTTCCTGAACCCAGGGATTATCTCTATATCCTTTATCCCGGTCTCTTCCCAAACCTCGCGCTTAACTGTCTCCAACTCTTTCTCACCAGGCTCAATCTCGCCCTTTGGGAAGTCCCAATGCCCGGCTCCATAGCGAAGTAAAAGATACTCAATTACTTGGTTTCTATAAAATAGCACAGCGCCTGCCGATCTCTCGAAGATCATCTCAACCGCCTCTACAGATCTCTAGATAATCTTTGATTCAAGGGATGAAATATATCCTATTTTCTCGAGCGCGTTCTCAAGCTCCCTCTATTTAAATCTCTCGACGAAATCTCTTGAATAATCAAGGTTCATGACGAATCGACTTCAGCTTCGGCGGCATGTTTCATAGCAATTATATGTGAATATTACTTGAGGGCGGATGGCTGGAAAAGCAATTAAGGATCTTCATCTGATAGAGTTATGTGAATAAGAGTGTCGAGGAGATCGTTAAGGATTTGATCAAGAAGGGAGACGATCCGGTTTACAAGGCGGCTGTAGATATCTTGAAAGCCCTCTACATACTCTATGGATCTGCTTGGGAAAGTGAGCTAAAAGATACTTTGAGAGGCTTATGGAGTCTAAGCGAAATATGGGAGATCGAGAAGATGATCTCGAAAGCGGCTGAAGTC
>JAGGRY010000044.1 GCA_021159365.1 Nitrososphaerota archaeon | reverse complement strand
TCGCCACGTTAACCATATGGAGCTTTTTGGCGGCGAGAAAGAGTCTACCGGCGACCACGGTTGTCCTCTCAAGTCTCTTTAGGAACTTAACGACATATATTAAAATGAAAATGCAGAAAACCAGCGACACGCACGCCCGCATAAAGGCGATCAGTCCGAGCATCTTCAGCGTTTAGCTTCTCATAGTAGATTTAAGAATTTCGCGTTAAGGAGATGTCAACAAATTTATCTTCCACATTTAAGCATTAATTCTCGGGATCTCCATGCTTAGATTGGGGTATGTCTCAACATATCCACCAACCCACTGCGGCATCGCTGAATACACCCGGTTTCTGACCACGAGCTTGAAATCAATTTATCCAGAAGCTGAGATAGTAATATTTTCCGACAGTGGATCGAGTTACAGGGTGGAATCAAATGCGGAGATTCGCCCGTCATTTGAGAAAGGTGTGGGAGATTATCGCGGAATATTGGATGAGCTTAGCGAAGTGGGAGGAGTGGATGTGATACATGTTCAACACGAATATGGAATCTTCGGGAGAAATAATGCAATACTTGAAACATGTCTTGAGGCTAAAGACGAGAAACTCGTCAAAGCAGTAGTGTTCACGATGCACAGCGTCTACCATCCATTATCGGGAGATTTGGATGCCTTGAACTTTCAAAAGAGATTAAGTTTGGTCGACGCGGTCATAGTTCACAGCTATTTGATGGAGTTTGAGATCCAGCATCAAGGAGTAGATCCGCTGATAATTCGTAGGATTCCTCACGGCACCCTCCTGAATCCCTATCTAGGTCATCCGAGGTATAAACTGCTGAAGGACTTGGAATTGGAGGACAGCACGCTCAAAGGTTTAACATTATCTCTCTTCGGCTTCCTGAGAAGGGATAAAGGATTAGATATGCTGCTAGAGGCTTTGAGGGAAACTAATTACGGGAAGGATTCCATGAACGTCATAATAGGTGGGGAACTGAAAGATAGAGAGCTTCTAGAGCAAATAGAGGATCTGAGCAGAAAGGTGAAGTTAACTTTCATCGAGAGATACTTGATGAGCGATGAGATACTCAAGATAGCCTCAATCGCCGACATAATATTGTTACCATACCGAGACAAATATGGAGTGTATTCCGTGAGCGGGATATTGCATCTCTCGATGGGAAGCTTTAAGCCCTTAATAGGTAGCAGAGTTCCAAGATTGATAGAGTTATATCAATTTGCGCCGAGGGCGACAGTTCCTCCTAAAAAGCCAGCTGAACTCGCAAAGAAACTTAAGTGGATGATAGAGAACTATGACTACGCCGTTGCGTATATGGCTCATCTCTATAGTTATGCTGTTAGGACTCAATGGTTGAGAATGGCCAGAAGACATCTGAACCTTTACCATGAACTACTGCGCTTCAAAAGCTAACGCTTTCAAAAGCTCTTCAACTATCCCGTCGATCCTCTTGAAGAACTCTGTGTTAGAAAATTTATCTACATCTCCTAGAGCATCTTCGAGATTTTCATCGAAGTTTACCTCACCGAGATATTTCACTCCAAGCTTATCAGCGTTCACTTTAATGAAGTCTGATTCCTTGATCTTCATGTTTTCAATTATTCCTATGATTTCTATGTGTAGATCTGAGAGGAGCTTGATCAATTTTTTAACGGTTTCAAATGCCAGTTTAGATGGAGTGGTTATTATCAAGAATTTTGAACGCTTAATGAGCCCGATAATGTCCAAGGTTGCATCACTTATCCCTGGAGGCATGTCTATGATTAGGAAATCTAGGGTCCCCCACCTAGTTATCGCCATCAACTCGATCAAAGCGTTAGAGAAGTCTCGGCCCCTTAGAGGGGTCGGTTTGTCTCTGGAATAATAGGTGATGGACATATAGCTTATTCCATGAATCTTCGGCGGAACTATACCTCTATCCTCGATTGGCTGAGCATCTTTAACATCTAGGATTATGTGGGTTGATGGACTTGTGAGATCGAGATCGAATAAACCGACTCCATAGCCCCTTCTCGCGAGTGATAGGGAGAGTGCTGAGGCCACAAGACTTTTTCCAACACCACCTTTACCACTTGAAACGGCGATCACGTTCTTCACATCCCTGATTCTTTCATCTATCACGCTCAGCCTCACATCCTTAAGCTTATCATTCACGACATCATTCCCCCACTTACTAGAAGACTTCATTAAACATCACTTCCCCCTAACGTATTCTAACCACACTCCCCTTCCCTCGATAATGTCAAAGTCTATGCTTCCACATCTTGGACATCTAAGATATGCATGTGTTATCTCGGGGATGAAATGTATCGCTTCCCTAACACTTTCATCTAGCTCATCTTTTCTAGGAGACCATTCATGGCCGCAAATTCTACATTTAAGCTTGGTCTTAACGATCTTAAACTTGAATTCGGCGTCTTTGAGATAATCGGGTCTTAACTGTATGAGAGCAAACTTAAAGATCTCGAGGTCGATGTCCTGAAGTTCTCCGATTCTAACCTCGATCTCGAAAATTTTTCTTAATCCTTCCTTCTTTGAGACTTGGATCACGGTTGAGATCAAGGCCTCAGCTAAAGCCCATTCATGCACATCAAATCGTCAATCAAGTTGGATTTTAACCTAAACGCGTTAACAAAATATCTAATAACGATAAAATTATAGATCCGATGAAGGGCCCGTGGCCTAGTTTGGATAAGGCGCCGGCCTGCGGAGCCGGAGAACCCGGGTTCAAATCCCGGCGGGCCCAGAGTTCTCCTAAGTTCATCCTTTAATCTTTTCTCATCAGTTTCTCAGCTGTTTCTAAGACTATGTCATAATCTCTTTCACTTAATCGTATGACACTTCCCCTAAATATTCTCGCCGGATTTTTTCTCCCAAGTAGGAGCGGCATCCTATCGGCTAATAAATCAATTGAAACGAGCTTTGGCCACATCTCAGCCTCGCTGAATTCAACTGCGTAGTCGAAGTTTATCGACGGTGACCCAATTATATGAAATCTTTGCTCAATGCTCATCGGATGCGCTTTGCCGGCTAAGGTTCCTCTCCCCATGAAACCTTTGCCCTCTGAACTCGTGAGATAGAAGATGACCTTATCTCCTTTCATGAGTTTTCTAACATTTCGAGCTCTAGAGTTCAGGGACCAAAACTTGTTTCTAACTCGATCGGCTAAGACATCTCTCGCCAAGATGGTCTTTCCCTGATAGATGTGGTCGCGGACTATGAAGGCCCAATACTCAGTCATGTTAATATGAGATCTCTTAGGAGATATAAAAATTATCAACCCCCTCAGCTTCCTAGCGGACCCGTTTCGGGAGATTACATCGTTAAATTCTAGACATTATCAAGATAAATCGGCTGATAAATGCTGGGAGAGATTAAGTTAAGCGAAGGCTTAAGAGAATACTTGAGCAAGATGCCTGATCTAGATCTGGATCTACTGCTTGAGGCTTATCGAAGGCCTCTTCCAACATCTTTTAGAGTGAATACGCTCAAGATGGATGAATATGAGATTTTAGAAATGCTTAAGGAAAAAGGCGTATCTTTCAAGAAAATTCCCTGGGCACGTTACGGATATGTTGTGGAGAATAACTCAATCGATTTAGGAAAGACCCTTGAACACATGTTGGGGTTAATCTATATTCAAGCTCCAATCTCGATGGTTCCTGTCGAAGTCCTCGATCCAAAACCTGGAGAGAGGATCTTGGATCTATGCGCCGCCCCGGGAAGCAAGAGTACTCAGATAGCTCAATTGTTAAATGGCCTCGGAGTCTTGGTCGCAAACGATATAAGCTTTGAGAGAGTTAAGGCTCTTGCATCAAATCTTCAGAGATTCGGGGTACTAAACGTGATCATAACCTTGATGGATGGTAGAAAGTTTCCAAGATTTGCCCATGAATGCTTCGATAAGGTTTTGGTCGATGCCCCTTGCAGCTCTCTGGGAATAGTGAGTAAGAATTGGGGAATAGCAAGATCATGGAGTCCTGAGATAGCCAAGAGATTGAGTAAAGTTCAACGCCAATTGATAGTTGCTGGATTTGACTGCTTAAAGCCGGGTGGAGAACTTGTCTATGCAACGTGCACTCTAACAGTTGAGGAGAATGAAATGGTAATTCAGCATCTTTTGGAGAAGAGAGAGAATGCTGTTTTAAAGGAGATAGATCTTCCTTCGTTAAAATATAGGTGTGGAATCGTTGAGTGGAATGGTACGAAATTCGATGAAGAGCTAAGGAAAACGATTAGGGTGATGCCTTATGATAATTGGGCTGAGGGATTCTATGTAGCAAGAATCTTGAAGGAGGGCGATTCATGAAGCTCCTCAGTCCAAGGGAGAGAAAGTTCTTAGAGAATAGGCTTAAGGGCCTATATGGAGTTGAAGAGGGATTTAATGATCTAGTCTTGATTAAATGTGGGCGGGGAAGGATCAGAGCTACCACAAAGGAGACTCTAGAATTAGCATCGAGGCTTAGGGGAATTCAGCAGATAGGTCTATATGTGATGAAGATCTCAAATGGCGACATATCGCTGTCGGTTGAGGGAAGTCAACTATTAAATGATGAGATCAAGGAAAATGTCATAGAATTAGATGAGGAACGGGTAGAGAAGTGGATGAAGGCTATTCCGATAAAAACTGAGACGACTTATCATGGAAGATATGTTATAGGAAAGTTTAATCGGCTCTACCTTGGATCGGCGAGAGTGTCGAGGAATGGGCTTCTTTATCCTCAGATACCGAAGTGGAGGAGGATTCCCATAGCTAAAAACTCGGAATGATATGCATAATCAACTTCTTTAATGATCTTCAATGACCGTCATAAAATCGCTATCATCACTTTTCCTCCTTCTTCGGCATATGGTGCTTAAAGAGCGGGAAATATCTCTCCGCCTCCTCTCCAGCTTTTTCTAGAAGAGATTCAGCTTTCCTTAATGCGTTGTCGGCGGCTTCCTGATCCCCTGCCCAATTATAGCATCTCGAGGCCATCTTATACGCCCAAGCAGATGAGTTTGGGGAGATGCTCATGATCGAGTCCCCATATTCCTCATACTTCCTTCCAGCTTCTCTAAAATACTCAAACGCATTTTCCTTGCCGAGTTTAGCAGCACACTTAGCAGCCGATAGCATACTTAAGGCTGAAAGTGCTGGGCTCTTAGCTTCTTGCTCCCTTGCCTCTTCTAGATAGAGTTTTATGGCTTCCTCAAGCTTTCCCTGTTTCTCCAATTGACTCGCTTTGAACCATCTGTTTTCACCGCTTATCTTATCGGTCCATGAATTCGGCATCGTAAAGCCAAATATCTCGGCAAATATTTAAATTAACAATTGAGGGGTGAGGCTCGTGAAGAGAATTAAGAGCGGTATTCCTGGTTTGGATGAGCTTATTGAGGGTGGATTTCCAGCTGGGAGAACATATCTTATATGTGGTGAGGCTGGAGCTGGTAAGACAACATTCGCCCTCCAGTTCATCTATTATGGAGCTCAACATGGCGAGCCTGGAGTATTTCTCACAATTGATGAGAAGCCTGAACACGTAGTTGAGGATGCGGAGTCCTTGGGCTGGGATTTCAGAAAGTTTATCGAAGATGGGAAGATCTTGATGGCCGAGATAACACCATACTTCTCCGGAGTTGGCAAGATTCCACATCAGAAAATTATCGAAGAGATTAGGGCTCTGATCTCCCAGATAGGTGCTAAGAGGCTCGCGATAGATCCCATCGCTCCCCTAGTCCTTGGAGGTGGAGGTGAATCAGCTACCGCTCAAACGGCTATCAGGGGATATATCAGAAACTTAATCCACGCCTTAGATGACATAGGTATAACTACCATCGCCACTTCCGAGATACCGACTGGAACGAATCAGCTGAGCAGGTATGGTGTAGAAGAATTCTTGGCATCTGGAGTCATCGTCTTAAGCTTTAGGAGAGGGGAGACAGGCTTCAAGCGGGAGATTTATATAAGGAAGATGAGAGGCGTCAATCACAGCATGAACATTTATAGCTATGTCATCAAGAAGGGTTTAGGGATAGTCATATCGTTATAGGCGAGAGAGGGATGTTCATGAAACTAAAGACCGGGGTAACGTTGCTCGACGACATGCTTAAAGGAGGTCTTGAAACAGGGGCCACAACCCTGATAACCTCTAAGCCGTTCACCGAGGCAGCACCCCTCGCCTATCAGATAGCGTATAGGTGGCTGAATACAGGATACCCAGTAATCTATTTGACGAATAATAAGAGGCCGGATATAATAATGGAAGATGTAAAAAGGTATGGATGGAACTTAGTGAAGTTTAAAGATGAAGGTATGCTTGTTTTCGTAGACGCTTACACGGGATTCATGGGAATCAGGAGCGAGGAGAGATACACGGTGTTAAACCCATATAATCTCGATGAGATTGATGGAACTTTATTGAAGGCGGTTAATGATGTTGGGAAGAGGTCGTTGATAATCATAGACTCACTCTCAACGATGTTGGATCACTTTGGAGAGATAGTTGTTGAAAAATTCGAAGAGTGGAGAAGGATAGCGATCCTAAATGATTCGCATATATTATACATCTTCGTGGAATGGAATTTCGAGGAAGGAATTAAGCGTAGACTAAGGGATAGGGTTGATAACATAATAAGCTTAAGCCCAATTGAGAAAGGAGTGATATTAAGTGATTTCTTCACGATAGAGAAGGTTGGGGGAAAACCAATCAAACCAATATCGATACCATTTAGATATGTGAGACCTGGAGGAATGAAGGTCTATATTCCAAAGATCTTGATAACCGGGCCATATCATGCTGGAAAGACTACCGTGGTTCACGCCCTATCGACGAGAGCCGTCAGCGTCCAGCGAGGCGAGACGACCGTGGCCTTAGACTTTGGCCACTTCGAGCACAAGGGATTTCAAGCAGATCTCTTTGGAACGATAGGTCAGCAAAGATTCGATCCAATTCTTGAACAGCTTGGAGGAGAAACCTTGGGAGTGATTCTAGTAGTTGATAGCACGAATCCATCGAGCTTTCCAAGAGCCATAGAGATGCTTCATAAGGCTAGAGTCTATGGATTACCCTTAGTGGTCTTCGCGAATAAGCAGGATCTGCCTGGAGCATTGCCGCCTGAGAAGATTAGAGAACTCATGAAGCTTCCAAAAGATGTTCCAGTGATCGGGACGATCGCTACCAAGAAGGTTAATATAATTGAGGGGATCGAGGAATTGCTAAAGCTAATCTTTAAGGGGGTGAGCGAAGGCGATGCCGACAACTCGTGAAATTCTCAGAAGCCTTCTAATGGAATTCAATAGAAATTCTGGAGTATTAGCATCAGCGCTTGTGACGAGAGATGGAATCCTGATCTCCAGCGCCCTACCCGAAGACGTTGACGCAGAAGCATTCGCAGCCATGACCGCAACCATGGTTGGGGCAGCTGAGACCGCTTTCTCTGAGCTAAAGGCGGGAGCGGCTGAGAGAGTGATCGTCGAGGGCAGTAGGACTAAGATCGTCGCCGTTGGCGCTGGAGAGAACGCGATCTTAGTTGCGATGGCGCCGAGAGAAGCGACTCTCGGTTTGATTCTCCATGAGATTCGCAAGCTTAGCGATAAAATCAGGAAAGTATTGAGCTAGTCTCTGGAATTGTAGAAAGGTGTTATAAGAGCTTGACACCTGTGGCAAGCTTTGATTTTTAACCAACCATTCATTAAATTCTATCGTGTCGTTTGAGAGGGTAGAGACGGGCTGCAGAGTAATCGATGAAAAAGTCGGAGGATTTAGGAGAGGAGCTATAATCTTAGTCTTAGGGCCGCCGATGGGAGGAAAAAGGAACGTTTGCAGAAACTTCATTGCAAGAGGTTTGAGACTTGGAGATGGATGCATAGTAAGTTGCACAAACGCGACGGCTGAGCAGGAACATGAAGAGTTTAAGCGGATTCTCGGATCAGACGCCGATAAGTTTCTCAGCGAAGGTAGATTAGCTTACATAGATTTATTCTCAGCGACGATAGGTCTTCCACTGGAAGAGAGACAATACATCAAGAGGATTCCAAGCGCATCAGACCTAACATCATATAATGTTGCATTAAGAGAATTACTGTTATTGATGCAGAGAAAGGAATTGAAGATGAGACTGTTATTCGATTCAGTCTCAACTCTCCTACTGTATAATCCATTTCAAACGGTTTCAAGATTCCTGCATATATTGTTTGGAAAGCTTAGAGCGATGAAAGTGACGAGTTTATTCCTCTTAGAGGAAGAGGCTCATGAAAGAAGCGTGGTGGTGACGATCATGGGAATGTGCAACGGAGTGTTGAGGGTAAAGTCTGAGAATGGGAAGAGGCTGATAAAATATGAGAGTGAGACATCACGAATGAATTGGGTCATGTGCGATTAATCATTCACCAATAGTTATCTTATAAGGAACATATCTACTCGAATGATATATCGCATATCCACCTCTAACGCCTATCCGATAGAATGCGTCCACCTCTGTTTGCGCCTCAAATGCAGGGGTGAACCATCCATCGACATAATCGAAGACATATACTCCATACAGGAGACGTTCTCTCTCATTATCTGATAGATTTTTGAGCACCTTCGATAAATATCGCTGATAGTTATCCATCGAAACGCCATCTGTTCTAACATAATAGATTCTGTTAACCCATGGAGCCGTTTTTAGGATCACGTAATCCGCATTCTTTACAAGAATCAAAGTCGAGTTCACATCGTTCGTCGAATCAATTCCCTCAACAAATATCTCTCCGCATCTAAGTGACTTAAGCTTCTCGAGTAAAGGAAGGATATATGATAGTTTATCTCCCTTGATCCTCCAATTATTCCAATCCATGAGATATACGCCATCGAATCCAAAGTCTCTCACGATTGACTTGGCCTTCATCGAAAAATAGTCGGCATATAGCGCATGTTTTCCATTTATGTTTACGGTTGAGTTGAATAGTAATACATCCTGAAATCCAAGTATCTCTGGATGATCCTTAACCCAATCTACGGCGAATCCATGAACTCCATAGTGATATCTGACTTTCTCCTCCCTCAAATATATTCCAAGCAAGACCTTAACTCCCTTGGAATGTAGTTCGTCTACAAGCCACTTTACATCTCTATACTTCCACCTATTCGCGGCGGTCTTAAACCTCATATACCTAGTAATATCTTTTTCAGGCTCGTAACCTTGATATGTGTTCACGAGATCCGGAGAGAATGACAGAACCACGTAATTAACATTATAGTGTTTGAGGAACTGGGACACGCTTCCACTACTGTCCGGGATGAATGCCGAGTCGGCGCTCTCAGGGATCCCAACTCTTATCGGCGCATTATGGAGTTTCACGCCGCTTGGCGTTGGAAGAACGCAGAGGAGTCCAAAGGATATTATGGCCACGGTTAATATGATATTCCATTTATTTAAGATCACGAGGTCTATCTTCTTGAAGTTCGCGAAGTCCATGCTGAGAGCGACAAATCTTGTCCCCCCGAATATTCCGCTTAAAATGTTTATGATATATTCGGGTCTTAGCTCATAGCTCTCCATTATGTAAAGTCTTCCAAGATAGTTTAGATCATATCCATATAGGATCGTGCTGGATGATGCAAGCCAGATGACTGCGGAGGAAATCAACAGTATGAAATTTCTCTTGAAATGCTTTTCAGCCCAAAAACTTTTTGAGAGTAAGAGAAGGGGGATCAGCGTCAAAGTATACTGTATGTTTACCTTCGGAGATGTAGCTAGGAAGACCGCAACAGTGGCGGCGCAAGCGTCGATATATCCATCTTCATCTAATCCAACTCTTATCTTCCTATAGATATAGATGGTGATTATAAGGAATGCTATGAATGGTATAAACCAGAAATTTGATAAATTTACCAAGGTGGAGGCTGCTATCCAATAAGTAAATCCTCCTACGCTCTTGGTATGATGGAACAATACGTTGAAGTATTCGATTGGAGTCGTAAGGAATGGCGTTGATATTATAAGGAAGACCGCGGCTGCGGGCAAAGCAATCTTTAGAATGAATTTTCTGAGATCAAGTTTCCCAGACTTCAATAAGTGGACCAGAGTTGGGAGGAGAATTAGGGCTGGAAGTATCTTTACAGCTATTCCTATTCCTGCTGCTATCGCTGATCGGGTATACTTCTCATCTATGATGTATTTTATCGAGATCAACATGAATAGAACTGCTATTGAATCGAACATCCCCCAGATGGAAGACATGAAGTAAGTTATTGGATTGAAGAGCCAGATCCCCATTATAAGTAATGACTTCTTTTCGTCAAATCCCAATCTAGCCGCAATTCCATAAACTAGTATTCCTGCCAATATATCGGAGATTATTATCGGTAATTTAATCATAAGCACATGGAAATTCAGGTTGGGATACAGTTTGCCTATAAAGGTGGTTAAGATGAGCCAGTAAAGCCATGTGGGCGGGTATGCATAGAAGCCCCATGGATAATCGACTGGATCTCCAAGCAAGTATATGTTGACCTGATTTAACCCAAGTTCCCCAGACTTTAGCCAAATATACATATCCCATGGATGGCCGAAAAATGGGGCTGGGATGAGGCGTGTAATAAGTGCAGCGATAATCATGAGCCTAAACCAATGTTTCATCCCAGCCATACGCATGTCTGATAATGAGTTCAACATTAATATTTATTTCATGCATGTATAACGGCATGAAAAACGATTGGATCAAATTATATCTTTGTAAAAAACCTTCATTTATGAGTTCGGAGAGAAGCTATGAGGAGAGCAAGTTCATATTATTTGGAGTTCCATTCGACGCCACCGTGAGCTTTAGACCTGGAGCCAGATTTGCGCCCATGGAGATTAGGAGAGCTTCGGAGAACATCGAGTTCTCAAGTTTAAGCGGCATAAGGCTTGCGGATGTCGGAGACTTGAGCTTGACGAATAGCGTTACGTGGATGTTGAAGAGAGTTTCTAGGATTGTCGGGGAGATTTTGAGCGATGGGAAGACTCCGATAATCTTGGGAGGAGAACACACCTTAACCTTAGCTTCAGCTCTTAAGGTCTGTAAACGCGGAGGAGGACTGATAGTCTTGGATGCTCACCTCGATTTAAGAGATGAATTCATGGATACGAGACTGAATCACACGACATGGCTTAGAAGGCTCTTGGAGAGATTTGAGGACTTGAAGATGATGATTATAGGAGTGAGGGAAGCCTCATCCGACCTCACCGACTACGCAGAGAAAAAGAGGATCAAGATCCTTAAGGCAAATAGGATTATGAAAGAATATGTAGGATCGATTAAGGCGGTAAAAGACTATGTATCCACTTTAAATGAGGTCTATCTAAGCATAGACATGGATGTGTTAGATCCAGCCTACGCTCCGGGGGTGAGCAATCCGGAGCCATGCGGCTTATCTCCGACCATGGTTAGAGAGATTGTTGAGGAGATCTGCTCAATTAAGCTTGGAGGACTTGATGTAGTTGAAGTGAATCCCTTATTTGATTTTGGTCAGACATCATGTTATGCTGCATACTTCATTTACACGGCCTTGGCGGGGAATGCTAAGATCTCTTAACGAGTTTTGCGAGGAAGAATCCATTACATCGATCTCTATGAGGATATAGTCTCCTCGCCTCACTCAGTGCCCTAAGCCCATGATCTCCAAGCTTAGGATATACTTCTTCTAACTCGAATTCTGGATGAATTTTAAGAAAATCTTCTAAGATGAGTTCATTCTCCTCAATCGAGAGGCTGCAAGTCGAGTATAGGAGGATTCCATTAGATTTAACGTGCGCCGATGAGTTCTCCAAGATCTTTGCCTGAAGTCTCGCAAACATCCTTATGTGTCTGGGTTTGATCATCCACCTATATATCGGCTCCCTCCAAAATAGGCCGGTCGAGCTACATGGGGGATCCACTAAGACTATGTCGGCTTTGAGGTTTAGGGGAAGAGGTTTAGTCGCATCCGCCAAGACATCGTTAACGATTAATATGCCCGCCTTCCTAACTCTTTTAAGATGAGTCCTAAGCCTCATAGGAGATGAGTCGATAGATATTATCTCACCCCTATTTTTCATAGCCATGGCCATGAGGATGGTCTTAGTGCCGGGAGCTGCGCAGACATCTAAAATTATGTCACCGGGTTTAGGTTCCATCACGTGGATCGCATAATAGCTTGAGAAATCGTGAATTATAATTAGACCTCTTCTCGCAAGCTCCAAAATCTTTCTACTTTTCTTCATGCTTTTAATAATGTAGATTCCATCGAGCCTCTCATCCTCTGAGAACTCTACGCCGACCTTTTCAAGCAATTTTAAGATTTTATCTTCTCTTGATAGAAGCTTATTTACGGTGAAGTAGATCGGAGGTTTAGCTATATCTTGAAATCTCATGAGGCTTTCGGCCTCCTCCTTGCCGAGAATTCGCAACAACATGTTGATGAACCATCTCGGATATTTTTCCCCTTCCGGAAGCTTAACTATCTCTTCTTTAATCGATCTAATTATTCCAAGCCAGGGCTCAATCTCTCTGACCACGTTCTTGGATAATATTTTTCTCAGGTTTAACGCGAGCTTCTCCGGTTCCCCTAGATGTAGGTCGCTCATTAGTGATGAGACTAAGAGTTCTAAAAGGATCCTACTATCATCTGACAATTCTTCTCCCAAGAGATCTCCTAAAAATCTCTTCACTCTACCTCTATTGATCGCGTATAGGTGGAGCATTCTCCTAGCGAGTTTAAGGGCGTTTAAGTTAGGCCTAACTTCCCTCGCGGCGCGATATAACCTAGATTTAAGAGATAATCCCAGATCTGAGTGAATTTTAATGGCTTTCAACGCCAACGCGATGGCTTCCGCCGAATCCTCTTCGATTTCCACATATCAATTCTCTGAATATCCCCTTATTAGGATCTCATCGAAAATCTAAATTATTATGCTGTATCAATCTTTGATGGAAATGGGGCAGACGAGTCTCGACGACCATCTAAGGAAAGACGTGTACTTCTTACTCGGATGTAGCTATGATGGAAAGGCTGGAAAAGCGTATCTAAAGCTCTTAGATCCAGATTCTCAAGAGGTGAAGATTATCTATGACGAGTCGGGTCATCATCCATACTGCTATGCAAAGATGCCCATAGAAGAAGTTAAGGCAATGAATCTCCCCGGAGTTGTAGATCTCGTCGAGGAGAAGAAATACGATTTACTAAGGGATACGGAGATTACTTTGACGAAGATCGTGGCGAGCGATCCTCTAGCGATAGGTGGAGGCGCGAACTCCATTAGAGAGAAGATCAAAGCTTGGGAAGCCGATATACCATATCATCTATGCTATCTCTATGATATGAATCTGATACCCTCAGCGCCATATTATGTCGAGGATGGAAGGCTTGTGAACGTTAAGCCTGATGAGGGTAGGATAAGGAGAATACTTGACACGGTTTTCGCCGATTTCCCAGCTGAAGAGAAGAAGCTGCTATATAGATGGGTGAGCCTACTTGAAGCAGACCAGCCTAGATTCAAGCATCTATCCCTAGACATCGAGGTTTCATCTCCAGTTGCGACTAGAGTTCCATCCCCAAGTAAGGCCAAGGATAAGGTCGTAGCGGTCTCGATGGTCGGAAGCGATGGCCGAAGGGAGGTTCACCTACTTAAGACAAAGAACTTCGAGGAACCCAAAGAGAATGAGGATTTCAAGATAATCGTTTACGATGATGAGGCTGATATGCTTAGAAAGGTGTATGAGATCATGCGGAGCTATCCAGTCATAGCTACATTCAATGGAGATGACTTCGACATGCCCTATCTAAGACATCGAGGTGAGGCTTTAAGGATTCCAAGAGATCAGATACCGATAACTCTCGGAAGAGAAGGGGCGTCACTTAGACATGGAATCCACATAGATCTCTACAGGCTATTCATGAATAGGAGTATACAAGTTTACGCATTCGACAATAGATATAGAGAACATACCCTGGAAGCGGTTGCCCAAGCAATTCTGGGGAAGGGGAAGATAGTTATAGAGAAGCCGATCAGCGAGCTATCAAGTGCCGAGCTTGCGAGATACTGCTTCCAAGACGCATTACTGGTTCATGAATTATTGACCTTTGAAGACGAGCTTCTACTGAAATTATTGGTCGTACTATCTAGGATAAGCATGATGCCCATAGAAGATGTTTGTAGACATGGAGTATCGGGATGGATAAAGAGCCTCCTCTACTATGAGCATAGGAGGAGGGGATGCCTTATCCCTAGACACGATGAACTCATCGAGGAGAAGGGAGTCACGTCAACCAAGGCGGTGATCGAGGGGAAGAAGTATAGGGGAGCGATAGTCGTTGAGCCGAAGCCTGGGATACACTTTGATGTTACGGTTCTAGACTTCGCATCCCTCTATCCATCGGTCTTAAAAGAATGGAATCTAAGCTATGAAACCGTTAGATGCCCGCATGCAGAGTGTATGGATAACGTCGTTCCCGAGACTGAGCATTGGATATGTAAGAAGAGGAGAGGAATTCAAAGTGAAGTAATAGGATGCTTGAGAGATATCAGGGTTAGATGGTATAAGCCCATGAGCGGTAGAAGCGATCTAGCCGAGTCTCAGAGAAGATGGTATGGAGTAGTCCAGAGAGCGTTAAAGGTGTTCTTAAACGCAGCTTACGGAGTCTTCGGATTCAGCGAGTTCCCACTCTATTGTCCACCTGTTGCGGAGAGCACAGCGGCGATAGCAAGATATGCCTTGAAGAAGACGATCGAGAAAGTCAGATCTCTTGGAATAGAGGTGATTTACGGGGACACCGACAGCGTCTTCTTAAAGACCTCGGATCAAGCCGCGATAAATGACGTCGTTAAATGGGCTAAAGACGTATTGAAGCTTGACTTAGAGCTCGACAAGAAATACAGATACATAGTTTTCTCGACTAGGAAGAAGAATTATCTTGGAGTGACGGATAAGGGGGTCGTAGACGTTAAAGGATTAACTGGAAAGAAGAGGCATATACCCAAATTCATCAAGGAGGCTTTCGAGGAGATGCTTAAGGTTCTCCAAGAGGTTCATGACGAGCAAAGCTTTGAGCAGGCGAGGGAGAAGATCGAGGAGATAATTAAGACCTGGTATTACAAGTTAAAGAAGGGGGAGTTCGAGCTAGAAGATCTATCGTTTAAGGTAATGCTGTCAAAGAGCGTGGATAGATACGTTAAGACAACCCCACCTCATGTAAAGGCCGCGAAGAAACTGATGAATAGAGGGGTTTCAGTCGTGGCCGGAGATATAATCTCGTATGTTAAGACGAAGGATAGAGATGGCGTCGAGCCTCTGGAATTTGCGAGAAAGGATCAAGTAGACATAGACAAATATGTTGAATACCTCATCTCAACCTTCGGCCAGGTCTTAGATGCGCTTGGAATAGATTTCGATAAAATAATAGGCGTGACGAGCTTAGAACACTTTATGTAATCGTGATGCATAACGTCTTTAAAGTCGCGAATGTGAATTGATGTGAACGCCATGCTAATTGATCGAGTCGTCGTCGGAGCTCTTCAAAGCAACTCATACATAGTCTTTGACCAAGAATTTGGCGAGGGATTGGTGATAGATGCCGGAGAAGAGCCGCAGAAGATAATCCATAGGATTGAAGAAAAGGGGATCAGAGTCGAAGGAATCTATGTAACCCATTGCCATTTCGATCACATCCTAGCGGTTAGAGAATTGAAGGAAGCATTAGGATGTAAATTCTATATTCACCGAGCCGATGAGGAAGTCCTTAAAAGAAGTGTAGAGGATGCGGAGCTCTATCTGGGGTTAAGTAGCTTTGATCCACCCAAGCCCGATGGATACATAGATGATGGAGATGAGATAAGGATTGGGAGAAATATACTGAAAGTTCTCCATACACCCGGCCACACCCCTGGAAGTGTATCCTATGTCTTCGATGGAGGGGTATTTACGGGAGACACCCTATTCGCGGGATCGATTGGGAGAACGGATATGTTTGGCGGAGATATTAAGTTGCTCGTGAAATCCGTCGTCGAGAAGCTCTTTAAACTCCCAGATCAATATGTGATTTATCCAGGCCATGGTCCAACCTCAACCATAGGCGTCGAGAAGAAGTTTAATCCATATGTTGGAGTTGATGGAATTTTGAAGAATAGATTTCCTTAGATGCTTTTAGAGGCTCCCTCTCTAAGTATACAGACTGGGCCTCCATTCTCGATGAATCTATCGAATATTTCTTCAACGATCCTCTCGCACTCCAGCATAACTCCTTTGAGTGAGCACAGGATTTTCTCGATAAAACACGTTCTCTCTAGGTCGCGAGCCTTTAAGAGCTCTCCGCCTGAGAGTTGATGATCGACGATGTTAGAGATTTGATCTAGGATCTTCATCGTGTGTTGTGGATCTGTATTTATGAAGGTGTTAATCGAGTCTTCAAAGATCATCGAGGTCATCCCGATAAGCTCTCTAAAGAGGCTTAGCATCTCCTTATCTCTCCATATCTTTTTCCTGAATCTCAGGAATTCTTCTCCAATATTGTATAGGTGTTCGGCGATTCTAAGTATGTGATCGGAGAACATAATCATACAGTAGGCTTCAGCTGAGTTCTTAAGCCCGATCATTCTTCCAAGACCTCTATGCTCAAGATATGTTATGAGCAATCTGACTATGAGTTCATGAAGCTGATAGATCTTCTCTCTTAGATCTCTTATCGACTTTATGTCCTCATAGCTCCTAGAGAATAAGAAGTCTGAGATACTCCCGAACATCGTTGAGATCATGGTTTGAAGTCTTCTAATGAGCCCTCTCACCGAGAACTTCGATGGATCAACAAAGTTTTGGAGAACAATGCTCTTATTGGTCCGCTCAATAATCTCAAAGCCTGGAAGCCTTGATGCAGCTTCGGAGATCTCCTTAACAACCTCGTCATTGAGCCCTCCCGCGGCTCTCACCTCTATCCTCTCACAGCCTCTATGATAGCAGGCGGTTATCAATTTCGAGATCTGGCCATAAACTCTACAAAGCTCGGCATCTATGAGATAGGATGACTCAGCCAGTTTATCCATCCGAGACCTTATCCTAAGGCTTCCATCGCTCTCCTCATAGACCTCTAAGATATCCCCTGGCCTAAGCCCCCTCTTCCTGACCCATCCCTTCGGTAGGGAGACGCTATAGGTGGCTTTTCCAACCCTTTGAAGCCTTCTTAAGCTGGACTCTCCTATCATGTTTCTATTTACATTACTTACACAGTAGAACATAAAGTTTATGTAGAGGTGAAAACGTCTTCATGACGGAGGGGAGAAGAATGATACTCCTTGAAAAGCAGCCTAAGATGTCGTTGAGGAGAAGCTACGCCAACGGCTACAAGTACTGCTCCAGATGTAGAGTCTACTATCTAACGGACAGCGTTAGATGCCCATACTGCGGAATCCTTCTGAGGAATTCTCCGAGGAAGAAGAAGTCGCTTAGGAATACTAAGGTCGTCCAGGTGCCGCCTGATCTTGAGAAGGAGCTTGAAAAGATCGAGGTCAAGGTGAAGGTCAAGACTAGGTCTACATAGAACAATAGGCTGAAACACGGCGTCGAATGTATAAAGCGTGAAGATGACTAGACTGGACTCTCCAGTAAAATACCCAAATCTTTTCCCAGACATCCCAACATCCAGTCTTCAAGTTAAGCTTATCAACTGAGTGGACAGAATCTTAATCGAAGATGAGGTTTTGGCTCCTCGACGTGGCCTCGGAAGTTGAGGGCGGCAGACCCTTCATATGGCTTTGGTGTAAGGATGAAAGCCTGTTGACATGGGTCGTCAAGCAACGATATACGCCGAGCTTCTATCTGATAGGCAGAATTGAGGCGGCTGCTCAAAAGCTCAAATCGAGTGGCGTTAGATTTGAAAGATGCTCTAAAAGGGTTAGAGGTAAGCCTATTCAAGCGCTAAAAGTATATGTGGACGCCGAGGATCTTGAGAAGGCCGCTTCAAGACTACTTAGGGGATTGAATGGAGTTGAGGCGTATGAAGAGGATCTGAGGTCTTCAATAAAGTATCTCTTGGAGAGCGGTTTGAGGCCGTGTGGATGGATCGAGGTCGAGGGAGAGATTGTTCAGAAGCTCGATGGAATAAGCTTTGTAAAACCCAAGTCCATTAAAAGGCTTGAGCACGCTCCTCCGCCGAACCTCACAGCTGTGGCGATAGATCCCATATTTTTCGCCGAGCATGGTTCTCCTACACCCGACCGAGACCCCGTTAGACTGATCTCACTATACTTCAGCGATGGATTCAGGGTTCAGCTTGAAGGAGAGGAACGAGAGATTTTCGAGAAACTTATCAAGATAATTAGAGAGAAGGATCCGGATGTAGTAGTAGGCTTTGGATTGAATAAGGCTCAGTGGAATTATTTGTGTGAGAGGGCTGAAAGGCTTGGAATAAGGCTTGCAGTTGGGAGGCTTGGATCAGAGCCTAGGACAAGCGTCTATGGCCACGTCTCGATCAGGGGTAGATTAAACATAGACCTCGAAGATATGGCGAGAGATATACCGGAGCTAACGGTCGAGACCTTGGAAGAATTCGTGAACTATCTTGGAATAAAGAAAGAGTTCGATTCGGTTGATGAGTATGAGCTTGCTGAGAGATGGAGATCCGATAAGGATCTAGTTAAGAGATATTCTATGCAGAGAGCTGAAGCGATCATGGACGCGTATGAGGCCGTGAAGGACTTCATCTTCAGCTTAAGCGAGCTCACTGGAATGCCCGCCGACCACATCTTAACGGCCTCCGCGGGATTTAGAGTTGAGAATTATCTGATGACTCATGCCGTCAAGGTTGGGGAGCTTATTCCGAAGCGGATGGAGATCAGGCATGTGACTTATCCAGGTGGACTAGTTAAGGCTCCTGAACCTGGAATTCATGAAGATGTCGCGGTGGTCGACTTCCGATCCATGTATCCAAGTCTCATGATAAAGTATAACATCTCATTCGACACTCTAAGCCCTGATGGAGAGAATGTTGCTCCAAATGGATATAGATTTAGGGCAAGTCCTGAGGGATTTCTCCCAAATGTCTTGAAGACCTTGCTGAGAGAGAGGAGGATGATTCAATCGAGGCTTAAGGAGCTTGATCCAGAATCAGTTGAAGCAAAGGTTTTAGATGCTCGTCAAAGAGCCGTGAAGATAATCACGAACGCCATCTACGGCTATACTGGATGGATCGGCGCAAGATGGTATACCAGGGAGGTCGCGGAGGCCACGACCGCTTGGGGGAGAGAGGTGATAAACTCCTCGATGAAGAAGGCTGAAGAGCTTGGGATGGATGTGATCTACTCCGACACAGACTCCTTGTTCCTCAAAAACTATGAGGGGAAGCTTGAGAAGTTTATGGAGTGGATTGAGAAGAAGTTAGAGCTTGAGGCGAAGGTTGATGAGGTCTTTAAGAGGGTGATCTTCACCGAGGCCAAGAAAAAATATGCTGGGATAACCACTGAGGATAAGATCGAGATAGTTGGACTGGAAGCAGTTAGGGGGGATTGGAGCGAGGTTGCGAGAGAAGCTCAGAGAGAGACCGTGAAGATCTTGTTGGAGACAGGGGATCCGTCAAAAGCCTTGGATAAGGCGAGAGAATACGTCAAGAGATTAAAAGATAGGGATGTTGAGCTTAAGAAGCTTATCATCTGGAGACAGATAACGAGGCCATTAAACGAATATTCAGCAACTCAGCCACACATAGTTATCGCGAGGCAGATGAGTAGCGAAGGTTGGAAGATTCAGCCTGGAGACAAGGTTGGATATATCATAGTTGAGGGAGCTGGCCCACTCTATCGAAGGGTTAAGCCATACTTCAAGGTGAAGCCCGATGAGGTTGACTGGAACTATTACATCGATAAGCAGGTCATCCCGGCATGCGGTAGAATCTTATCGGTTGTCGGTATCAAGCCGAGTAAGTTGAGGGAGGTGTCGAGGGAGTCAACTCTGACAGACTTTTTCTAACAGTTTTTAGCTCTCTAACGCGGCCACTTTCTATCGAAATAGATATTCTTTCCATGCGCTGATAACGGTATAGCTAGAGCGACGCTACACTTAATCATTCCAAGCTTTATCGCCGCAACCCCGGCTGAGAACATTATCCTATTATCTATGTTTAAGTTTGACGCGGTTTTAACGGCCGATCCGATGGCTATTCCTAGATCTATCAGTTGAAGCGCGCAATTTGGCCCAGAATAATCTCTTCCAAGAATCTTCTCAGCCTTCCTAAATTCTTCACATCCTTCGTATCCGCATCCACCGCAGTCGATTTCCTTCGGCTTATCTCCTCTAACACCTATCAATAGCACCGCCGATGATTTCCTGACACATTCAGCGTCTCTTATGAAGAATCCTCGATCGGTCTCATGCCCGATCTCCTCCATCTTATCCGCGAGTTTCTCAAGATCTTTACGATCTTCCAATAATACTATGTCTATATCGTCTATTCCTTTCGCTTTTGGGGCGGTTCTAGCGCTTATCGCCATGAGCTTAGCCACTTCAACCACGGCATCCCTTAGATCCGCGTCCATATCCGACTATTAGGCTTGGATTCCTTAAAAACCTGTAGAACCTCTTATAACATCCCAGCGAGATTATTGTGTTGATGTCGATGGAGGAGTATTTTGAGGCGCTTAGAGAAGCTGCTGAAGAACTTAGATCGATAGATTTCGAGGTTCCAATAATATTTCATGATGATGCTGATGGATTATGCTCAGCGGCGATAGCCTCTATGGCCTTGGATAGGGTCGGCATCAGATATAAGCTGTATTGTGTTGAGAAGCTTCATCCAGCTATAGTTAAGCTCCTCCACTCTAAAGGCTATAAGCTCTACATCTACCTCGACATAGGATCCGGTAGAGCGGATCTGATAGTGAAAAGCGTTGAAGAACAGGATTCAAGGGCAATTATAGTGGATCATCACGATCCAAGAAGGGTTGAGAGCAAAAGAGTAATTCATCTAAACCCAGAATTGTATGGATTCAGCGGTGAAACCGATGTAAGCGGATCGACAGCAACATATCTATTCATGAGAGAGTTGTCCAGGCTTGATGACGCTGCCTGGATGGCCGTCGTAGGATCCGCTGAGATCCCAGGCGACCTGAGAAGCTTGAACAGGATTCCACTTGAGGATGCTGTTAAGGTAGGCGATGTCGAAGTAAAGAGGGCGAAGAATCGGGAGCGATACCTGATAAAGTTCTTGAAGAAGCCTTGGAACAAGCTATCATCGATCCTAACGGCGATGGGAAGCGTAGGATACTATAGGGATGGTCCATATCTCGCGGTCGAGTTCTTGAAGAAGAGAATGATCGAAGAGGATCGCGTGAAGGAGTTTGAAGAGCTTAGGAAGAAGAAATTTAACCAAGCCTTCGCGATCTTGGCGAAGAAGGGATTAAGGGTTGATGGAATGGTTCAATGGTTTCATCTAGGAGACCTCTTTAAGGGCTTGGGATCAAAGACCGTTGGAACATTCACATCCATGTTGAGCTATCGGAAGACTTGCTCACCGGATAAGTATCTAATCGGATTCATGAAGTTCGAGAAAAATCTTCCAAGAATCGGGGAGATCGATGGAGAATGGGTTAAGGCATCGATAAGAACCCCGAAACACGTAGCAGATGAGATTAGAGCTGGAAAGCTTCCACCGGCCTCAAATCTCACTGTGAAGTCCGCTGAAAAGGTTGGGGGATCCGGAGACGGCCACAGCTTCGCCGCATCCGCCTTAATCCCCGCTGGAAGAGAGGAAGAATTCATCGAGGAGTTTAACCGTTTGATAGACGACTTTACGAGATCCTAACTCCGTATCCAATCCTCGAAGAGATTATCCTATAATCGGGGAAGGTCTCCCTTAAATGTGATTCAACTCTAGTCAGATCTTTTTCCTCGACTAAGGCGTGAGCGGCCTTACCGAGCATGTTTTGAGCATATCCTATGGTTGGAAGCCTTTTTAGGACTTCGAAGATCTCTTCGACTTCCCTCGTTACGAAGCCTGTCTCCCACGCGAAGGCTCTGGCTTGTTCAAGGAAGTTTTCAGGGATTGGTCTCTCCAAGATCTTCTCCATCCTTCGATCCCCTATCTTCTCGATCTCCCTAAGCTTCTCAACATCCTTAAGGATCTCAGTTGTTTCAAGGATTCCCGCGACAACCGCAACCAATCCAGCTCCGGATGGAAGTGGAATCGAATCTATCATAAGCTTCGGCGGAGCCCCTTCCCTCAACACCAGAATTAATCCGCCTGAAAGTATTCCAGCCTCGCTATTCAACCCAGTCTTGCATTTAAGCTCGATCTCGTGGGTAATTCTACAGGCTTCGAGAAGAGTCATACCCCTGCCAGAAAGCTTTGAGAGAATGAGGATAACTCCGAGGGTTGAGGCTGCGCTCGTCCCGAATCCAGTGGCTATCGGAACCCCCATCTTATGCCTTATCCTAATGCTTCCCTTGAGGTTCAGTTTCCTCCTCATGTATTCGGCTGCCTCGATCGATGGGGGAAAATATGTGATCGAATCATTGACTAGGACGGATGAGGAATCTTCTCCATCTAAATCGAGTTCTATGATAGTCTCAACCCCATTTGCCAGCGCGAATCCTCCTCCAATAGCTCCTATTTCGATTGGATCCTCTCTAAGTTCTCCATCTCTAAAGATCTTTGGAGAGAATATACTTGAGAGCGGCGCTGGAATCTTGGCAAATCCTCTCTTAACGTTCAACCTCTTCCACCTTTCCTAGAGCTTGAGCGGCTAAGTGCGGCATGGCGCGGACTACGGCATAGATTAATGGCGGGAGAATGAAGTATAGGAACGGGATCTCGGTTAGATATGTCCAGAGAAACCAGACGGCGGCGGCTATTAGAGGAGCATTCCTAACACCTCCAACCGGTAGAACGAAGAATTGGCTGAAACCCCATAAGCCTAAGCCTATGATCGCGCTTCCAACCATCAATCCAATAGATGATGCGTAAAGTATTCCAAGATAACTTCTCCGAACTAGGGCTACTATTGATCCGAAGCCGAAGATAAGTAACGCGGTTATGAAGAAGATTAAGGCCACGGATTCCTCTATCAATCCCAGATAATAGAGGAGCCATGAGAGAATCAATGGAATTAATTGTATGGTTATCGCCATCACGAGTTTCCCAGTTCTAGGCTTACGCCAACGCCTCGCTAAAACACCTATTGTATAGAATCCTAGGAAGTTTGATGGAACCCCTACGCTCAAGCTTAGAAGAGGGTTTCCATGGATGATCATATCGCTTATGAAGATCCCTATCGCCGCCCCTGTTCCACCGATCCAGGGAGAGAAGAGGATCGAGAAGAGGGCTGGAACTATGACCGCCGGCCAAAACCTAACCGTCCCAAAGATCGGGGTGAATAGGCCGAGGTAAGTCAAGTATCCGACCGATGCATAGAGGGCGGCGTTAAGGGTTATGAGGGAGAGCTTTAAAGTAGGCCTAATTTC
>JAGGRY010000010.1 GCA_021159365.1 Nitrososphaerota archaeon | reverse complement strand
CCATGCTCCGGCTTCCTCTTGATGTAGTACATCTCGAACGGTGGATAATATGGCCAGAAGGGCGCATGGATTCCCAACGGCTGGCTTAGATCATACATCTTAACCTTCTTACCCAAAATTTCAACTTCATATGGCATATCAAAAAATATTCAATACCGGTACAAAAAGTTTTAGTTTATTTAACTCCGAATTAGAGTACTAAGTCATGCGATGAAAATCGGCGTTCACGTTGTAATGTTTAGATCTTTCAAAAAAATTGAGGGCGAGATAAAGAATCATGAGATTTCTTGATTATTTACGCTCCCTCTTCCACTTTTGGGCCAGCTTTATGGCTTCGATTATCTGCTTATATCCAGTGCATCTGCAAAGGATGCCGTTAAGTATCTCTTTAATCTCCTCTTCGCTGGCATCCGGCATATTTTCTAGTATCCAGTGTCCGAGTAGGATGAAGCCACTTGTGCAGAAGCCGCATTGGTAGCCGAATGCTTCAATGAATGCCTTTTGAATTAGGGCTGGCTTATTTAGGGATCCGAGTCCTTCAACGGTGGTTATCTCCGATCCATCAGCTTCGGCGGCTAAGATTAGGCATGACTTTACGGGCTTTCCATTCATAAGCACTAAACAGCTTCCGCATTCTCCCTTCAAGCATCCGGCTTTCACGCTTCTTAGATCCAGCCTGTATCTGAGGACGTCGATGAGCCTCTCGTTTGGAGTTACCTCAACGGTCTTTTTCTGTCCATTCACGGTTAGAGTTATGGATATCTTCTTCATTCGATCACCTCCAATAACCTGTTTAGGAGATATGCCGTGCCAAATTCTATCAAATGCCTCCTATATTCAGCGGTTCCTCTGACATCTGTGATGGGAGAGGTCTTCTTCTTGACAGCTTCAACCGCTTCACGTATAAGCTCTTTTACAGGCTTATCGTGCTTAAAGATTTCCTCAACTTCTTCGACCAATACGGGGGTTGGAGCCACAGAAGCATATGCGAGCCTAACGATCCTTTTCTCAGGCTCCTTCGGATTTGCCGCCAAGCCAGCTATTCCAACCACTGAGAGGTCTTCAACTGAAATTCTGGTGAATTTGAGATACATTCCCTTCGAATCTCTCGGCGGCTCGGGCACAAATATCCTTGTTATCATCTCATCAGGCTCCATATAGGTCTGCTTAACCCACTTGAAGAACTTCTTAATCGGTAATTTTCTAGTTCCCCTAGTTGAGGAGAGTTCAACCTCTGCTCCGAGGACCAATAATGCTGGAGCGCTGTCACTAGCTGGAGAAGCATTAGCTATGTTTCCCGCGAGAGTGGCTCTAGTTCTCAGGGGAAAGTCCGCAAGCTGTCTTACAGCATCCCATAAAACATGGAACTTCTCCTTAACGACCTTCGATCTTTCTATCTCTGAAAGTGTTACGGCGGAACCTATCTCAAGCCCTCTGCCCTCAACATACTTAAGCTCTGAGAGTTCCTTGACCCCCTTAATGTCGATGACGTATTTTGGCTTCTTAGCCCTCATCCTGATATCGACTAGGAGATCGGTTCCACCGGCAAGTATCATCGCATCACCGCCATACTTCGCCTTCAGCTCAAGAGCCTCTCCTAAGCTCTTCGGCCTCAAGTACTCGAATCTTGGAAGAGTTGTTCTAAAGACTAAGACCGACATGTTCTCACCCCAAAAGCTGCTTCCTCACCTCCTCTAAGAGTTCGGGCTTCTGTTCTCTGATCTCCTTCAGCAGCTTATCAGGTGTAGCTGGTGTCTCCTTAACTCTTACACCTATCGCATCATAGATCGCGTTGATTATCGCCGCTGGCCATGCTAGCATCGTGAGCTCTCCAATTCCCTTAGCCCCATACGGGGCGTTTCTTTGACCGACTCCGAGGAATTCCGCCTTAATCTCCTTTGGAATATCTCCAGCTCTAAACACCTTATAGTCCGTGAGATTTGGGTTAAGAAGCCTTCCATGATCGTCAAAGACCAGTTGTTCGGTGAGCGCTAAGCCCATTCCCATAACCAAACCTCCATAGACTTGACCATATGCTAAACCTGGATTTATGACTGGAGTATCATAAACTGTGGCCGCCCTAATCACCTTAACCTGCATATTCAATAGGTCAACTTCAACTTCAACAGCTCCAGCTCCAAAGGTGATAAACGGCTTAGGCTCGCCGGCACCGGTCTCAGGATCTAAGAAGGTCGTTTGAACCGGGACGTGGGAACCTCTTCCAATCAGTGGTCCATGAATTGTCTCGCCATCCGGGAACATGTAGCCTAAAGCTATCTCGGCTAGGGTTACTGAGTCCCACGGCTTACCCTTAACATATGCCTTTCCATCTTTAATCTCGATCTCATCCTCGAATACCTTGAATATCTGTGCCGCCACCTTCCTGATCTGAGACTTTAGGTCCTCTAGTGCACGCATAAGTGCTTGTCCATCGGAATATAATCCCCTAGAACCGACTGTTTGCCAAGTATATGGGACTAGGTTTGTAGACCTTATCGGCGAAACTCTAACCTTCTCAGGCTCGATACCAAGTTCCTCAGCGACGATTTGTCTTAGAGCGCTTACCGTTCCCTGACCCATCTCACCTGTTCCAACCAAGAGATCAACGGATCCATCCTCATTCAACTTCACCACTGCCGAAGCGGCGGCGCTCGAGGGCTGAACAGGCCCCTTCCAGAATGCTGCAATACCCCTGCCTCTACGCTTCCAAGGCTCCTTCGGCTTCTCCAGAGGCTTATCCCATCCTATTAATTCGGCGGTTCTCCTAATCGTATCAGCTGGCGCGCCGGCGTCTTCACGCAAACGTCTTTGAGTCGGTGTTATGGATTTTCCCGGTATTAGTGCATTCTTCAACCTGAATTCAACTGGATCCATTCCAAGCTTCTCTGCAAGTTGATCTATCTGCTGCTCGGATGCGAAGAATAGCTCCATTAAGCCGAAGCCTCTGAAGGCCGTTGTAGGAACTTTATTCGTATAGACAGCGCATGTATCGATATGTATGTTTGGGATCTCATATGGTCCAAAGGCCATGAATGTAACCGATCTGGCAACATTAACAGTGTAGTCTGCGTATGCTCCAGCATCCAGCAAGTACCTGCCTTGATGGGCGATCAGCTTGCCGTCCTTTGTCGCAGCGGTCTTCATCTCAAATATATAACCAGCTCTTTGAGCCATGTAGTGGAAGTTTTCCTCCCTGTTCAGCTCCAGCCTGACAGGTCTTCCACCAAGCTTCATCGATAACAATACTGGTATGTGTTCTAGGAGGATTCCAGCCTTGCCTCCGAAGCCTCCTCCAGTATAGAGATGATATACTATGACTTTTCCTATCGGTAAGCCTAGTGAGGCCGCCAACAATTCTCTAACCGCGAAAGGAGATTGATGTGACGACCAGATCTCAACCGTACCATCGGATTTCACTCTAGCTACTCCAACCCAATTTTCCAGATATGCTTGACTTACAAGCGGCTCCCTATACGTGTCCTCAACTATTACATCGGCCTTCGCAAATCCTTCCTCAACATCTCCCTTCCTCAACTTTACACGGGTCGCTATGTTGGTTCCGGGTTCGGGATAAATGAATGACGCATGCTTATACTCTGCAAGCCTCTCATGTAGGATTGGAGCATCTGGTTTAAGCGCATCCTTAACATCGAAGACCGCGGGGAGCGGCTCATACTCTACTTCAATTAACTCTGCCGCGTTCTCTGCAGCTTCCAAACTTTCAGCAACTACCGCGGCAATGGGGTGACCATAATACAAAACTTTCTCTCTCGCCAATACATCTCTATCGGCGGCATAGATGCCGATTTTCTGTGGGAATTCTGCTCCCGTAAAAACAGCTACAACCCCGGGAACCTGTAGAGCCTTTGAATAATCTATATGCTTAATCTTCGCATGAGCTTGAGTTGCTCCAACAAGTTTCGCATAAAGCATTCCGGGAAGCGTTACGTCAAAGGAAAAGATAGCGTCACCGAACACCTTATCCACGTCAGCCCTCGGTATGGGCTTTCCCACATATTTGTAAGGCGACATAGTAATATAGAGATTTCGCAATTGCTATTTAAACATATCATCCAAGCACGGAAAGAATATTCATCGATAGATAATGAGAGTTTTCAGAAAGATTGTGAGAAACAATCGTTTTTTCAGAAAGATGATGAGAAACAATCGTTTTTGTTAAAGTCGCTTCTAATTTCGATGAAGGACGACAAGATGTCAATGGACGATAAAAGTGGAAAAATTGCCCGTCAAATAGATTACGTTATCCCACCATTTTTGTCATGTCCACAGCTTATCGTAAATTCTTTTTAAATAAAATTGGGTGAGGTTTAGAGAAGTTCTCTCAATGCCCTGTCAAGTTCTTTCTCAAGCTTCGGCGGCGGCTGCCAAGCCACTTGAATGCTTTCAACTTTCTGTCTTCTGAGGTCGTTGTAGAAAATTTCGAGACCTACGTTAATCACCTTGAGCTCGGACTTAAATAATTTCAAAATCTTTTCAGACATCTTTTACACCTCCTAAATTCCGACAAATGATCTATAAACTCTCCTCAACCTATCAGCCTTCACCTTACCTCTCTTCACTATCAATGCGGATGCGATCACCGCTAACGCATTCGATGGGAATAATTGGACTCCTATCTTCTTCAACTTCCTCTCCTGTTCGACTAGGCTCTGTGGATCCTTCCTCGTGCCACATACATGACCCAATATTATCAGGTTTCTGCCATCCTCTTCAGCTATCCTCATCGCATCTTCGATGGAGTCTATCATGGCTCCAGCTGGATCTTCATGCGAACCATATCCGAGCATAAAGTCCATTAGAATCACGGCCACCGACGGATCCTTAGCTTCCTCAATAAGCCTAAGCTTCCTAACAGTTGGATCTATCATGGGGTGAGGTCGTCCAGCAGTGAACTCCTCTTCGCCCAAATCTATAACGCTGTGCTTGAAGCTCTTATGCGGATCCGGTAGCTTATACTTGCTCGATAATGGCGCGTTACTGTAAACGTTTCCGATAAGCTCTCGATAGATCAACATGGCCTCATACATCAAGGTTCCTCCGGTATAGAGCGCTCTAATGTATTTTTGAGTCGACTTCAACTTCTTCGATAACTTCATGGCTAATGCTCGAAGCTCTCTAGGCTTCATGGAAATTCTCTTATGGGCTTTTTGAACAGCTTTGGGTTTCAAGAGCTTAACCGCCTGTATGACGGCTGCGTGAAGTCCCCTAACGGCTTTAACCCTTCTAGCAAGTTTCTTCGGAGGCTTATATTCTCTGAGGCTTTGGAAGCATATGACGAAGGGCTTTGTGGTCTCTTCGGATATCACCTTTGTTATCTTTCTCATCACCTCTCTGTCAGGAGGCTTTGCAACGACCATGATGAGCTTCGTCTTTCTATCAGCCTCTAAAGCCCTTATACAGTCTATCGCCATTATTCCCCCAACTTCTTTCTTCACATCATTTCCACCTATTCCGAGTGCTTGAGACACTCCCAACCCAATTCTATCGAGTAGGACGCTGACCTCTTGAAGACCTGTTCCAGCAGCCGCGACGATTCCCACATTACCTCTCCTAACGACATTTGCGAAGGCAATCGCCTTGCCGTTAATTATCGAGGTTCCAGCTCCAGGTCCTAGAACGAGTAATCCCCTCTCGCTAGCGAACTTCTTCATCTCAACCTCATCCTCGATTGGGACGTGATCGCTGAAAACGTGAACGTGGATATCTCGCTTGAGGAGATCCATGACAACATCCTTCGCATATTCACCTGGAACCGAGACTATCGCGAAGTTCGCGTCGGGCATCGACTCCAAAGCCGAGTCAACGCTATAACAGATCCTTTCAGCCTCTGGAACAGCCGCCGTCGAGCCGCCGTCGGCACCTTCATCAGCATATCCTCGATCTCCTTCAATGCTTCATCGGCGGCCGATTCATCCTCAGCTTTGACGGCCAATATCATATCATCTTTTGAAGCTTTTTCACCCTCTGAGGTTAAGAGACCTAATTTCTGCAAGATCTCCTTATTCGTATCCGTGGCCATGAGGACGGCTGCATCCAATATTCCTGGAAACCTTTTTACTTCTTCAGATAATCTCATCAATTGAAGAGAGTCTCTGAAGAAGCTCTTCTTAACAAGATTCTTAACAACAGTCAAGGTTCTTCACGAATTCAGATTAAATCTCTAACAGATAACTTTTTCCAAAAGAATTGTATCTTTCATGTCAATAGAAGATTTAAATACGGCTGAAAGACCTCTATCATCGTGATGTAACTTGTCTGCTATTAAGGAAGAAGTTGAGAAAGCGAATAAGGAAGCCGTTGAAAGAATGATGGAGTCGGAGCCCATCTGGATCGACATGGGTCTTGCAAAAGATAAGATACCTGGAATGAAGGATTATATGCTCATCCACGCGGGACCACCGGTAACTTGGGAGAGAGCAGCTGGACCGATGAAAGGAGCTCTCATCGGGGCGGTCCTCTATGAGGGATGGGCGAGCGCTCCTGAAGAAGCTGAGAAGATGCTTGCATCTGGTGAAGTGAAGTTTGAGCCAACTCATTATCATAATGCGGTTGGCCCGATGTCGGGAGTGATCTCGCCGAGTATGCCCGTGTATGAAGTCTATGACAAGAAGTGGGGGAATAAGGCTTACTCGAACATGAATGAAGGAATTGGAAAGGTGTTGAGATACGGCGCTTATAGCAAAGAGGTTTTGGATAGGTTGAAGTGGATGGCCGAGGTTCTATATCCGGTTCTAAAGGCGACGATAGATGAGATTAGATCGGAGAAGGATGGGTTGCCGTTTAAGCCTTTGATAGCTCAAGCGTTGCAGATGGGAGATGATTGCCATAACAGGTATTATGCGACAACTTATCTCTTCTTGAAGGAGATAACTCCATACATGCTTAGAACAAATATCGATAAAAAGGATTTGATCGAAGCCTATAAATTCATGGCCGCAAATCCATTCACAACCCTAAATCTCGGAATGGCCTCGGCCAAGGCCATGACCCTAGCAGCTCACAACATCGAATACTGTACAATAGTTACTGTCATGGCTAGAAACGCCACCGATACCGGGATCTGGGTGAGCGGATTAGGAGATAGATGGTTCACCGCTCCGGCTCCGATACCGAAGGGCGTGTGGTTCCCGGGATATAGTGAGAAAGATGCTAGCGGAGATCTAGGAGATAGCTCCATTACGGAGACAGCTGGATTCGGGGGATTCGCCATGGCCGCCGCTCCAGCCATAGTCTCATGGGTTGGTGGAAGCGTTCAACTCGCGATAGAGACCACTCAAAAGATGTATGAGATCACCTATGCGAAGCACAAGTATTTCCAGATACCGTATCTAAACTTCCAGGGAACGCCTACTGGAATAGATATTAGAAAGATCTTGAAGACCGGGATAGTTCCAACGATAAACACGGGAATAGCCCATAAGGATCCTGGAGTTGGTCAGATAGGGGCTGGAATAGTTAGCTTCCCGATGAAATTGTTCAAGGACGCATTCAAGGCATTCGCTGAAAAATATGGACTATGATATTTAAAGCGAAATATATTGGATGTTTAGCGAAGAAATTTTTGACGAGGAGTTTGAAGAAGGCTGGAAGAACTCGAATAATACTTCCTAATACTTTTTATGTGGAATTCGACGGAAACCCGATAATAGTTACTAGGAAAAGAGGAAGAGCTCCGCTGAACATAAACCTCAGCCAAGCTCAAGGAGAATCATTTCAAAGAATAATCCAACCGGATTTGAGGATCTTATTTAAGGGCGACACCCTGAAAATTGGAAATATCATAGTTGATCTGAGACATGTTGAAATTTATGAGTGCATGGGACTCGATCTCGATTCATTGAGGGTCTCTGATGATGAGTTGGTCAAAGCTTCTTTCATTCTTTCAAGGCTTTACGATCTGGTCGAAGGAAGATTTCTCGTAATTTATAGGACGAGTCAATTCCACGATTTTTTGACCAATATTGTTAAGCCATTTGCTAATGGAGTTGAGGACGTGGTTCAGAATCCTGAGCCGTATAGGAAGCTCATGGGATTGGGGCAAGGATTCACCCCGGCTGGAGATGACTTCTTATCCGGCTTCCTCGCAACCTTAAATGCATCGTCTAAGATCTATGGATTTAAAGGATTCTTCCTCAGCAAAGATGACATACTTTCCTCGACGAGTTGGGCGAGTGGAATGCTCTTGTACTACTCTCAATATGGATATGTCGGTGAGGGAGTCTCTAAGATCGTTCAAAGCCTAAGAGATAAGGTTGGGTTCTCAGATGCATTAATGGACTTGGTGAGAATTGGGCACACGTCAGGTTTGGACATATCGCTTGGCGTGTTGGTGGCATCATCCATGATCCTCGACTTGGTTAGGAGTAAGGGTATCCTGAGTCGTGTGATAAGACATTTTTGGACTAACTTCTGAGACTTTGTAGAATGGCAAAAGATGTTTTATGACGTTTGAATGCTTATATAAACGTAAATGCCATGAAGATGGGCAGGTAGATATGAGTCAGGATAAAGTTGGATCTGGTTGGAGTATCAAGGAGATCAAATGTCCACCAAAGTTAAAGGAGGTTTTAATTAAGGCAATCGAGGATCCTGAAAATTTTTGGGGTAATATCGCTGGAGAACTTTATTGGTTAAAGAGGTGGGATAAGGTCTTTGAATGGAAGTATCCGTTCTTTAAATGGTTCGTGGGAGGCATAACTAACGTCTCCTATAATTGTCTGGATAGAAATGTCGAGTTATTGAATAGAGGAGATAAGCCCGCGTTGATCTGGGAGAGCGGAGAACTTGGCGAGAGCAGGGTTTTAACCTATAAACAATTATATGAAGAGGTTAAGAAATTCGCGGCCACCCTCAAAGCATTGGGAGTTAAGAAAGGAGATAGAGTTACCATCTATATGCCCATGATACCTGAAGCAGCGATAGCGATGCTCGCATGCACTCGAATTGGAGCCATACATTCCGTCGTCTTCGCCGGGTTCGGTCACTTAGCTCTCGCGGATAGAATCATGGACGCTGAACCAAAATTGGTCTTAACCGCGGATCTCGGATATAGGAGGGGTAAGAAGATAAAGTTGAAGGACACGGTGGATAGGGCGTTAGAGGTTTGGAGTAAGTCTGTTGAGAAGGTTGTGGTCTTGAAGAGAGGCGAAGAAGAGCCTAACATGGTTTCTGGGAGGGACATCTATTGGGATGAGGCTTTAGAGATGGGTAAAGGCGTCGACGCCGAAGTTGAGTGGATGGAAGCCAATGAGCCCGCATTCATACTCTACACATCTGGAACAACCGCGAAGCCTAAGGGAACCGTTCAAACTCATGGAGGCTATCAAGTCTACATCTACTCGATGGCTAAGTGGGTCTATGATATGAGGGAATCTGATATATGGTGGTCTTTAACGGATATAGGCTGGATAGTTGGCCATAGCTACGTGGTATATGCTCCATTGTTAATCGGATGTGCTACGATAATGTATGAAGGAACTCCCGATTATCCATCGCCCCACATTCTCTGGGAGATAATTGAGAGAAGAAAAGTCAGCAAACTTTGGCTATCGCCCACCCTTATTAGAGCTTTGATGAGATTCGGCGAAGAGATTCCGAAGCAGCATGATCTAAGCTCGGTTAAATTGATCTTCTCAGCTGGAGAGGTCTTGAATCCAGCGGCATGGGACTGGCTTCAGAACAAGGTCTTCGAAGGAAAGGCTCCGGTGATAGACCATATGTGGCAGACTGAGAGCAGCGGGCCTATGGTTGGAAATCCATGTGGAATAGTGATGCTTCCGATAAAGCCTGGGTCTGCTGGAATACCGTTACCAGGAGTAGATGCGGATGTGGTCGATAATGAGGGAAAATCCATGCCTCCTGGAGTTAAGGGAGTCTTCGTCTGTAAGAGGCCGTTTCCAGGTCTAACGCCAACTCTTTGGAGAGATCCAGATAGATACGCGAAGACTTACTGGTATAAGATTCCTGGATATTACTATACTGGAGACGCCGCGATGAGAGACGAGGACGGCTATATCTGGTTCATAGGCAGAACCGATGAAGTGATTAAGATAGCTGCTCATAGAATTGGAACGATCGAGATTGAGAACGTGCTAGTCTCACATCCAGCTGTCGCTGAAGCGGCGGTCGTTGGTAGACCGGATCCGTTAAAAGGAGAAGTTGGATGCGCCTTTGTGACCTTGAAGCCAAACTATAGTCCGAGTGAGGAGCTTAAGAAGGAGTTGAGGCAGTTGGTTAGGGAGAAGCTTGGCCCAATAGTGATAATCTCAGATATCTTCTTCGTCTCGATGCTTCCAAAGACTAGGAGTGGAAAGATCATGAGGAGACTTATTAAGGCAATTATCCGAGGAGAAGAACTTGGAGATTACTCGACAATTGAGGATGAAGCGGCGATTGAGGAAATAAGAAAGGCTGTGGAGTCTTTAAAAAAGTAGATGAAGGAGAGTAATGAAAAGAGCTTACTTCTTCAAGAGTTCTCCGACGAGCTTCGCCGGCTTCAGCCTCTCCCACTCTTCTTTAGTCAATAACGCTATCGGTGTATAGAATCCTGGATGCTTTTGCTCTGGGAATGGCTGCAGCTGGAATCCCCAAGGCCTGAATAGTTTCCTCATTCCTATAGCGCTTTCAGGTGGAGCATAAACCTTCTCGCATCCTAATACATCAAACCACATCTCAAGCTTCGCTGGCCAAAGATATGCTCCTATCTGAAGCCCTCTCCTATCTCTTCTCACGACTGTGTGGAGGCTCATCCCAGTCTTGGGATCGATTAAACCTCCATTGGTTACTCCAACGATCTCTCCCTTCACTCTTCCGACCAAGATGAAGTGGCTGTCTGGATGAAGACCCGCGATCGGCCTATTCTCCCTCCACCAATATAGTTCAGTGATGATCTCCGATGTTACGAGGTCGAAGAGATCCCTATGATGGGTGACGTTGATTAATAATGCGTCGACGATCTCATCTATCTGATCCTTTGACGCTTGCTCAATTATCATCTCCTCACCATTCGGTAAAATCACTTTCCTACCAGGGTAAGGCTTCATAACTTTGCTCCAATCATATTCTGCTCCAACGGCACCTTTCGATAAATCTATTCCTTCAGCCATAAAACTCACCTGATAAGGTATTTTAGTCTTGCCGCGTATTTAAGTTTTCTTACAGAACTATTCCTTCAGCCATAAAACTCACCTGATAAACTATTTTGGTCTTGCCACATATTTAAGTTTTCTTACAGAACATATTCACCGCGATAATTTTCTTAGAAGATGGTGAAGAGGTTAAAAATATATAGCTTGATGAAACATTAGTAGAACGTGATTTTCTATGAGGGATGTTGCAATAATAGGCGTTGGGATGACGAAGTTTGGGAGACTTGAGGGAAAGGATTTGATGGATTTGTTGGCCGAGGCATCACTTAATGCGATGAAAGATGCGAATGTTGAGAACAAGGAGATAGATGCAGTCTATGTCGGAAATATGCTATCAGCCGCAATAAATCATCAAACAGCTATAGCAAGCTCATTAGTTGATAGAATCTCAATTTTCCCAGCTGCAGCCGATAAGGTGGAGAATGGGCCGGCATCCGGTGGATCGGCTGTTAAGAATGGTTTCTTGGCCGTGGCCTCTGGAGTCTATGATTTAGTGTTGGTTGTGGGCGGTGAGAAGATGACTTCCGCGGACACCGATGTTCTCACGGATTATATCGCAACCATGACTCATCCAACAGCCGAATACGTCCATGGGATAACTTTACCCGCCTTGGCCGCGATGCTAATGAGGATCTATATGCAGAGATATGGGGTTACCGAGAGACATATCGCGATGGTCGCCGTCAAGAATCATAAGAATGGAATGAAGAATCCATATGCGCACATCCATAGAGAGATAACAATTGAGGGAGCCATGCAGTCTGTCATGATCTCCGATCCATTAAGACTCTATTATACATGTCCGATAAGCGATGGAGCCGCAGCCGTCATCCTTTGCCCAGCTGATAAAGCTGAAGAATACCGTGATAAGCCGGTTAAGATCATCGGTGTAGGTCAAGCAACGGATGTTCAATGCGTTCATGAGAGGGAGGATCCAGCTGTCTTAAAGTCCTGTAGAATCGCGGCTGAGAAGGCTTACAAGATGGCTGGGATAACTCCGAAGGACATAGACGTCGCCGAAGTCCATGACGCATTCGAGATACTTGAACTAGTTGAGAGCGAAGATGTAGGATTATTCGAGAAAGGAAAGGCGCATTTGGCGGTCGAGAAGGGTGTCACGGAGATAGATGGAGAGATGCCGATAAATCCTTCAGGAGGACTCAAGGCGAGAGGACATCCAGTCGGAGCTACGGGAGTCGCCCAGATAGTTGAACTGGTCTGGCAGCTTAGAGGAGAGGCTGGGGAGAGGCAGATAAAGAAGGATGCTAAAAGGGCTTTAGCATGCAACTTCGGGGGATTTGGTAATAATACGGTAATTCATATTTTGGAGGCGATGTGGAAATGAGTAAGGAGCAAGTTGTTGAGAAGGATTTTATGGTCTATAGATGTAAGAGCTGTGGAAGAAAATTTTATCCAAAGCATGATAGATGCCCATACTGTAAGGCAACGGAGTTCGAGGAAGTTAAAGCCGGGGACACATGCACCTTGATAACCTACACAAAGCTTTACGTCTTGCCTGAAGGTATTGAGATGCCTCCGCTCACCCTCGGAATAGTGGACTTCGGGGAAGGCATTAGAGCACTAGGTCAGATAATGACCGATGATCCAAAGATCGGGATGAAGCTCAAGCCGGTCTGGGGATTCTTGAGGAAGATTGGAGGCGAAGACTATTACGGATTCAAGTTCAAGCCGATAGAAGAGTAAAAACCTTACACAACCCTATATTTTTATAATCTTCGAGACCAGATATTAGCTTATGGAAACCTATGATTTGATCATAAGGAATGCTAGGCTTAGAGGCCTCGAAGGAGTTCATGACATCGCGATTAAGGATGGGCGAATAGCTAAGATAGGGATTATAACCGGGAAAGGGGAGAATGAAGTAGATGCTGGAGGAAAGCTGGTGACAGAATCTTTCATGAATCCACATCTACACATGTGTAAAGTTTACACGTTTAAGCAGATAGGCGAAGAGTCTCTCAGACAATATCATGAGAAGAGCATGGGAGGGGCCATGACAGCGATTGAACTCGCTTCGAAGATAAAGGAGAGATATCGAGCGGATTGGATCTATGAGAATGCTAAGAAAGCTGCCCTCGAAGCATTAAAACATGGATGCACCCATATCAGGGCTTTCGTCGACACGGATACAAAGGCGAGGCTTGAGGGAATAAAGGCTTTACTCAAGCTTAGAGATGAGGTTAAAGAGTTCATGACGATTCAAGTTGTTGCATTCCCCCAAGACGGCGTATTGAGAGATCCCGGATCCGAGGAATTGGTTAGGAAGGCCGTCGAGATGGGCGCTGACGTCGTTGGAGGGATTCCATGGATAGAATATACTGAAGAGGATTCTAAAGCTCATATAGATAAGATGTTTGAGATCGCGAAGGAATATGATAGGGATGTGGCGATGCTCACAGACGACGCGGGAGATCCGGGATTAAGGACGACCGAATATCTAGCCCTGAAGACGATTAAAGAGAAATGGATTGGTAGGGTGACGGCTTGCCATGCTAGGGCCATGGAGTTCTATCCAGAGCCATACTTCAGAAAGCTCGCACATCTCTTGAAGACCGCTGAGATGAGCATAGTCTCAGATCCACATACAGGCCCACTTCACGCCAGAGTTAGGGAGCTCTTAGATCAAGGCGTAAACGTGGCCTTTGGACAAGATGATATCGCAGACGCATATTACCCCTATGGCAGGAACAAGATGTTGGAGATAGCGTTTCTATGCTCACATCTGCTCTGGATGACGAGTTTAAGGGATATGGAGATCCTATATGATATGGTGACAAGGATGGCTGGAAAGGCCATGAACATAAAGAATCATAGGATTGAGGTCGGCGCCCCCGCAAACCTAGTAGTCTTAAATGCGGAAAATGTCTATGAAGCGATATGGTATCAAGCCGAACCAAGATATGTCATCAGTAGGGGGCGAATAGTGGCGGAGAACGAGGAGATCACGAGATTTCATGTGAAGATCTAGCCTGTGGCGAAATGCTACAAGATCGTGACGTATCTAATCGGTATCTGTATATAGACTGATTTGCCGATCTTCAGCTCTGATGGATTGAATCTTTCGATAGATGCCGTAGATTTCAACAAAGTCTCGTTAACCGATAAGGTTACCTCATAGATGTTCCTATTCAACTTAACATCTATTATCTTCGCCTTGAAGACATTTACCCTGATCCTCGGCTTCTCAAAGCTGAGATAAACTCTATTCGATGGGATTACAACCTTGCTGAACCTAGATCTGTCTTCGAATGTCGCTATCAATGTCAAGTCTCTGCACCTAACCTTAACCAATCCCTCTGGAATCTTCTCGATCAGAGAACATTTCAACACGTTATGCGGATAAAGGATATCTGAGAGAATATTCATCCTCTTCGCCAAGAGCTCCTCATAACTTCCCACCGTTATTATCTTGCCGTCATCCATGACCGCGATTCTATCGCCGAGTTCCCTAGCCTCATCAACATTATGAGTTACGTAGATCATCGTGACCCCAAGTTCTCTCCTGATCTTTTTCAGCTCCGCGCTTATCTGAAGTCTCAACCCCACGTTTAGGTTTGAGAGAGGTTCGTCGAGGAGGAGTAGCTTCGGATCTATCACTAGCGCCCTCGCTATGGCCGCCCTCTGCCTCTCCCCTCCGCTTAAGGTTAATGGATACCTATCTCTTAGATGAAGTATGTCGAGGAGATCCATAACATACCTTACCCTCTCTTTGACGGCTCTCTCGGATAATCCTCTGATCTTAAGCCCATAAGCGATATTGTCCTCAACCTTCATATGGGGAAATAGCGCCAAGTTTTGTGGAACATATCCGACATTCCTCTTCTCCGGTGGAAGATCATCTATCGGCTTTCCATCCATCATAATCGATCCAGAATATTCGACTAATCCCGCGATAGCTTTGAGGAGAGTGGTCTTACCCGCTCCGCTTCTACCCAACACCGCCATTATTTCCTGGTCTAGGATATCCATGTTTAAGTTCTTGAGAATGAAGTTTGTGACATTTCTCAAAGCTATGTGGGGCATTATCTAGCTCCCCACCTCCTCAATATCCTCAACTCGATCACCTCAAACAGGGTCTGGAATGCGTAGCATGATAGTGATAGTATGAGGATTAGCGCCATGATTAGAGCAACATTTAAGGTGCTTTCCGCGTCTATGATCATATATCCGAGTCCTGATCCCATCGCAAGCATCTCAGCGACGAAACATGTTCTCCAAGCCATTCCAGCTTCCAACTTTAAAGCAGATAAGATCGATGGAGCCAACTGGGGCAATAATATATCCCTGAGAACCCTCTTTCGATCAGCTCCAAGAGTTCTAGCAACCTCTAAGATCTCTTTATCGATCTGCCTTGCTCCGCTCACAATGTTATAGAAGAGTGGAATCGATGAGCAGAACATCACCGTTAGGAGTGGAAGAGCCTCATTCATGCCAACCCAAATCATCAATAATGGAACTAATGCAACCGCGGGGATTACCGACAAGAATGATATTATCGGATATAGGAATTCCCTGAACTTCGAGACCAATATGCTTATAGATCCCATGAATAAGCCCAAAGCTGTTCCAGCTCCAAATCCCGCCAAAACCCTGATCATGGTTATCGCATAATTAGTCGCTAACTGATCTCTGTATATTGCTTCAATCAATTCCACGAATACTGTTGAGAACGAGGGGAAGAGATAGCTTGGAGCGATCCCTGATCTCGCCAAAATCTCCCAGCTCAAGATGAGAAGGCAGAGGAATAGAATAGGCTTAACGATCTTACTTGACGCTCCCATCTTGCTCAATCCCCCTCTAAAAATCTGAGATCAACTAAATCTCTTGGGTCGATCCGCTTCTGTAAAGCTCCATATCGTATCATCAAATCCACATATCTCTGAATTTGATCTAAATCTATCTGAGTTGAGTAATCCAAGTTGCGCATAGACCTATATGCTTGATCAAATGTTATTCCAAGGTGACGTGAAACGATCTCGGCGGACTCATTAAAATGTGAGTTGATATATTCTGTTGCCCTCTTAGTAATCTTAACGAGCTTTAAGACGAGCTCCGGATTTTTCTCCAAGAGGTCCTCTCTAATGAAGAGTATGCTTCCAGGCATACTCGGCCAAACATCTTGACTCCTGACCAGAACGTTAAATCCCTTCAATTCAGCTAGAGTGGCATAATGTTCTGGCATGGCGGCTGCATCTATTTGTCCAGCCAATAAGGCGTTCAACATCATGTAGGGTGGCATCTTCTTTACCTGAACATCGCTAAGATTGTATTTCTCGATCACCATCTTCAACAGTAAATAACATGGACTTCCCTTCCCGGGACATCCAACAACCTTACCATTAAGCTGGGAAACTCTCCTTATCTCAGGTCTTGATAAAATTGCATATCCATGAAGATGTGTTTCAGCGACTATCTTTATCGGAACTCCGCGAGAATAAGCCATTATGGTTGGGCCTAGACAAGCCCATCCAACCTGAACATCTCCCCTCGTTAGGGCCGCCGCCAATTCCAATCCTGTTTTAAAGACCTTTAAGAACGTGATGTTAATTCCCTCTTGCTTAAAGAATCCCTTGTCCAATGCTACCCAGAATGCCGCTGAATGGTCGTTGAACTCGACGGCCATGACCACGTTTTCCTCAGCTTTCATCCCTGGAAGCCAGTAAGAAGTTAAGATGCTGAAGACCGTCAGGAGCATGATGACCGCGGAGATCCATAGAAGTCTTCTGCGACGCATATCCGAGATATGAAGTTTAGGTATTTAATTTTTACCTGATTCTAAGCGAAAGCGCTTAATCCCAGCGAGCACCCTCTCTCTTCATGAAACGTTGGGGACTCTTAACCGAAAAACAGATGAAGGTTCTCCAGCTTAGGAGGAAGGGGTTATCGTATAGGGAGATAGCGAAGCTCTTCAAGACGAGTGAGGAGAACATCTACATTCTCGAGAGGAGAGCCTTGACAAATATTCAGAAGGCCAGGAAGACGATCGAGGCTCTCAAGTTAATGGATATGGCGGTTGAGCTGAAGATACCTAAGGGCGTTAAATTATCTGAGGTGCCCGCGAAAATCTATCGAGTGGCGGATGAGCATAAGATAAAGCTCAACTTCAACTATGTTGAGCTTCTTCAGGAGATCGCGGATAAGGCTGGTGAAAAACTTGGAAACAAAATGGTCTTACAGGATATCATGGTTTACATCTTTTGGGATGGATCGATGATCGTTGAATGATGATTAAATTCGCTTAAGCATAAATATGGGGCATTAAAGTTATTCGACGTGTTCTACCCTAGACAGATGTTAGAGTATTGGATATCAGAAGATCTCGGCGTAGAAGATCTAACCACAACAGCTTTAGAACTCAAGGGCATGGGAGAGGCAACGATCTTCGCAAGGGAATCGGGAATAGTCGCGTGCACAGAGGAGGCATTGGAAATTTATAGAATCCTTGGGGCAAAAGAGGTTAAATCCAAGTCCACAGGCGAATTCGTTGAAGGAGGCTCAATAATCCTTAAGGTAAGGGGAGATCTCAGGGCTCTTCACGCGGCTTGGAGATTGGCTCAGCAAGTGATCGCGATCTTCAGCGGGATGGCGACCAAGTCTAAGATTCTCGTTGAGAAGGCTCACAAGGTAAATCCGAGAGTGGTCTTAGTCTCTACGAGGAAGGCTTATCCAGGACTGAGGATATTGGCCCTTAAAGCAGTTAGAGCCGGTGGAATGATTCCACATAGATCTGGGCTTAGCGACTCAATCCTAATCTTCAAAAACCATATACGCTGCCTAGGCGGATTCGAAAAACTTGTAAAGATAATTCCGGAATTGAAGAGGAGATATCCATTTAGGAAGATAGGAGTGGAGGTCGACGACCTCGAGCAGGCCATAACCTTGACAAAGGCTGGAGTAGACTTAATCCAATTCGACAAGCTCCCGCCAAAAGAATTGTCGGAGGCCGTGATGAAGTTAAAGGAGATGAAGAATGAGTTGGTGATAGCGGCTGCCGGTGGGATAGATGAACACAATATCGAGGATTATGCGAGAACCGGTGTGGATTTGATAGTGACCAGCGCCCCATACTATGCTCATCCACTCGACATAGGCACCGAGATATCACCCATCTAACCGATTACATATTGACTGAATCAAAGATTCTTGGAAAATCTCTGACTATTATACGTGTCCCCCTGTATTGACTGAATCGAAGATTCTTGGGAGATCTCTGACTACTATACGTGTTCCCTTTTTTAATGACGCTATTCCAGATGGTATGACGGCGAATCCTGATGCATCGACTAAGCTCCTCGATAGCCATGAAACCGCTGAGAGGGGCTTAGCATAAATCTCAGATCCACGTCCTTCAAGCCTGAAGAAGCGCATCTTCATGAAACCCTCGAATGGGTGAAAGTTCACGTCTCCTGATAAGATCGCCTTCACGCCATGACTCTTAACAAATGCCGGAAGATCTTGCGCGAATCTTATCAGCGGTTGTAGGATGAAGTATGAGCCCGCGAAGGTTGACTGTATGTTTCCAGGCAGCATCACCAGAATCCTATCCCCTATCATCGCTAACCCTGTCATCTTTCCAGGCTGAGTCCTAATCCCTCTAAAGAGAAAGTTGGCTTCCGGAAATCCGCTGATAACTTCTGGAACTAGGTCTTTAATCCCCACGCTCGATCCTCCGATGGTTACGATTATGTCTGAGTTTCTTAAGGCATTTGAGATCTTTTCTCGAATGTCATTTACGTCATCTAATGCGATGTCATAGTGGATCAACTCTCCTCCACAGACTTCGATGAATGATGAGACTAGTAGTCCATGAGTATCTAGAATTCTTCCATCACCCACCTCATCTATATTCTTCGTCAATTCATCGCCGATTGAGATCAGCGAGATCTTAGGTTTCTTGAAAACTTTCACTCTTAATCTGCTTAACTTCGAGAGTAAAACTATGTCTTGAGGCTTGAGCATGCGCCCTTTCTTAAACATCCTTTCTTCTCTATGCGCTTCGGCTCCAACATTTATGACGTGTTGCCCTCTTCTAGCAGGAGCATAAACGTAGATCTGCCCCGCTTCTCTCTTAACGGCTTCGACGGGGATAACCGTGTCCGCGCCCTCAGGTAATGGAAAACCAGTTCTAACATAAGCTGCCTCTCTAAATCCTAGGCGAGATCCGTCTTTTCTCTCAACGAGTTTAAAGCTTAATGGATTTCTCGACGAAGCGTTGATCGTATCGAATGATCTAACGGCGTATCCATCATAATGTGAGATCGGCTTACTCGGCGAATCGACCTCACAGAATATATCTTCGGCCAAAACCTTGTAAACAGCCTCATTCAGAGGTAAAATAATGGTTGAGGAGATTTTCGCCGAAACTTCCTTGATCATTTTCAAAGCTAGATTGATTGGAATATGCTTAACTGGGATTATCCTTCTTCTATCCATTCTTATGCATGTTATCTCATCAAGGCTTTAACCTTTGTCCTCGTCCCTTTTCAACTCATTTTCCGTGATTAGGGCTGAATAGTCTTCCATCGTATCTATGTCTGCTACGACTCCGAGGTCATCTGTCGCCATATAGACTACTCCATCAATGTATCTCTTTATGAGAGGTCTGGCTCCAATATCTCCCTCAAGCTTGAAGATCTCCTCGAATAGTCTTCTATCGACTAGTACTGGGTTTCCGCGTCTTCCACGATAAATTGGAGCAACGATCAAGCAATCCGTGCTCGAATGAACCTCTATCAATTGATTTATCGTTTCGATCTTTATTAGCGGTTGATCTGCCAGGATGAAGACAGCCGCCCTCGAATCTCTGTTAATCGCTTTCAGCCCAGCTTTAAGAGACGTGCTCAAACCACTTCTAAAATCAGGATTATACACGATCTTAATCGGTTTAGACTGATTCAAGTATTTCTCAACATATTCTCGGATAATCTCGGACTTATAGCCCAGAACTACTATGATCTCGTTTAATCTCGATTTAATCGCCTTCTCGACCACGATCTCTATCATCGTTTTACCACGAATCTCCAATAGCTGTTTGCAGATGGGCATTCTCCTCGATTCTCCAGCGGCCAAGATTATCCCAGAGTAAGCCCGCAACCCAAATCAATCGTCGAGAAACGATATTAAGGATTTTCTCGGAGGAGAACTTTTTATGAGCCGAGATAGGATTATGATCGATGCATACAACCCTGATAGATGAAATAATCAGGATGATTAGAGATGGGATACCAGAGCTGGACAAGATACGGGTTGAGGAAGTCTGTATAGGCTTGGGATATACCGGAGTCCTATTAGATACAGGTCATCTAGGAGTCGCTGCAACTCTCTTAGGAGAAATGGGCGTAGATTGCTGTGAAGTCTTAAAGAGGGCGGGTGAACTCGCTGGAAGCTTGGCTGAGGAGCTGATGATGCTCGCAAGATCTTGGGATCTAGGTGAGAGCGCCGTTGGAGTCGCAACCCTAAACGCCTTATCTCAGATAATTCTCGAAAAGCGCAAGAGCGAGTATGTTATGTCCTTCGGAGATTTCATCGATGAACTCGATGTTGGAGAAGATGATGTGGTCGGAATGGTCGGATACTTCGGGCCATTCATACCGAAATTGAAGAAGATCTGCAGAAAGCTGTACATCTTTGAAAGAGGTATGAGAAAGCCTGAAACACTTCCAGATACAGCCGCTGAATATATACTCCCAGAGGTCGATGTGGCTATCTTAACCGGATCAGCGATAGTGAATAAATCCCTGGAGCATTTATTGGAGCTCGCGAAGAATGCTAGGGAGATTGGAGTCGTTGGCCCGAGCACGAGCTTCATCCCAGATCCATTGTTCAAGAGAGGAGTCACAATAGTGGGAGGCATAGAGGTGATTGATCCGAGGAAAGTCATGAAAGTGATTAAGGAGGGCGGGGGAACGAGGAAGTTCAAGCCCTATGTAAAGTTCGTGAACTTCAGGGGGAAGCAAAGGTGATCAAGCTCAGAGATATCTTAGTCGTAATTAAGGGAGGCGGAGATCTGGGAAGCGGCGTGGCCCATAGATTGTTTAGATGCGGATTCAAAGTCTGCATCTTGGAGAAGGAGAAGCCGACCGTTGAGAGGAGAATGGTATCCTATGCGTCGGCGATATTCTTCGGAGAATTCGAGGTTGAGGGAGTTAAGGCCAAGAAGGCCAAAGACGTTGATGAAGTGATTAAGATTCTAGAATCTGGAGACGCAATCCCCGTGTTGATCGATCCTCAGTGGAATTCGTTGAAGAAGCTCAAGCCCATGGTAGTCGTGGACGCGATAATGGCTAAGAGGAATCTTGGGACGAGAATCGATGAAGCTCCACTCGTAATAGGCTTGGGGCCAGGATTTAGAGCTGGAGAAGATGTCCACATAGTCGTAGAGACTTTAAGAGGCCACAACTTGGGAAAGGTTATTGAAAGCGGATGCGCCGAGAAAGATACCGGTGAACCTGAATCTATAATGGGATACACTTTCGAAAGAATATTGTATTCGCCGTCGGATGGTGTGTTAAAGATCGTTAAAGATATCGGAGAACTTGTCCAAGAAGGTGAAACCGTATGTATGGTTAATGGCTTGAATGTACCTGCGAAGTTGAGCGGAATCGTTAGAGGATTACTCATGAATGGGACGAAGGTTAAGAGAGGTCAAAAAATAGGCGAGATCGATCCAAGGGGAAAGAGAGAATATGTCTACACGATATCTGATAGGGCGAGGGCTGTTGCTGGAGGAGTTCTCGAAGCAATACTCTCAAAGTTTAGGGATGAGATCTACTTAGATCCATGAGACCTCATCTCCTTAATTATCTCGGCCATTATGCTGACCGCTATCTCCTCAGGGGTTACGGCATTTATCCTCAACCCAATCGGTGAATGAAAGTATGGTTTATCTCCTAGCTTCACTCCTTCCTCCTTCTCCAATTTCTCGAGCAAGTAATCTCTCTTAGCTGGACTGCCCAATAATCCAAGATACCTAAACTCTCTTTTACAGAGCGCTCTTAATGCCTCATAATCTAGTTCCGGGTCTCCGGTCAAGATCAATACATAATCTCTTGAATTTAGTTTAACCTTATTCAACGCTTTGGAGAGATTCTCGTCAACCACGATCTCCTCAGCCATCGGGAAACGCTCCCTATTCGCAGCCTCAGAAGATACATCTATAACCTTTATCTGGAATCCGAGTAAATCAGCTAATCTTGCGATGGCGTGGCCCACTTTACCAGCTCCAACTATGATCAATCGAGGCACACCAATAACGTCTATGAAGACACTAATATCTCCACCGCACATCATCCCGGTCTTCAAGTAATCCTCTCTGAGATCATGTTCTCCCCTAAGAGAGAGCTTAACAATCCTAGACCTATTCTCCTTTATGGCCTTTAACGCCTCCTCCACAACTATTCGCTCAAGTCTCCCTCCACCAATAGTTCCATAAAATCTTCCATCCTCTAAAACCAGCATCTTGGAACCGATACCTCTAGGAGTGAAGCCAACCTTCTCAATCACCATGCAGAGAGCTACGGCGAGACCATCTCTAAGAGCTTGGACAAGCCTCTCAAACAACTCAAGCTCATCCATCGAGAAAGCACCCTAACAGATCATCTAAACTCCATCATAAAATAATAATGATGTTGGATACGCGGGCCCCAAACGCGCCTCGAAGCCTACTCGACCAGGAATTGGCGGTAGGAGGTGATCCGGCCGCACGTTCCCGTGCGGCCACCTTGTTACGACTTCTCCCCCCTTGCCGGGCCCAGGTTCGACCCAGCCAACATGACTGGGCCTCACCCAAGCCCAGCTCGGGTGGAGCGACGGGCAGTGTGTGCAAGGAGCGGGGACGTATTCACCGCGCGATTTTAACGCGCGGTTACTAGGGATTCCTCGTTCACGAGGGCGAGTTGCAACCCTCGATCCCAACTACGGCGGGGTTTAGGGATTAGCTCCCCCTTTCGGGGTCGCAACCCTCTGTCCCCGCCATTGAACGTCGCGTGCGGCCCGGGGGATTCGGGGCATACTGACCTGCCGTAGCCCGCTCCTTCCTCCGCCTTTCGGCGGCAGTCCCCCCAGAGTGCCCGGCGCCCTTTCGGGCCCGCTGGCAACTGGGGGCGCGGGTCTCGTCCGTTGCCTGAATTAACAGGACACCTCACGGCACGCACCGGCGACGGCCATGCACCTCCTCTCGGCTCGTCCGGAAAGGCCTTCAACCTGTCCATCATCCTGCCGTCGCCCCCGGTAAGGTTTCCGGCGTTGACTCCAATTAAGCCGCAACGTCCACCCCTTGTGGTGCTCCCCCGCCAATTCCTTTAAGT
>JAGGRY010000004.1 GCA_021159365.1 Nitrososphaerota archaeon | reverse complement strand
AACACTGCGAACATAGTTGAATGATAACCTATCACATAAGCGATCGTACGGACCTTTACCTTTAACTTGTAAATCTCTTCCGCTATCCTTTTGACCATCGTTTGAGTTGGTCTTTCAGATGAGGCTCTGCTACTCATGAATTCGAAGATTCCGGTGCCCGTCCTCGGATATTCCGGAAGCTTCACCCGAACGCCTCTCTCGCCTATAACTATCAATTCTCCTTTCTTAACGTCTCTTATTCCCTTACAGTATGCTCTATTCCTCTTTGGATCGACGACTATCACCTTATCCATACAAATGTTTTCAACCTTAATCCATTTTCCATTAAACTTTATCCATGTTGGGTGATGAGTTGTGGAGTAAAATCCATCTGGAAGAACCATATCAGCTGGGGCTTCCTCAACTTTGACATCCTCAGACTCGACCGGAAGTGCGCCGAGAGCTCTCAGCTCTTTTAAGATGAGATTTAAATGATTTTGACTCTTGCCTCTAACTAAGAGTTTTGCATAACTCGTCTCATGTTTTCTCCGCCCGATCCTGAATTCAAGAACCTCAAATTCCCCGCCTAAATCCATTATCCTGTCGAAGACTTTTGGAAGAATATAGGAGTCTATTAGGTGTCCTTCAAGCTCAACTATCTCGGAAAACTCATCATCAGCGTCCTGGAACTCGGTCACCTACCATCTCCAGCACCCCTTAAGCGGCTGAAACACGCCAAAAACTATATTTAACATTTTCCGATAAGAAGATCTAGTGAGAAGAGGCTAATAATGATTAAATCGAGGTTAAAGACCATTAAGGATGGGGCCCGTAGCTCAGCCTGGTGGAGCGGCGGGCTCATAACCCGTAGGTCGTGGGTTCGAATCCCACCGGGCCCATTATTTTCAACTTATCGTTGCGCATCTAACGGTAAGTTGATCTGGATCTATGGCTGAGGGTAGAGGCCACATCATCAGAACCTCATAGCTCAGCTTCATTCCCTCGGATTCTCCGCCTCCAAGTAGGAGCTCGAGGAGGGATGGCGCTTTAGGCTTTATCCACCTTGTTGGAGCCGTTTCCGGCAGGCCGGCCAACGTTCTAGCGTCCTTTACCGCATCCTCTAGGCTTCCGATCTTATCGATTAAACCCACGTTAACTGCTTGAATGCCGAGATATGGTCTGGCGGTCAGGACCTCATCCCAGCTCTTTATCTTATCTCCCCGGCTTTCTCTAACCCGCTCCTCGAATATCTTGGCAATGGAGTTCACCATGGATTGCATGAGCTTCTTCTCCTCTTGGGTCATGGGCCTCCAAGCACTACCAACATCCTTCAGCTTTCCGCTCTTGAAAGTCTCAGCGTAAATCCCGAGCTTATTCATCAGCTCGGCGTAGTTTATCACGAGGGAAACGGCTCCAACTGATCCGGTCAACGCATGGGGTGACGCCATGATTTCATCCGATGGGAGAGTGATATAATAGCCTCCGGAGGCGCCGTACTCGGTGATGTACGCTATTACCACACGGCTCTCTGCAAGCTTCTTGACAAGCTGATAGATCTCCTCGGAGGCTGCGGCGGATCCTCCCGGGCTATTGACCACCAAGACCACGGCCTTCGCGAATGGATCGGATTCAACCCTATTGATGAGACTCTCGACTTGATTTGGGGTGAGGGTTTCGCCCGATAAGAGTGCTAGAGGAGACTCGGTGTAGCTTATCGTTCCCGAAAGCTGAATCAATGCGACATATTCGTGATCAATCGGCTCTACGGGTTTGATGAAACTTAAAACTAGGATCGAAGACGCCGCGACTCCTATACATAGTCCTACGATGAGCCAGATCCACCACTTGAAGGCCATAATTCCTGATGGGTTTCTAACCCTTCTTGATTATAAAGCTTGATCCTGCTGATTTAAGGCGTTGTGATCCGAGTTGGGATAGCGAAGTATCTTCCGCCTAAATGTAAAGAAAGCCCTATCTTCTCCACATTCCTTTCTCAAACACCTCTTTAGAGTAATAGACTTCCAAGCCCTCTCCTATAAAGATCGCGCACTCACCCACCTCGATCTTGTCGTGGAGCCTGCATTCGAGATGTGTCATACATTCATTTATGATCGGCGGCTTAACCTTTCTAGCTGGGGATTGAGGTGAGGTTGGCTCGCTTGAATTTATTGATCCTTCGGCCGCTTCTCGTCCCACAGAGCCAAAGCGCTTTCAGCAATCTCTCATCAGGAATATTTACCGTGAATTCTCCAGATTTCTTGATAAGCTCGCCCGTATAGCTCTCTTTTCTAAGCGATAATGCGATCATGGGCGGATCCTCGCTCACAGGCATATTCCAAGCGCCATGTCATAACATTGGACCCCTCATTCTTCGACATCGAAGCCACTAGGACGCTCAGACATGGAGGAGCTTGTAAAAATCCTCCATAACATCGACCTTCATGTTTACAGCACCTCCAAAAAGAGTATGATGCATCCTTAAAATCTTCAACAGCTCAACACATTCAAATATCCTTTATTCCCGTATCACAGGGGGGCTTTAAATCGCTTATCTAGTTTTTTCACGGCTCAATATATGCTTTACTAGTCTTGAGCTGCGAGAGAGCTGTTTTTCATCTTCCACCGTTTATTTTCGGTTAAAACGTTTTTATCCACGATGACTCCTCTTGAACACGTAATGGAGGAAGTCACGCTTAAGAAGGAAGAGGCAAAAGTCTTATCGACCACAATGAGTGTATGTCCAGAATGTAATGCCGTTATCCCGGCGGAGATCATAGAGAGTGATGGTAAGATCTTCATGAAAAAAATCTGCCCAGCTCATGGAGAATTTACTGAACTATATTTTGGAGACGCGGAGATGTATCATAGATTCTCGAAATATGCCCACGACGGAAAAGGAATAAGCAATCCACAGGTAAAAGAACTCGGATACACCTGTCCATTAAATTGCGGCCTATGCCCAGGCCACATGAGCCACACAGCCCTCGCAAACATAGTAGTAACGAATAGATGCAATTTGGCGTGCTGGTACTGCTTCTTCTATGCTGAGAGAGCTGGATATGTGTATGAGCCGAGCATCGAGGAGCTTAGGAAGATGATTAGGGTTTTGAGGTCGATGAGACCTGTTCCCGGAAATTCTGTTCAGCTTACCGGTGGTGAGCCGACTTTACGAGATGACTTACCCGAAATCATTAAAATGATTAAGGAAGAAGGCGTCGATCACATTATGTTAAACACGAATGGAATTAGACTTGCGAATGACTTCGAGTACTATAGGAGAGTTAAGGAGGCTGGAGTCAGCAATCTTTACCTGAGCATGGACGGCGTCACGCCCAGGACAAATCCGAAGAATTATTGGGAGATCCCGAAGGTCGTGGAAAATGCTAGAAAATTGAATGATGGAATAGTTTTCGTTCCAACCGTGATAAAGACTCTAAACGACCACGAGTTAGGAGATATAGTGAGATTCGGATTTAAGAATGTTGATGTAGTTAGAGCGGTGAACTTTCAGCCAGTCTCATTAACGGGTATGATGCCGAGAAAGGAAAGAGAGAGGTTCAGAATAACGATCCCGGACTGTATACATCTGATTGAGGAACAAACCGATGGACAGATCCCAGCAGATGCTTGGTTCCCGGTTCCAGCGTGCATCCCGGTAACCCATCTCATCGAGGCTTTTACAAAGAAACCTCAATATGAGCTGTCAGTTCACTTTGCATGCGGAGCCGGAACCTACGTTTTCAAGGATGGCGACGAGATGGTTCCAATAACAAATTTCATAGATATTGATGGATTGTTGAAGTATCTTCAAGATAGGGCTGATGAGATCGAGTCTGGAAGAAGTAAAGCTATAGCTGCCTCGAAGATCCTCTGGAACTTTAAGAAGTTTATAGATGAGAAGAAGGCTCCAACCGGTATGAACGTCACGAGAATGCTGTTCAATGTATTGATAAAACATGACTATAAGAGCGTTGGAGACTGGCATAGGAGAAGCATGTTCATCGGAATGATGCACTTCCAAGACAAGTACAACTATGATGTCGAGAGGGTTAGGAGATGCGCTATACATTATCTCATGCCTGATGGAAGAGTAGTTCCTTTCTGCGCCTTTAACATACTCCCCGAATGGTATAGAGACTTGGTTCAAAAGATGTATTCAATCCCAATTGAGGAATGGGAGAAGAGAACTGGCCGAAAGCTCAGCGATGACCTCTACCGAAGAGTCTTACCGCAGAAGGAATAGTTATATTTGGAATGTAAGCGCATAGCCTTGAATGAGGTTACCGAGGCTTAGAGCGCCTCCAGAGTGGGGGATTAAGCCTGTTCCTCAACAATTTAGAATTCTCAGAACCGTAGATCTCTTCGTTCTCTGGTCCAGTCTAGGAGTCGGACTACTCGTACTCGTCGCTGGCTCCCTCCTCGTCCCAGCTCTAGGCCTCTTAGAGTCCTTCATCATATCGCTTCTCGGATCCATTATTGGGAGCATCTTCCTCGCCTTAGCAGGCTTGATTGGAAGCGATTATGGAGTTCCAACCATGGTGAGCTTAAGACCAATTCTAGGCAGAGTTGGATCATATCTGCCGACCATTCTCAACGTCATACAGCTAGTTGGATGGACGGGGTTCGAACTCATGATAATGGGCGCCGCCGCCTCAAACATCTCAGGCCCAATTCTAGGAGAATATACCAAGCCATTCTGGATAATAGTCTTCGCGATTTGGTGCACGGCTCTGGCTTTAGGGGGACCGCTGATAGTTGTTAGACAATGGCTTGAAAAAGTGGCTATTTGGCTCGTATACTTCTCAACTGCTTGGATAACTTTCCAAGTATTTTCAAGACCCAACGTATCCGCGATCCTCTTTAAACCTGGAGACGGAAGCCTTCCAATTCTTCTCGCCCTAGATCTGGTGATAGCGATGCCGATCTCTTGGTGGCCTCTGATCTCTGATTATAACAGATTTTCCAAGGATTCGAAGAGCGGTTTTCTCGGAACGTTTCTAGGATACACCCTTGCGAACACCTGGTTCTATTTCCTCGGAGCCTCGATAGCCTTGATCATGGGCATAAAGGATATAGTCTCATCGATCTCAATGCTCTTCCTCGGAAATCTCGCCCTAATATTGATCCTAGTAGATGAGACGGATAACGCCTTCGCCGACATCTACTCGACAGCGGTCTCACTTCAAAACATTTCCCCAAAGACTAAGCAATGGAAATTCGTCCTCGCCGCTGCGGCTCTTGGGGTCATTCTTACCATAACGATTCCATTAGAAGAGTATGAGTGGTTTCTATTGATGATCGGCGGATTATTCGTCCCCTTGCTTGGAGTAGTGGTCTCGGAATACATCATCAGAAGGAGGAAGGGGGGCTTCCGCATCGAGGAGTTCTATGAGAAATCTAAGAAAATCGGAGTTGGACAGCTCATCTCATGGTTCATGGGCATAATCCTGTACTTCGCCATCACAAACCTATTTCCCCAGATTGGGGCGAGCATTCCATCCTTCGCCCTGTCCGCGATCCTAAACCTACTTTTCCATAAGCTCATGAAAGTTTAAGAAGTTCCCGAAGTCCAATCTGTTGGATGAACTTGAATTACGAGCACATTCACAGACTGATCGAGGATTCTCTCGAAATATTTTCGAGGGAGCCTCAGCTAGTAGTTCGGGAGAAAGGAGAGTTTTTAATAGTAGGGGATACGCATGGAGACGCTGACACAACCTTAAATGCGCTCAGGGCTGCGGAGAACCTAGGATTAAACCTACTATTTTTGGGAGATTACGTTGATAGAGGAGCGAAGCAGATCGAGAATATAGTAACGTTGCTTGAACATAAGCTCAGTTGGGGAGATAAATTGATCATGCTTAGGGGTAATCATGAATCAGCCCAGATGAATCTTTGGTACGGCTTCCACTCAGTGGTGGCATCAAGATATGGTGAAGAACTCTATCGAGAATTTGCGGAGATGTTCTCACAGCTACCCTATGCCGCCATACTCCCAAATAAGATTATATGTGTTCACGGTGGGGTTGCTGAAGGACTGAAGAACGCCGAGGAAATCTATTCTCTTCCAAAGGGTGAAGTCGATCCAAGAAATCCGATAGCCTTCCAATTATTGTGGAATGATCCATGCGAAGACATAGAGTGGTTTGCTCCGAGTTGGAGAGGCGGGGGAGCGAGATTATTTGGGTGGAAGGCGTTTAACGAGTTCATGGATAAGAATGGCTTTAACTTAATGATCAGAGCTCATGAACCCCAAGACAAGGGATATGGATATCTATTCAATGATAGGTTGCTGACGGTGTTCTCATGCAGATATTATGGAATAAAGCCCGCGGCTGTAATATCTAGAAAGAATCTTGAGATTATTCATTTAGATTAGGCTTTGGTCTCTTCGATAAACTCGTCCATGCTTCTAATCATCCTCGGCTTAACTCCGCTCGTGATCGAGGCAATCTTCTCCACGAATCTCCTGACCTCTTCGCCAACTATAATCAAGAGATCATTGAAACCATCATATATGGTCACTTTGTATGGAAGAGCCATCAAGAGAGAAGAATTGCTGAGATCCGTTGGAAGCATGGAGCAAGTCGGTGGACTTTGAGAGAGATGTTAGGATTGCGCTGATGAGAACTGGCGAGCTCAACCTCGTAATCGCGGTCGATAGATGCTTGGATGTAGTGAACGCATTGGCGATGGGGAGGGATAAGGAGCGGAAGTGAGGAACACCGCAATACATACATCCACAAAAACATAGAAAATTCGAATTAGAGATATGGGTCATGATTATTGGTGGCGTTTATGCTCTTCATCGTCGTATTCTCGATACTTCAAGATTATCGGACACCACTTCCTCTCCGGACAATATCCCAAGATCTTACACTTTTCCCCCATTAATTCCCCAAGATCGGGATACTTCTCTCTAATTCTCCTCCAGATCTCATACGCCACCTCTCTCTCCTCCCATTGAGCATAGCTACATGTTCTTGTGGCGACGTATCCCTGAGGCCAGAGAAGATTGAATGCATTATACATCCTCGCGACGTAAACCTTGAGAGCTTGAGGTAAAAGGTAAACCGCATCCGACGGCCTTACGCCTTCATCCAAGAATCTCTGGTATGATTCGAGCATGGCATGTATTGTATCATAAAATCTTCTCATGATACTCTCGGAAGATTTAATCTTCGGAGGAGTTATCAGATTTCTTCTCGGATTCTTTAAGGCTCTTTCAGCGGCGGAGTATATCGATTCAACCGCTGTTGGAACTGTTCTATGCCTTATTGATTGATGATAAGCCGCAAGCGATAATGGTTCAAGGAATAGGGCGTGGATGAACAGATTTAGAGACGCGGCCATGGATGGATCGCTTAACAGGCTCTCGGCATATTTTACGGCTCTTGGATGAACGCTTAAGTCTAAGAGCATGGGCTTATCCGGGTAATTCGCATCAGCTATAATGGACTCCATCAATGGATCTCTAGGCTTATATGGATTCGCATATGGGTATGTTGGAAGAGGCGCTTTGAAATCCATTCTCGCCTTTAAGAGCATAGGTGCTATGGATGAAACCTTCTCCTCGATCAACCGACCTATCAACGCGAGCTCCTCAGGATAATATTCCGCTAGGTTCTCATGCGATTTTAGAATGAATCCGATAAGCGATTCTAGATTTGAGGCGATGAAGAGAGAGGTCTTCGAGGATAATGGGAGAACATATCTAGCATCTTCAAGCTCAACTCCTTTCTCGATTATCCAGCTATAAGTCTCATAAGATGATTTCACGGCTTTCTCAAACTCTCTTCTAAGTGCTTGATTCGAGGCTATTCTTTCAGGGATTATGAAGTCATTTGGCTGAAGTCTTTTCCTTCTTTGAGACTCTTGTAGATATGATGCGAATGGTGGAGAGACTAAGAGCATCGAGGCAACCCTACTGCATATATTGACCTCAAGCTGAAGTGTTAAAGACGTGGTTAATGATGCATGACCCCTTCTTGTAGATTCTTGATGCATCTTAAACGCCATCTTTTCTGGATCTTTCCCAACCCTCAAGAAGTCCTGAAGTCTCTCTTCGAGGGTCACTCCTCTAAATGTTCCAATTCCTTCTAAAGCTATTAAGAGATCCGGCTCGACTTGAAAATCTCTATCATCTATCTTGAGCTTAGTCCTAGGACCATAACTCAGGAGCTTTACCTCGACGTCTCTTGAGGTGAACATCTCTTTCAATATTCTTAGATTTTCGCAGATAAAATATTCTTTTAGATTGGGAGCTTTCCTACCACTATCTCCACCTTCATCTCCCTTCCATCTCTGATTATTGTTAGATCCGTCTTGTCCCCTGGCCTAAGCTTCTCTTCTAGATATGCTAGGATGTCTCCAAGCCCTAGAACCTTGACTCCATTTATCCTGACGATTACATCACCGCCTATCTTTATCTCCAATCCGTTGGACAGTTTAACGGTTTTTGTTCCTCCTCTTATTCCAGCTTTATCCGCGGGGCTTCCTGGTGTAACGTATATGACTAGGAATCCAGCCGGCTTGGAGAGGTTCATGAGCTCCGCTATTTCTGGGTTTACGTCGATTCCGCTTATTCCTATCCATGGATGGTCATATTTTCCAGTAGTTATGATAGAGTTTACAACCTTTGAGACGATGTTTGACGGGATCGCGAATCCTATCCCCGCGAATTCTCCTGTCCTAGACCAGATCGCATTCGTTATTCCAACAACTTTTCCAGAATAGTCAAGCAGGGGGCCGCCGCTATTCCCCGGATTTATGGCGGCATCTATTTGAATCAGATCTGGAATCGGCCTTCTACTACTGCCTGTTTCGAGGAGTCTTCCAAGCTGGCTTATTACTCCTGTCGTCAAGGTTCCCCTGAATCCGAATGGATTTCCGACAGCTATTATCGGTTGACCTACCTTAAGTTCCGAGGAGTTTCCAAGGGTTAATGGTTTCAGCACTCTGTCTCCAGCATCTATCTTCAAGACCGCTATGTCCAGATATGAGTCCGCTCCAACGAGCTTCGCCGCATACATGCTTTTATCTGGAAAATAGACTTCGATCTTAACCGCTCCCTCGACGACGTGGTAGTTCGTGACTATATGTCCCTCTTCATCGTAGACGAATCCTGATCCTTCAACATGCTGGTATGATTTCCCGAAGAAAGTTGTGACAACCGTTACCGCCTTTATCATTACCACCGAGTCCTTGACAAGCTCATATACCCGTTCAGGAGCGGTTATATTTTCTTTAACCACGATCACTTGCTGCGACCTATTAGAGGTCAGTTCACTTAAACTCTCTCCAAGCTTTATCACCCTATCCTCAAGCTTCGAGATCTTCGACGAGATTGTTGAAAGCTCCGAATCTACGCTCATTAATCTATAGTGGACCATGATTAAGCCGAATGCCGCGAGCAAGGAGATCGTGAGGGATATGGCGGCGAGCGCATACAGTCCCTTCATTCTAAAACTGAATTTCGTCGAGGAAGAAATAAGGATATTGGAGGCTACCCCAACCAAACCCATGAATAGCGTCTACGACGTTCACAGCCTTTTGCCTAAGAGATTCCTATTATACGCTGAGGCTGGTATTGTGAAAAATCGGCGTCGGGTTTTGATAGGATTGCAACCTCGTTAGATGAAGGGCTTCGCTTTTCTCTCCTTCCTAGCCCTCACCTTGAGGACACCGTAATGGATTGCGCAACTTATGCAGAGGTTCTTCACGACCACATTCTCGGCGATATAAGCTCCCTTCTCCTTAAGCTCTCGCGCCAGATCTCCTCTCACGAGTGAAACTCTCCTCGTAACTCTCTGGATCTTGCTTCTTGGGACGAATGCTCCGCAATTGTCGCATTGAACAAGTCCTTCCTTACCCTTATCGCCCTTCCTCCTTCCACGGCTCTTACGCTTAACAGGCATCTGCTTCTCATCAAAATTCCTCAAAGACTCCTTAATAATCTTACTTCCTTTTAGGCTCGCATAGCTTCGAAGAACTCTTGACGTCTGAGGCGAACCCCCTTTAAAGCTTCGTGTCCAACGTCATGCCTTTTTAATGTTTTTTAGAAATTTAGGGCATTAGTCAAATTTTTATAGGAGAAAACTCGATTTTATGAAGGAGTCTTAGGAATGGGCGCCGAGGTCGAGCTGCTCTACGATGTTCCAAGGCTTGAGGAGAAGTTCATAATAAGGGCGCTAAAGAATTTTGGGATCGAGCTCAAGTTAACGAATGTAAAGTATTCTCCACTCTCTTGGAGCGATCATGCGGCTCCAGTAGCCTTGGTAAGACCGATCTCCATGATTAGAGCGATTTATTCAGCTTCTCTTAGAGAGGCCGTTGGAGCTAAGACGATAAACAGCTCGATCTCCATAATGTTTGCGGGAGATAAGGTCTTAACTCTAAGTAGGTTTAGGCAAGCTAAGATACCTTTCCCGAAAAGCATAATAGCTTTTGGATCTGAGGCCGCTGAGAAGGCTGGAAAAATAATAGGTTATCCGGCGATAGATAAGCCTCCGATAGGTTCTTGGGGTAGACTCGTGACCCTAGTAAAGGATCATCAAACCCTTCAAAGCATAGTTGAACATAGGGAACTTCTTCTAAGCCAGTCTGTGAAGACTCACATAATTCAACGCTACATAAATGGTGGAGACCGCGATTATAGGGTTCTAGTTCTCGGAGGAGAACCTCTCGGAGCAATCATGAGAAGCGCGGTTAAAGGAGATTGGAGGAGCAATGTCGCGAGAGGTGGGAAAGCTAAAGCCGTCAAGCTTGATGAAGAGCTGTCAGAACTCGCGGTCAAGGCCGCTGAAGTAATCGGCGGAGAATTTATGGCGATAGACTTATTCCATGACGGTGAAAAATATCTGGTCAACGAGGTGAATGGCGTCCCAGAGTTTAAGGGATTTATGGAAGCAACTAAGATAGATGTCGCGGAAAAGCTCGCCAAATACATTAAGCTGGTGCTTAGGAGATGAGCGTCAAGGTAGCGATTATAGGTGCAAGCGGATATACAGGTGGAGAATTACTGAGGATTTTAGCAACCCATCCAAAGGCTGAAGTAGTCGCCGCAACATCGAGAGAATATGCTGGCAAGCCCATAACTCATGTCCATCCACATCTACGCGGATATTACAAGCTCATGAGATTCGTGAAGGTTGATCTGGACAAGTTTTTAGACTCGGACCTAATCTTTCTAAGCCTGCCGGCTAAAGCTTCGATAAACTATGTTCCGAAGATTCTTGAGTCAGGAGTTAAGGTGGTGGATCTAAGCCCAGATTACAGGCTGAAGAATCCAGATGATTATAAGAGATGGTATGGGATAGAGCATCCACATCCGGATCTCCTAGAGAAAGCCGTCTACGGGCTTCCAGAACTCCACCGAGAAGAAATCAGGAAAGCGGAGCTCGTGGCCTCACCTGGATGCAACTCCACCGCCGCGATCCTCGCCCTAATTCCGGCGATCAAGGATTGTTTAGTTGATCTTGACCATATAGCCGTTGACGTGAAGGTTGGGAGTAGCGAGGCCGGGAGAAAGCCTAGAGCCGGAACCCATCATCCAGAACGTGCCAACGTAATTAGACCTTATGAGGCCTCAGGCCATAGACATGTGGCTGAGGTTGAACAAGAGCTTTCAAGGCTGGCTGGAAGAGAAGTTAAGGTCGCCTTAGTTCCTCATGCGGTTGGAGCTATTAGGGGGGCCTTGGCCACAGCTCATACATGGCTCAGAGAGAATGTTGATGAAAAGATTATCTTGAGATCGTTCATCTCCACCTATAGAGGTGAGCCCTTCATCAGAATCGTTAGAGGACCTCCAGTCGGATACCCCGATCCAAAATATGTTATTGGAAGCAATTTCTGCGATGTAGGATTCGCGGTTGAAGAAAGAATTAGGAGAGCGGCGTTTATGGCCGCCATAGATAACTTGGTTAAGGGCGCAGCCGGTCAAGCAGTTCAAAGCTTTAATCTGATGATGGGATTTGACGAGCGTGAAGGATTGAGTTTTCCACCACTCAAGCCGGCATAGGAGGAGAAATTGATGATAGTTGTCAAGGTTGGTGGAAGAGCTCTTGAAGCGAATCTCAATAAGATCCTAGAGAGTTTGGCCAAACATTTCAAGCTCGGAAAGAAGATAGTCTTCGTTCATGGAGGTGGAGATATAGTATCTAGATATGAGCGGATGATGGGGTTGGAGCCGAAGTTCATAATGTCTCCAAGCGGGATCAGGAGCAGATACACGGATGAAAAAGAACTCGACGTATATGTCATGGTGATGGCTGGAAAGCTGAACAAGGAGATCGTCGCAAAGCTCCATGCATTAGGAGTTAAGGCCATAGGAGTCAGCGGCGCCGACGGAGGATTACTGAAGGCTGCCAGAAAAAAGAAGCTCATAATAATCGATGAAAGGGGTAGGAAGAGGATCATTAAGGGAGGATATACGGGTTCGATAAAGGAGGTTGATATGGAGCTTTTAGGGAAGATTTTAGACTCTGGATATCTCGCGGTAGTCTCTCCGATAGCAATGGGATTTGAAAACGAACTTCTAAACGTTGACGCGGATCAAGCAGCATCAGCAATCGCGATGACCGCTAAAGCCGAGAAACTCTTGATCTTAACAGATGTTGATGGATTGATCTTAAATGGAGAGATTGTTCGCGAGCTACATGTCGACGAGTTTGAGGAGATTAAGGGGAAAATAGGTGCTGGAATGAATAGGAAGGTCATGCTATGCGTTAAGGCTGTGAGAAATGGCGTGGGATCAGCGATAATCTCATCGGGCTTAATCGAGGATCCTCTCTCAGCCCTAGAAGATGGAAAAGGCACCAGAATTCTCCCATGACCTTTGGGATGAAGCTGTTAAAGCTTAAATGCTCGACGATAACGATAACTTGATCGAGGTGTTGACATGCCAACCTTAACATGTCCGGTCTGCGGGGGAGAGATTGAAATTCCAGATGATGCGTTGCCTGGAGAACTTTTTGAGCATGAAGAATGCGGCGCACAGCTTGAACTCGAAGTCGATGAAAATGGAAACATGAAGCTTAAGGAAGCTGAGGAAATCTCGGAAGATTGGGGAGAGTAATTCGGCATTCGATAACGCCTTTTAGGATCTGATAACAGGCGCCTCTGCGATTAATGGTTTCCATCCCATTTTTTCCTCATAAGATCTGACCTTCCATCTCACATATCTTAAGAACAGCTTTAACATAAGCTTGACCGGGAATTTGCTCGGCCCCCTGAGGTAGAATCTATTCATTATCTCCTCGCCCCATTTGACCGAGTGCCATAGACATCTTCTCATCACTTCGATATGCTCATCCGAGACCTTGAACGTCGTGAACCAATCCTTATCCTTCAAGGCTCCCATCGGGACGAAGAACATCGGAACTATCAAACTTCTATAGGGCTTAAGCCTATCGAGTAGCTCAGCAGTCCTAAGGACGTCATCGGGTTTCTCCTCAGGCAATCCTAGGATCAGGGTCGCGGCTGGAATCAGATTATTTTCATGCATGATCGCGAACGCGTCCTCAACCACGTCAGGCCACTTCTCGGCCGGATATGGCGCGGCCTTAGCTGGCATTATCTTCTTCGCCAGCTTAACGGATCCCGTCTCTACTCCAACTTCAACCCCCCAATAATCCTGAACGCCGTCTTCACAGATTATCTCCCTGAGCTTCGAGATCAATCCATACTCCTCCTCGGCGTTTTTTATCGCCGCCAGGCTCGCGTGGGCCCAGGCGATTGTCTTCAAGTGTTTTCTGGCGAGCTTGTGGAGCTTTATCAAGGCGTCTGGATTCAATCTTAGACCTCTAGCCCCGTAGAGCAGGACGTCCTCTGAGTGCAGGATCCCTCCCTTAACACCTTCCTTGACGTTGACCAGAATCTCATCTTCGATCATGTCTAATGGAATATATCTTAGAGGTCTGAGGGTAACCGAGCAGAACTTACAGTGCCTTGGACATCCTCTCATGATCTCGATTAAGCCGTTTACGCTGGCGTGCTTGATCCTCGGAATCTCCTCGATCATCGGGACATCGTTTGGGCCGACGAAGACGTATCTCGGCAATGGTTCTCCGGAGTAAACTTTCTCGACTAAGTCTAGGACTATTCGCTCACCCTCCCCATCGACTACCGTGTCAACGCCCCACTTCTCCCAAAGATTAACCCTATAGAGCCATTGCCATCCAGCGGGGCCTCCAACGATTATCTTCAACCCATTCTTCTTCGCCCGCCTAATCTCAGGTTTCTCCATAAGCCTCCTAAAGCTCCTAGCGTTCACGGGTTCTTGTTTCGTTACTAGCCACCACTCAGAACTCGGCGGGCATAGCGCGAAGTAATCATGATGACTTAACATCAGTATCCTCGCGTGGTCTAGATGTTTGTGTAGATGATCCGGATCTATTATGGCCGCATTGTATCCATGGTCTTGGAGGAGGGCTTCGAGCTTCCTCATGGCATATGGTGCTTGCCAAGGCCTTCCAAGCCTATCGGTCTTCATCTTCGGAGCAGCTATCCACATCCAGAGGAACTCAGGCATCCCTATCGGCGGACCTGTAGTCATGAATCCTATGAACTCCTTACCGTGGTGATCGCTCATCATGGTTCTATCGGTCGTCAATATTATCTCAAATCTCTCATTAGTCATGAATTTCCACCACCTTAAGCCTATCTCTAGACAATTCTATCGCCTTCACTAATTCTGCTGAAACCATCTTTCCTATAATCACGTTAACTTCGTCCTTAATGAGCCTGGCATCATCGAGCAGGCTCTTGACAGGCCTCTCCTCAACAACTATGCTCATAGAAACATTCTCGAGTAACACAGGTCTGAGCAGATTGAGATAATTAAGGTCTTCTGGGTTGCTCAAGTAAAATATGAGTTTAAGCCTCTTAACTCCTCCAAACATCCTATTCCTCACGATCCTTTTTAGCGCCTCTACCATATCCTCACCTAGCTCTCCGACGATCCAGACCTCGGAAAAACTCTGACCGAGCACACTCTCGACCGTAGTGGTCAGCTGAAATCCCTCCAAATCTTCTCCGAGTCTATTTTATTCAAAGGTAATACGTAGAGATAAAGATATTTCCACGAGTCCGAGTATTGAAGTGATGGCTGATAAAGGCATATAAGTCTCCATAAAGTGGTTCTTTGAGAGCTGGGCTAACTGGGTGGGATAGGCTCTGAGAATAGGGTTACTCTACGACTTTATAAGGTGGGAGGAGAAAGATCTGAAAAGAGCGGCTGAGGAGCTGGGCCACGAGGTTAGATTAATTCAAGTTACAAAGAACCCGCTCTGGATAGTTAAGGAGAGGATTCTCAAAGACTTAGACTTAGCCTTCCAAAGATGCGTGAGCTTCTATAGAGCTCTGGCATCAACGATAATATTCGAGGAGCTCGGAATACCCGTTATAAACAGCTATGAAGTCATCTTTGGATGCGAAGACAAACTCTACACATCCGCTAAGCTCGAAGCATCGAGAATCCCTATTCCAAGAACCGCCATCGCGATGAGCAAGGAGGCGGCTTTAAAGGCGGCGGAAGAGCTGGGTTACCCGCTTGTGGTGAAGCCGATCTATGGTAGCTGGGGTAGAATGATTTGTAGAGCCCTCGATCAAGAGAGCCTTGAAGAGATTCTAGAACTTAGAGAGAATATGCAAAGCCCGCATTTCAAGATTCACTATCTTCAAGAGTATGTTGAGAAGCCTGGGAGAGATATTAGAGCTTACTATATTTGGGGTGATGTACCCGTCGCAATTTACAGGGTTAGCTCTAGATGGAAGACCAATACGGCCTTGGGTGGAAGAGCTGTTAAGGCTGATTTAACCCCTGAGCAGGTGGAACTTGTTAAGAGAGCTGGAGAAGTGATGGGCGGCGGAGTTTTGGGAGTCGATTTAGTTGAAAAGGGAGATCAAAATCTAGTCCTAGAGCTTAATGGGATTCCACAATATAAGAACGTGGTAAGGGTTACTGGATATGATCTCTCAAGAAAGATAATAGAATCGACGATACAATATTATAAGAGGTAAACATTTTTAGGATCAAAACAAAGGATCTCCTCAAAGCTGGAGAGGAAGAACATGTTGAAGTTGATGAGATTCTATGCTCCCAGAGGCCTAAAACTCGTTAAGGGTGAGGGACAATACGTTTGGGATTCTGAGGGAAGGAAATACTTGGATTGCCACACAGCTCATGGAGTCGGATTTCTAGGCCATAGAAACCCTTACGTGATTAAATCTATCAAAGAGCAGCTTGAGAGAATCATGATAGCATCTCCAACTTTCGACACCGAGATAATGGAGGAATCTATAAAGCTCTTGGAGAAAATTCTCCCAAAGAATCACACATACTTCTACATGCTCAATGGTGGAGCTGAAGGAATCGAACTCGCTTTAAAGACCGCTAGAAGAGTGACTGGAAAAAAGAAGTTCATCTCATTCATAAACGCATTTCATGGAAGAAGTATGGGCGCTCTGGCAGTCACGTGGAATCCGAGATATAGGGCAGGATACGATCCATTCCCGTGGAACGTGGATTTCCTCCCATATAATAGAGTTGATGTTCTTGAGAAGAAGATCGATGAGGATGTTGCGGCGATAATCGTCGAACCTGTTCAAGGAGAAGGTGGATTGGCGGTCGCCTCGAAAGAGTTCCTCAGATCCATTAGAGATTCATGCGATAGGGTCGGAGCCTTAATGATCATCGATGAGATCCAATCGGGTTTTGGGAGAACGGGAATACTTTGGGCACATATGAGAGCAGAAACTCAGCCAGATATCATGGTCGCCGGTAAATGTATTGGCGGAGGATTCCCATTAAGCGTGGTATCATTCTCAGAGGAGATCGGGGCAAAGCTCGGCATAGGAGCGCATGGATCGACTTTTGGAGGAAATCCGATGGCATTGGCGGCCATGAAGGGAGGAATTGAGACATTAATGAAGGAAGCAGTTGTTGAGAAAGCTAAGAAGATGGGTGAAACCATTAAGGATATGCTTGAGAAGATTGTCGAAGAGTATCCGAGACTTGTGAGAAGAGTTAAAGGATTAGGGTTAATGATCGGGCTTGAATTGAGATTTAATCCCACTAAAGCGTTGAGAATCCTTCAGTCAAAATACGTGCTCGCATTAAGAGCCGGATTAAACGTCTTGAGATTTCTCCCACCATATCTGATAAGTATGAGTGATGTAAAGTCTCTTGAAGAAGCTCTCCATGAAACATTCCGAGAGATTGAAGGTAGAGCTTAGTTCAAGTTTCTAGAAAAAGACTTTTAAACCCCTCATGGAATATAATTAACATGAGCCTTAGGACAGGCTTAGAAAAAATATTGAAAGATCTCTCAGAAACTCTTGGAGGAGATATTATTGGATGTGCATTCGCTAGATCAGATGGATTGATGATCACATCAATGCTCCCTTCCGGAATGGATGAAAGGATGGTCGCTGCCTTAAGCGCTACCATTAACAGTATCGCCAAGAGACTTTGTGAGAATTTGAATAAGGGGGAGACTCTCAGGACTCTTATCGAGGGGAGTAAGGGGAAAATAGTATCCATACCTATTGAGAAAGACGTTATCTTAATCACGTTAACCTCGGAAAAGCCGAATCTAGGTCTCATCTTCATCGAAATGGAGAGAGCGGCGGAGAACACGAAAGCCCTCTTAAGCAAGTCTGTAAGATCTTAACCTTTAGACGTATGAACTACTGAAGAAAGGTTTCCCAGATATTAGTTATAGTAGACTTGGCTCTAAGTCCATGTGACTAATAATCTCGACTAAAGGTTGATTTAGTAGATTAGGGTCGAGTATTTGAGATGTTTGCGGACATCGATGATATAGCTGAGCTCCTTCTGAGACTGGTTAAGACCTATACCCCATCAGGTCGAGAAAACAGATTACATGACATATTAAGTGAGATCGTTGAAGAATTCGGATATGAGGAGAAATATGTCGATGAGGCTGGAAACTTCATCGCATCTTATGGTGAGGGAGTGCCTATACTTCTCGCAAGTCATATAGATACTGTTCCAGGAGAGCTTAAGGCGTACTTTGATGGGGAAAGAGTTTATGGAAGGGGGGCGGTAGATGCGAAAGGCCCGTTGTTATCGTACATCTTAGCTGGAGCCCTCGCCATGAAGAATGTGAATGGTTTAAAGATTTATGTCGCTGGATTGGTTCGGGAAGAGGTTGATGGACTTGGAGCGAGGCATTTAATCAATAATGGGTTTAAAGCAGACCATATCTTAATTGGGGAGCCTACTAATCTGGGAATAGCCATCGCCTATAGAGGTAGCGTGAGCTGCCGAGTTTCTGTCAAGGCTAGAGGAGGCCATAGCTCTGCACCATATATAGGAGACTCTGCCCTCGATAGAATTCTAAAGTTTTTGATGGATGTTAAAGAGAAGTATCATGGCTCAAGCTATGATGAGATTACTTCGGCGATAACCGTTTTAAGAGCCGGAGATTGGCCTGGAAATCTACCAGAGGAGGCCAGCGCCCACTTAAACGTGAGATTCCCCAAACCTCATAAACCTGATGAAATCATCGCGGAGCTTAAAGCCCTATCTGAGAAGTATGGTATCGAGCTAAACATAATTGATTCGACTCCTCCGATTGAGGTGAGCATAAACTCCTTGATCGTTAGGATGATGATCCGAGGATGTCTAAAGAATCAAGTTAAACCTAGAATAGTTAAGAAGACTGGGACAAGCGATATGAACTTGCTGGCGAAAATAACTAAGAGTATAGCTGCCTTTGGGCCTGGGGATTCGAGGCTGGCGCACACAAGATTAGAGTTCATGAATATTAGAGATCTTCTTAAGGCATCAGAGATTATCGCATCAGCCCTTATCGAATTATCGAAGAAAATATCTCATTGAATCAGGGAAGTTGTCGTTTCAAATCGTTTACTGATTCTCTGATCTTCTCCTCATATGCCAAAGTTTTGTTTCAAGTCCCCAAAGCTTTGTGAATCCTTCTCCAGCTCTTTGATCGAAGGCGCTTTTAGATGTGTAGGTTATCAGTTCAGGTTCATAGAGCGGCTTCTCCGCTCTTCTGCCTATGATTCTCGCCGACCCCTTGTATAGCTTTATTCTAACCTCTCCGTTCACGACTTCCTGAGTCTTGTCTATAAATGAGTTTAATGCATCCATCAATGGATCGAACCATAGCCCAGCATATACGAGTTCTGCCCAACGTCTCTCGATGATTCCCTTGAAGTCGAGTAATCTCCTGCTGAGAACCATTTTCTCAAGATCTTTGTGGGCCATTATTAGGAGTAGGGCGGCTGGGGCTTCGTAAACTTCTCTTGACTTAAGCCCGACAACTCTGTCTTCGATGTGATCTATTATCCCAAATCCATGTCTTCCACCTAATATGTTGAGCTTTTGGATAAGTGTGAGTAGATCCATCTCTTCCCCATTAAGTGTGACCGGGACTCCGCTTCTAAATCCTATCACCAATTCCTCTGGTTTATCTGGAGCCTTATCAACAGGCACCACATACTTGAATGCATCTTCGGGTGGTTCAACCCATGGATCTTCAAGTTCGCCGGCCTCTATGCTCCTTCCCCAGAGGTTTTCATCTATGCTGTATTTGCTCTCCTTGATTTTTATCGGTAATTTTTTCCTCAAAGCGTATTCCAGCTCCTGATCCCTGCTCATATTCCATTCCCTAACGGGGGCGATTATCTTGAGATCCGGCGCCAAGGTCTGAAATGTTACATCGAATCTAATTTGATCGTTTCCCTTCCCTGTGCAGCCATGGGCGATGGCATCAACCCCTTCCCTTAAAGCGATCTTCACGACTTCCTCTGCTATTAATGGCCTTGCGAGCGCTGTTGAGAGAGGATATGCGTCCTCATAGAGTCCATTCGCCTTGATGCACCTTGAGATAAATTCCTCCGCAAATCTCTTCTTCGAGTCTATGAGTATGTGTTTTGACGCGCCTGCCTTCAACGCCCTGTCCCTTATCTCCTCGAAATCATCTTCTTGGCCTACATCAACAGTTACGGTTATCACTTCGGCATCATATTTTTCTCGAAGCCAGCTTATCGCGACCGTTGTGTCCAGGCCTCCGCTATAGGAGAGAGCCACCTTCATTTATGGAATTTAGGAGATGTCAACTAAATAAAAGTTAAACCCGGTTACTCGATCTCCAGCTCTTTTAACATCTCTTTTCTAGCTTTCTCGACGAGGTCCTTATCTATTCCAAGAGGCTCTAGAAGCTTATCTATCTTGGGAGGCTTCTTTCTATCGGCGAGATTTGCCGCAAACTTTGCTATCAATGGGAGGTATCGCGCATAGACGTTCAGCCTCTTCACGGCCATGGTCCGCTTCTCGATCTTACTGAGATATAGTTTCAAGGCTCTCGCAGCTTCTCTAATCGCAGCCAATAATTCTCTTTCGATCTCAGGTCTATCCGCGACTGCCTCCTTTCCAACGGTCTTGTATGGTATCTTTGGAGAGCATATGTGGGTGATGATCGCTAGGGGAGCTGTTCTCGGAACCTTGTAGGTGGACCAATCGATCCTTTCATTCACAACCTTCCAGACAACGTCAGCTCGCTCGTCATAGAGTAGTGGGATCTTGTTCGCAAATCTGTAGAGCTTTATCGTCTCGCTTGGAGGAATGTCTCCACCATAGGCCAATCCAACCTCGACCATGAATGGGAATCCTGAGTATGATGATGGCGGTCTCTGGACCACATGGAGGAACTCTGGGTTCAGCATATTCCTTATACCGACTTCCAGTAGATCCTCTCCTATAGGGCTTATACTCGATGGGTCGGGAGCCCTGAACTTGCCGTATTTCTTGATCGCATTGACGAGAGCTGTGACTTCATCGTGCTTGAGCTTCTTCGGATTCTTATTTCCAGGGATCCCCGCCAGCTTTAATACTTCTTTCGCGGATTTCTCTCCAACCCTCTGAAAGCTGTTCACCATGAATGAGAGCATCGTTCTCTCTTTACTCGTCGCCAATAATCTAGACATGGTCTCGACGTCCACGCCGACTGGATGGGGAAGGGATTCGACTGGAGGTTCAGGAACCTTCTTCGTGGCTCTTGGATAATAGTATAGTCTTCCCCTAGGATCTATGAACATTATCGAGGCATGTGGATTCGCTATGGCCGTGTGCTTGAAGTAGTCTATTATCTTCGCTTTGCTATTTGTGTAGTCTCCTTCGAGATAGAATTCTATCGATGTCCCCTTCCATCCATTCTCATTCTTCAAAACTTTATGCTCGAATATTCTCGGCTCATTCTTCATGATATCAATCATCAAGACGAATTTGTGTACCTTGTCACCTCCCGTGCTGGAGATCACGGTCGCAGGCTTATTGGTCGTTATCTGACCATATAGGAAGGCCATGGTTCCGCCGAGGCCAAACGTCCCCCTATACTGCTTATATCCATATTTGCTTCCATAGAAGACCGTTGCGAAAGCTTTTGGGATATGCTCGGCGCTGACCCCGATTCCATTATCCTCAACCTTTAACCTATAGATGCAGACATCGCCTTTAACTCTCTCAATCTCTCTGAGCTCCACGATGATCGATGGGGGAATCTTACCGATCTCAGCCGCATCTAACGAGTTCTCCACCATCTCTCTTATGCTCATGTATAGTGATCTTGATGGATTACTGAATCCGGCTATGTCTCTGTTTCTGTAGAAGAAGTCCGCTGGAGAGATCTTCTCGAACTTCACCTTAGGCATCGGCGATCCCACGAAAGCTAACCCAACCAACTCATAAACCTATAGAGGCCGTTAGCTAACTCATACTTCGTTCGAGAACCTCTCGCTTACGGGATACTGCATCGAGGGAACATATCAGTTGAACATATACATACGCCAGTTTCGTCGCCTCCTGTCCAATTACATTCCGTTCCTGCCGCTTCGCAAGCACTCTTACAATTAGGATCGCCCCATTCAACAGGAGGAAACATCAATCTGAAATAGAAGCACTTTATGTATGTCATTTCGGTGAATTTACATAACGAGATGGTAACGTCGTCGGAATATACCGGCCCGTATGTCTCTCCGGTCATTTCTCCTTTCGCTTCCTCTAGACTTGCTCGTAAGATTATGTATCCTCCTCCCAGATCATCGGTTGGGTTCAGCTCCAATCTGAAGTTCAGGGTCATGTTTTCTCCAGGTCTCAGCCTCTCGAGTTCGATCACACCGTAATTACATTCATCATCGCCACATGGGTATATATCATAAGGGTTATCGGGGTCGAGATTGAATTTTCCGACCTCTTCTAACTTTATTTTCAGGTCTCTCAGGGATTCGTTTGCCACTGCTACGAGTCCTATGTTTACTCCTATGTTCACGGTTACCGTCTTATAGCTGTCGCCTTCCATCTTTGTGAAGACTGATGACGGCGCATCTATCGAGATCGTGAACGCGCTTTGTATATCGCTTATCGATAATGGTGCATTATATGGTAGTCTGAAGACCATTACCGCGTTATCGAGTATCAGTATGCTTCTGGGACCGTATTCGTTGACTTCCTCCCATGTTGCACCATTCCATTCCAATTCTCTAACCGTTACACTATAGTTCCCGGGTAAGAGTTTGAAGAAGAAGGTCTGGTTCTCGTTCCAGATCGAGGCATAATAGTTTAGAGAAGATGATTCATCACATGAATTCACTCTGGCTATGCATCCAAGTTTTATCGTCGAGCTTCCCACGGTCATCTCACTGGTCTCAACATTTATCTCATATATGTGATCATACTTCATGTTCATTACCATCACTTGGAGAGTGTATGGCGGGTTCGAGAGGCTGAGAGGCTTTTCAGCAGCCGAATAGCTTCTACCCCGCTCGGTCGCGACCTGGAAGACGTAGGACTTGTGGTATTCTAGGCTTGGGAAGAATGAGAGGGGGAAGGACTTTATCGGAGACACGGGTGGAACCGCGTAGGTAGTGTCCTGCACGAATAATTGATCGTTGCTATCGGCCATGTAGATTCTTGTTATGTTAGCGGCTAAGACTCCTCTATTAACGACGAGCAGATACGGTTTCATATTCCCGGTGAAAACCGTCGCGTGAACTTCTAGATTTTCTTGAATTCTCTCGAGTTCTCTTCTATTTCTCTCCGATACTTGGAGAAAGTATAGGAGGGACGTGTTCTGGATGAAGAATAGGAGGGGGATGAGGACCGTGAAGACTATTGCAACTAGGATCACGGCGCCTAAAACCGTTGAGACTGCTGAACGTTTACGCGATCTAGCTAGACGCATCCTATTAGCAACCCCCTACCATGCTGTATCTCAAAATCAAGTGTAACTCCGCCTGAGGAGAAGGCCATGTTGAAGTCTATGTCTTTGTCCGTACCTTTCTCGTAGACGATGTAGAGATGCCATGAACCAGTTTCACCGCTCGGCAGATTGCTGTCAGATGGCTGATTTACATCAAGCCATTCTCCATGGAATTCGAAGTTGAAGTTCAAATCTGTTGATCCCCAATCTCTTAATGTGGCGTCCAGAGACTCTATCGTGGCGTCGTGGAATATTTGTTCAGACTCGCCAGATTTTTGGATTGATATGTACTTGATATGAATCTTCCTTATCGTAACGGTTTTTCCCGACTTCGACACCGAAACCGATCCGTCTGTGGGATATTTGCGGCTATCGTGATCGAACTTCATGTAGATGAAGGTTTGTTTATCAAAGTCTATGGTTAACGTGGAGCCATCGCTCAGCCTTAATGTGAGATCTCCGCTATTAGCTTTGGCGTTAAAGGACAACATTCCCGTGAACAATATGAATCCGTTTCTTCCATCGAGATCCCAATCCTCTTTACCGCTTGAGAAATAGAGCAGTCTCGGAACCGTGCCGATGGGACACCATTCACTAATGGTATATCCACTTAGACTGAGAGTTACTGGAGCTACGAGATGCGGTAATCTGAGATATTTACTTGGATTGTCGGCGATCCTCTCAGCAGTATAATGTATTATGAGTTTGACGGCTTTCCCGGAGCTTGGATTGCAGTGGCTTGAAGCTACCTCCACCTTCTCCACTGTATCCCGTATTATCCTCAGATTCGTGAAGGAGACATGATCCCAAGTGGATTCTCCCTCGGCGCGGAGATCGATTTTATTTATCTCAACATCGGTCTTCCCAATATTCCTTATGTAGA
>JAGGRY010000038.1 GCA_021159365.1 Nitrososphaerota archaeon | reverse complement strand
TGCTCCCAAAACGAGAGCAGCGCTTACCGGGATCATCTGGCCTCGCGCTTCACATTAAACGAGTTTTGTTCCACAGTTCATGCAGAACTTTGCTCCAGGCGGATTGACGGTTCCACATTTAGGGCATTTAATTCCTTGAGGCTGTTGTTGAAGCGGCGACCCACAATTTTGACAGAACTTGGCTCCAGCTGGGTTCTGGAAACCACATTTAGGGCAAGTTATCATGGGCCGTGACTGTTGAGCCGAGGTCGTCGGCGGATAGAAGAGCGGTGGAATGACCGCTATTCCGGCTCCAACGGCTGCTCCGGGGCTCTTTGACAAGCTTTCAGCGGCCTTCTCAACGGTCTGCATTCTCAGGACCTCAGATGCGCTCACTCCTGTTTGAATATAGAATAATCTGTCTCTCCATTCTTTCGTCGTGTCTATTCCTTCGAATTTCACGTCTATTAGCTCCAATCCTATTCGCTTAAATGCTTCATAGAGGGCATTCTTAGCCATGAAACTCGTCTCATCCAATTTACCGTAGACATCTCTGAGCGAGTATTGGCTTAGGGTATCGATCAATCTCTCATTAAAGTATCCTCTTAGGAAGTCTTGGAGTTTTTCCGTGGTGAATATTCCTTGACCTCCAACGACTTCATTGACGAATAGGTTTGGATCCTCAACCCTAAACCAGAAGCTTCCAAAGAATTTCAGCGGAGCAAGCTCTTTCGTCTGGCCCTGTGCTCCAAACTTTCCTTGAAATTGCTTCAAGCTCACGAATATTATCGTTGCCCTGAATGGAACTTTATCGAATCCCGCTATCTTCGATAACACCTTTGTCAATAGAGGTAGGTTAGCGGTAGTTAAGACATGTCTTCCAGCTCTGAAGACATCATAAGCCTTACCATCCCTGAAGAAGACCGCTGCCTCATATTCATGGACTATTAGATTGTCTCCCCAAGCTATCTCTTCGACAGGATATCTCCAAACTATGTCCCCCTCCCTTACACCAACCCACTCAATTACCTTCGGCATCCACTCTACACCTCCATCCTTCCTTATAACTCCTCTTCCAACTTCCATTGATGCTCTATGACGATCATACGCTTAACCCTCTCAGGATGTTAACTCTTCTATCCACGAGATTATCGAGCTCTCCCACCTTTGTAACGAGCTCCTCTAAAGCTTTCCTCCAATCATCCGTTCCCGGCTCAAGGTTCACCATCTTCTCGACATCTTCCTTAATTTCGTCGGCACTTTCAATAAGTTTGAGATCGTGTTCCAAGATCTCGTTTAGCTTATCTTCCCTGACCTTAATGGCATCAAATATTCCAGCATATCCGGCTACAGCTCTATCTATCCTCTGAGTGACCCTGTCAAGTCTGTAGATGAGAGTATCGAGTTTATAAGAATCCTCTCCCGAAATCTTTTGAGTTACCAATGGACTAGCCAAACTGCTTCTAAGAGAGTCTTTCGCGGCCTTAAGCCTGTTTACAGCTTCCATTCTGACGAGTCTATCGCTTTCCCTTCTAAGCTCCTTCTCCTTATATCCTCTATATCCGGGAATATAGCTCATGATCTTTTCAAGTAATCCTCTCTCCCGCTTGACCTTCCCAAGATAATTTTTTCCACTCAACTCTTCCTTTCCCTCCGGTATCCAAGCAAACCTATGATCACGATCACTAATATAAGTGAGCCTAAGATCACCATGGGGTTTAATACGTTATAGGTCATGGACACGATCGTTATTGCGAGCATTATCGCGCCCCAAATGAGATGATAGGCTGATTCCCGACTCTTAGTTAAGGCATATACAATCGTGTATACGCCAGGAAGTCCAAATAGCCACGCTGGAATATTCCATGGATCGAATGGGGTCAACCCTAGACCGTATGCTATCAATGCTATGGCTATTGAGATAGCTATACATGCCAGCATCCCTTCTCCATAACTACCTAGCATGTGAAAAATGTTGGATTCGATTCTAAATAAGTTTATTTTTGAATACTTCAGAGACTTTCAGCACTAAAAATACGGTCTTTAAGCACGTCCGCCTTTCGCCAAGGGACGTCATAACTCGATGCAAGCATATTCAACCATCCACTCTGGAAATCAACAAACCTCTCCTATTCTCAACATGATTTTCTCCTCAGCTCAGATTCCATCGTTTGCCATAATGTTTTAAGATTTCATTAGATTAATTTTGTTAAAATCTTTATCGGAGATTTTGACTGTTCTTCAGTTAAGACTCTGAGCTCCGAAGCCGTTACTCTGAGTTCAACTCCCCTCTTTAGCAATGGAAACGATGATGCTATCGCGGGGATAATTGACGTTAATATCGGAATTATTGTGTGAATCATCGATGAAAGAATTGATCCAATGACTAACGCTGCTGAAATGATCCCTATGGCCGTCGAGATCTCAACGATTCTAGTTTCTAGTTTCAAGGGATGCTCGGCAAGAATCACCTTACCGTCAGATCCATCGAGGTATGCTTCATAGCTTTCACCTTTATATGAGTATTTTAGGTGATAAATCGGGTAGTGGACTAAACCTCTATAATCGAGCCTAAGATCTTCGAATATTACTCGATCGAGATCCTCACATTGTTTATGAAGTTCATTCACGAGTTTCCGTTTAAGCATCTCTTCGGCAAGTTCTCTTGAACGATCCTCGCCAAACTCCGGTTCATGATATCCTTCAAATTCCTCTAACTCTTTTTTGAAGAACCTCTTACCTCTAATTGGAAACGGATAATCTGCTAAAAGCTCTTCGAAATCGGTTGAGGCGACGACACCTCCATGATGACAGACGTATGCCACCGTCTCTCTTCTGCCGCATATTCCAATTGCTTTACCGCTCATATAGTAGAAGTAGACTGGGACATAGTATAGCTTCTGATCCAAGAGCGATGAGTTAAGTTCGATGTCTATCGGTATTCCAAATTGTCTCTTTAAGAATCCCAGTAAGATTCTATACGGCTCTTCCCTTATCGCCGGGAAATAGTAGTGGTCTCCCTGAACCTTCTCCCCGAAGACTAGTCCACAATATGGGCATGTAATTGTCTTAACTGTTTCAGGGACTTCGAATGATGCTCCGCATCCAGGGCAGGTTACCTTCATTCTCTCTCAACCCTCACATCTGAGACAAACCTCTTTCCGAAGAAGTATCCGAGGGATAGTGAGGCAAGTAGGATGAATATCCCTAAGCTTGTTGCCTCGTGTAGAAAGACGTATCCAGAGAGGCCTCCGAGGATCGTTGAAAAGACCATTCCAAGAGTATAGATTATTCTCCTAAAGGCTCTGATAGGTTCGGCGAAGACTAGGGGTCTGCCGCTCCAACCATCGTGTTGAGCAAAATATAATCCTCCACCATATCTATAGCTTATAGTCCATAAGGGGAGGAATATTAGATTCGGCTTAGTCATCGATTTCACTTCAGCTGAGAAGAATATTATATCGCTCACCTTTCCTTCCCATTCCCTTCTAACCAAATCTATTGAGTGGTCTCTTATTGATGCCTCTGCCTCAGCTCTATCGAATTCGAGATTCAGGATTGGAAGCTTTATCTCTCTCCATCTATCGATGGGCATCTCCGATAGCTTAATCGATTCAGGATTCTCATCTAAGTATCTCTTAACTAATTCTCTTAATCCTAGATGCTTGACTTGTCTCCTCGCGACTATATCGACCCAGATCGCTCTACTGAAACTCTTCTTAACTCTCTTCACCCTTACGTGTTTGCCATCATACTCCCTCTTCCTGTAGATTATCTCACCATCCAGCTTAACCCTACTAAGCCAGAATGGAATATATGATCCATCTATCGAAACCGGTCTAATCTTTGAAGCTATAGACTTCAGATCTATATCCGTGTTCACCCTCCTCCAAAACTCGTCTAACACCTTTCCCTTCCCAACACTTGGAACTAGATAGAGATCCTCCTCGCTTAAGATTCCACTGATTACATTTGGAGCTCCACAGTATTCGCATATGGCGACTATCGTTTCCGGGGTGGCTTTTAAAATCGCGCCGCAATTCATGCACCTATATTCATGATGTTCCGCGTCAGACATCCCCCTTGAATTCTCCATGCTTAGATATTAGGTTAAAATCTCATAAGCAAGGCGAATTAATCATATCATTATGGTCTTGAAGGTGGAATCCTATGAGTTTGGGAGGATAAGGATCGATGGAAAAACCCACCATGAAGATCTAATAATTCTCCCAGACAGGGTGCTCGAATCTTGGAGAAGGCTCAGAGGCCATGAACTCAGACTCGATGACTTAAAGGAGGTTCTAGAAGCCGATATAGATTGCCTGATTATAGGGACTGGCTACTATGGGATGATGAAGGTCTTAGACGAGGTGATTGAATACTTTAAGAAGAAGGGTGTTGAAGTCATCGCAAAGCCCACGAAAGAAGCCTGTAGAACCTATAATGAGCTGGTCGACGCTGGTAGAAGAGCCGCCTTAGCCCTTCACTTAACCTGCTGAATTCCGAGAAAAATTTCGTAATATGATATCATCGCTTTCGAGATCTGTTGAAAGATTAATAAGCAGGGCTAAGAACTGTGAGCAAAGATGTCGGTCTACGACTTCGAGGCATTAGAGAAGAAGAGGGAGGAGTTCCTAAGCAGGGTCAAAGACTTAGCCTCATATGGGCAGTTCGACGAAGAGCGTTGGGAGAGACTGAAGAAGTTCGTATATAATCCTATGCCCCTAAACGTGGATGTCGTGATCGACGACTGCACACTCAGAGAAGGATTACAGATGGCTGGACTCTTGACTCCAAGGCCTGAGGAGTATCTCAAGATAGCCTTAATGCTAAGAGAGATTGGGGTTGAGAGGCTTGAGGTGATGATCTACGCGAAGTCTGATAAGGAAGCGGTGAAGCTCATGAAGGATCATGGATTAGGCGATATACTCGCCGCATGGTGTAGAGCGAATAAGAAGGATTTAGATCAAGCGATCCAAATGGACTTTAAACAGGTTGGAATCTCACATCCAGTCTCATACATCCATTCATCCAAGTGGCCGAATCTAAAGCTAAAAGACTTTGTTGAGAGGGTGGTTGACGCCGTAACCTATGCCGTTGAACACGGCTTAAAAGTCTTCGTCCATGGAGAAGATAGCACAAGGGCAGATTGGGAGTTTGAAAAACTATTCATAAATGCGGTGGCTGAGGCCGGAGCCGAAGTATATAGGATCTGCGACACGGTTGGATGCGGTCTCTCAGATCCTCTTGCTTCTCTTCCGAATGGAATTCCGGCCAAAGTTAGATATATCAGAAGAGAGACGAAGATCCCATACATCGAGATTCATGCTCATGATGACCTTGGAAACGCCGTCGAGAACACCATGGCAACGATAAGAGCGGCCTCAGGACTCTATGATAGAGTTTATGTGAGCACCACATTCCTAGGCTTAGGCGATAGAGCTGGAAACGCTGAGACCGAGAAGATAATCATGAACTGCTACCTACATTATAATGTTAGGAAATGGAATCTCAAGCCTCTTCGAGAACTCGCTGTTTACATCGCTTCATCGCTCGGATATCATCTACCCGTGAATAAGGCCATCGTCGGTGACTCCGTCTTCGCCCATGAATCCGGAATACATCTACATGGAATCTCTATGCTCCCCTTAACCTATGAGCCGTTTCCACCTGAGCTCGTGGGACAGAGGAGATCAATAGTCATCGGGAAGAGGTCTGGAAGACATGGGATTAAGCTTAAGCTTGAGCAGGTGCTGGGTAGGAAGATAAGCGATGATGATCCAAGGATCCTCAACCTAGTCGAGATGATAAACTACGAGTTCTCGACCAGGGATAGGAGGTATCCGATGGGCGAGGAAGAATTCAGGATGTTTGCTAGGAGAGCTGGATTCGAAGTCTAGGTGAGGAATTGAATGGGAAAGACCATCGTCGAGAAGATTCTGGGCAAGCTCTCCGGAAAAGATGTTTCAGCCGGAGATCTGGTAGTCGCTCCAATAGATTATGCAATGGCCCATGATGGGACAGCTCCCCTCGCAATAAAGGCGTTTATGGAGATGGGCGGTGAAAGGGTTTGGAATCCATCGAGGATAATCTTCATAATAGATCACGTCTCTCCAAGCACGTCCATCGGAACCTCAAATCTCCATAAACTCATGAGAGACTTTGCGAGGAAGCATGGAATCAAATTATATGATGTTGGATCAGGGATCTGTCATCAAATAATGGTAGAGGATGGATACGTTAAACCTGGATACATAATTCTAGGAGCGGATTCGCATACATGCACCTATGGCGCTCTGGGAGCATTCTCAACTGGAATCGGCTCAACAGAGATGGCGTCCGTATTCTTATCTGGAAAGCTTTGGTTTAAGGTTCCTGAGACGATCAAGATAACGATTATGGATGAGCCTCCAAGCTGGATCATGGGAAAAGACATAATCCTCAACATAATCGGCGCCCTCGGATCCGATGGAGCAACCTATAAGGCGATTGAATTCGATGGATCTGTGATTAAGAAGCTGAGCATCTCCGATAGGTTAACCATCTGTAACATGGTCGTCGAGATGGGAGCAAAGGCTGGAATAATTAAACCCGATGAAAAGACAAAGAGTTTTCTCGGAGACAACCTCGGGAGAATCGATATCGTCGAACCGGATAAGGACGCTGAATATGCCGATGAATATCTTGTTGGAGTATCAGGGCTTGAACCACAGGTCGCGAAGCCATCGAAGGTGGATGATGTTACATCGGTTACAGAGGTCGAGGGAATCGAGATCGATCAAGTCTTCATAGGAAGCTGTACGAATGGGAGAATCGAGGATCTTAGAGCCGCCGCGAGGATCTTGAAGGGAAGAAAGGTTAAGGATGGAGTTAGACTCTTAGTGATCCCGGCTTCTCGAAAGATCTATCTCAAGGCTTTAAACGAAGATTTGATTAAGGTCTTCCTCGAAGCAGGTGGAGCCGTATATTCACCTGGATGCGGGCCATGCATGGGAGGCCATATCGGCATTCTTGGAGATGATGAGATATGCATCTCGACTTCGAATAGGAATTTCGCGGGAAGAATGGGAAGCCCGAAGGCGAAGATCTATCTCGCATCACCCTTAACCGCAGCTGCCTCAGCGATCACCGGGAAGATCACGGATCCGAGAAGATTTCTGTGAGGTGATCATTATTAAGATGGTGGAAGATACAGGTTCTCGGATGAGTGAGGGGCTGCTAAAGGGTAGGGCTTGGAAGTTCGGAGACTCCGTTAGCACGGATGATATAATCGCTGGAAGATACAAGTTTAAGACTCTGAACATGAAAGAACTCGCGAAGCACGCCATGGAGAATATAAGACCTGGATTCGCAGATCAAGTTAAGCCCGGAGACATCATGGTCGCTGGATGGAATTTTGGATGCGGATCGAGTAGAGAACAGGCTCCGAGAGTTCTCAAGGAGCTTGGGATAAGCTGTATAATCGCGAAATCTTTTGCCAGAATCTTTTACAGAAACTCAATAACGATAGGGCTTCCACTAATTGAGTGTCCAGAAGCGGTTGATAGGATAGATGAGGGCGATGAGGTTGAAGTGATTCTCGATGAAGGAGTCGTTAGAAACTTGAGTAAAAAGCTTGAGTTCAAGGCCAAGCCATATCCAGACTTCCTCTTAAAGATCTTGAGAGAAGGTGGATTAATAAAATACGTGAAAAAGTTTGGGAGACTTCCATGGTAAAATTAAATTTAAGTTGGTTGGGCATATCGGATAAGGTCAGGACCTTGAGGAGTTGATATATTGATGAAGAAAGCGGCTTTAATTAAAGGAGATGGAATTGGACCTGAACTCACCGAGGCCACTCTAAAAGTTCTGGAAGCGGTTGGAACTGAGATAGAGTTAATCCCCGTTGATGCTGGATATGAGTGGTGGATAAAGCATGGCGGAGATAGCTTGATACCGCGGGAGACTTGGGAGATATTAGAGCAAGTCGATGCAGTTTTAAAGGCTCCTGCGACGACTCCACCTGAACCTGGAGCACCTAAAAGCGTGGCCGTCAGCATTAGGCAGAGATTTGATCTCTATGCGAATATTAGGCCGATAAAGACGATCGGCGGATTGAAGGGAAGACTTGGACCGGTTGATTTCATCTGCGTCAGGGAGGCGACAGAAGGACTGTATAGCGGGATAGAACATAGGATAACTCCTGACGTTGCGATAGCTTTTAGGAAGATCACAAGAAGGCAGTCGAGGAGGGTTGCGAGAAAGGCATTCGAATTGGCTAGGGAGAGAGGTTGGAAGAAGATTGAAGTCGTGACGAAACGCAACATCATGAAGGAATGTGATGGAATATTCATCGAGGCCGTTGAGGAAGTCTCAAAGGATTTCCCGGAGATAACATATGAGGAATATTACATCGATAACATGGCCCAGCAATTGGTGAAAAACCCTCAAAGATTTAATCAATCGATAATCCTTGGAACGAATCTCTTCATGGATATAATTAGTGAAGAAGCGGCGGCTCTCGTCGCCAGTATAGGATTGGTTTACTCAGCAAATATGGGAGATGATTACGCCATGTTTGAGCCAGCTCATGGAAGCGCTCCAAAGTATAAGGGATTGAATAAAGTCAATCCGACGGCCATGATCCTATCAGCTGCATGGATGTTGGGATATCTCGGCGAAAAGGAGAGGATGGATGCAATATTCAGAGCTGTTGAAGAGGTAATATCTGAAGGGAGAAAAGTGACATACGATCTCGGAGGAAGCGCGAAGACCTCTGAGATGGCGGAGGCGATCGCCGAGAAGGCGGCGAAGATCCTCGAAAGATAATCTCTACCCTCAAGGAGTTTGGCCAAGAAACTCAAAGTTTATACTTCATGCAGGATAATGTTGTCTGTAGTTGAGCTATGGATCAGGAGATCCAAGTTGGAACCGGGGTCCCTGGACTCGATGAACTCTTAGGAGGAGGAGTTCTGAGGGGGTCGACAACTCTCCTGATAGGCCCCGTTGGAAGTTTGAAGTCCTATCTCGGTCAACAGTTCATAAAAGAGGGGTTAAAGAAAGGGGAGAGATGTGCCTATGTGAACACCCTCCAAAGCTTGGATGAGCTCAACTATCAGATGAAGACCGCTCTCAAATTCGATCTAAAGCCCTATATTGAAAAGGAGAGGCTCATCTTCTCCGATATACACAGGCTATTCGTCGAGAAGGCTTTAAGGAAGATGAGGACGGAGGATTTTGAGAAGATCGAGGAAAGAGTTGTCGAGATATTTAAGATCATCAGAGGTGGTAGAGGGCTCTTACACAGCCTCACCCCATTCTTCTACATGCTTGAAGAGGAGAAGGCCGTTCCAAGATTTGTTCAAGTCCTCAAGGCCAAGGCCAGATCCTATAGGATAACCCTGCTACTCACATTAGATCGAGGCGCTCAGAGCGAGTATCTCGAAGAGGGGATTAAGTCCTTCTGCGACTATGTCTTGGCCACAAACGTGACTGAGGGTGGGATAAGGATGTTGAGGGTTGTGAAGTCTCTGACCAGGCACGATCTCGAATGGCATGAGCTATTGTTTGTGGAGGATGGAGTGAGGGTTCAGGTTGGATGATCGTCAATCTCATAATCTATGATAGATCTCCACACTCGCATAGCGCTTCGTGAATTAGGTCGTAGAGCGCCGGCATCCCCTCGCCAGTCTTCGCCGAGACCTCAACAATTCTCATGGACTTCAATAGCTCCTCGACTAAACTCATGTATTCTGTCGCTAGATCCGCTATCAACCCCTCCTCCATTAGTAAGGACTTCTTCAACATGCTCGGATCCATTAGAAGTTTCTCTAAGCCTCTCTCGAAGGCATCTACCTTATTTATCACTGGAACGGTTGGGGTGCTCAGCCTAAACCACGTTATCAAGGCCATTGAGAGACTTATCGCAAGACCGCTTGGACTTGAAGCCAAGGAAGGATCCGAGATGTAGACGGTTATCGATGGAGAATTCTTCGAGATCGCCTCGCTCAGCCTCGGGCCCATCGGCCTGAATAAGAATAGCTCCATCTGTCCAGGAGTATCTATTAGCCTTAGATCCGCGTCGAGGGAAGTTATCTTTTCAGCTATCGAGCCTATGTTTTCATCCATTATCTCAGATGCTTTGATCATCGCTCCATTCGGCCCCAATCCTTCCTCTAACATCAATCTATGAACTGTGACGAGTTCTCTCACGTCATAATCGGGCTTATAGGGTAGATTTAAGACCCCTGGATCTAGATTCACATACGCTATGGTCATTCCCAGCTCTCGCTCGCTCCACTCGCCGAACGCTTTAGTTAAACTAGTCTTCCCGCATCCGGCAGGTCCTATGAAGATCACGTTTAATCCTCTGATCATTCCGGGAAGAGTATCTTAAACTCCCTATTTAGCCCTCAACCTCGACTCTAAGCTTCTCGCCCTGCTTAATCATCTTAAGATCGTCAAGTCCCTCAACTATCTCTCCAAGGGGTTTAACCTTGCTTATGGCCCTGGGTTCTCCATGCCTGCTGACTGGGGTTGGACCGAAGAAGATGCACAGCGAGTTCCCCCTCAGGCCAATACGCTATCTCTCCAACCCTCATCACCACTCTTTCACCCTTCAATCCTAGATCGAAGGGAAGCTCAAAGTAGATCTCATCACCCCATCTATTGGCAGTGGATTCAAATGGAGAATTCTTTAACAGCTCTTCAGCCGCCTTCTCATCCTCGATTAGTCCAACTACTTCAATGCCGCTACTGAACCTGAATCTTATGCGCCTACTCATGTCGAGAAAAGGCGTTGAACCCGTAAATTAAGTTACGTACTTAGGACGAAGTCTATTATGGCTGAGTTGAATCTCTCTGGGACCTCAACGTGCGGCGAGTGGCCCACTCCTTTAAAGATTATCAGCCTACTATTCTTGAGAACTCTATGCAGTCTATAGCCATATTCGGGTGGAACCAGTCTATCCATCGACCCCCATATTATCAAGGTTGGATGAATGATCTCCGAGAACCTTTGCTCGTCTCTCTTAATGCCGAGAAACTTTAAGCAGCATTGGTATGCGTGTCGGAGGTGTGGATCTTCATGATATAATTTCAATGAGTATTTGAGAAGTTCTTCATCTACAATCCTGTGTTCTCCAACTATGAAATCTTCGTAGAATTTCTTGAGCTTATCGAGGGTCCAGTCCTCGCCCATATTCTTCTTAATGATCTCGGCCGCTTCATCCCCTATTCCGGCCACATCTACCAAGATCAAACGGCCAACGAGTTCAGGGCTGCTTAGAGCGGTTTCTAATACTATTAAGCCTCCCATCGAGTGCCCCACTAAGTTGACTTTTTGACAGTTCATCAAATCCACAAAGGTTGAGATGAAATCTGAGTAGTATTCTGGGGTATAATTTATCATGGGTTTGTCCGAGAATCCGAATCCTGGAAGATCCAATGCTATTACGTGAAGCTTTTTGGATAACGGTATGAGATTGCTCATCCAACTCTCTATCGATCCTCCGAGCCCATGAATCAGTAAGATCGTTGGATTATCCCTGTCTCCAGCCTCAACGACCCTTATTTTCAATCCATCGACCGAGACATATCTTTGAAGTCTCTCAAAATGCATTGATTAACCATCGAGGAAGCCTGCTTAAAGCTTTTATCCAATAAACTCGATGAATTCGCTGTGGAAGATTCGAGAAGAGAGATTCTAGAAGAGCTCAGGAGAGAGGTTGAAAACTGCAGGAAGTGCCCGCTTTGGAAGACTAGGAAGAAGCCGGTCTTCGGCGAGGGACCGGTAGACGCCGAGATAATGCTCATAGGACTTGGACCAGGTTATCATGAAAATATCGAGGGCAGGCCATTCGTTGGAGCGGCGGGAAAATTGCTCGATAAGCTCCTAGAACTCGCTGGCCTTAATAGAACAGAGGTCTATATAACGAATGTCATGAAATGTTATTTGCCGGAGAATAAAGCGAGTGAGGAGGAGATCGAGGCCTGTACCCCATATCTGGATAAGCAGATTGAAATAATTCAGCCGAGGATTATGGTGGCGTTGGGAAATGTTGCAGCGGAATATTTATTCAAGAAGTTTGGGTTGAAGCGTCAAAGCATGGGTAAGATCCATGGAAAGATCTACAGGGTGTCTAGCTTAATTCTGCAAGCCGAGATAATTCCAATGTATCATCCAGCCTCCGCATTAAGAAATCCGCCCCTGAGAACCGTATTGATGGAGGATTGGAGGAAGCTAGGTGAACACCTTAAGAACTCCATGAATAGGGTATGAGAACTCGGCCTCTGCGACCGATCGAGTAAAAATCTAATCGAAAGCGCTTAAAGAGACCGAACTCGCGGATAATGTTTTTAAATTCCCCAACCCAATTCGAAAATAGCCCCGGTAGCTCAGACTGGGAGAGCGCCCGGCTGAAGACGAGGTCTGGAAGAGACCGGGATGTCGCCGGTTCAAGTCCGGCCCGGGGCATGTCTAAATCTTATCGATGAAGTCTTGAGTTACATCGATTAACATGTCTATGTCTTGAGACTTATGGGATGATGAGATGAAGAAGTGCTGCATATCTTGAACCATCACTACTATTCCATTGTCGAGTAAGTGTTTGAAGTATGAGCGAGCCAGGTTTACATCTTTCTTCTGCTGCGCTGTCTTCGAATCTTTTGGTTTCACTGGAGTGAAGTGAACCGCGAAGAGGGAGCCTATTCCAGTTACATGAGCATTGAATCCTCTCTCATCGAATATTCGCTGTAACGCGTTTCGAGCTTTCTCTCCCAATCCATTTATGTAGTTGTAGATTTCAGATCTTCTTTGAAGCTCGCTCAGTAAGGTGTATCCGGCTCTCGTGGTTATCGGGTTTGCGGCGAATGTTCCTCCTTGAAATGCTCTCTTATGCGGATCTTTATACTTCAACTGATCTAAAAGCTCCATGACATCCCTTCTCCCTCCAAATCCCCCGGCTGGAAACTCTCCGCCTCCAAGAATCTTCCCGAAGACCGTTAGATCCGGTTTAACCCCATAGAGCTTCTGCGCTCCTCCAGGAGATAATCTGAAGCCCGTTATCACCTCATCGAAGATCAGTAAGGCGTCCATTTCATCGCATAATTCCCTAAGCCCTTTCAGGAACTCTGGATCCGATGGGATGAAGCCACCGGCGCCCAGAACAGGTTCAACTATTATCGCCGCCAACTCCAGTCCCTTAATGATTCTATGAACGCCGTCTAGGTCATTGTATGGTAAGATTACTGTGTCTTTTAGCGCTCCCTCAGTTATCCCTAAACTTCCGGGAAGTTCATAGGGTGGTGAGACCGCTAGATGTAGTGCGTCGTAGCCTCCATGCCATCCTCCTTCAAACTTTCCGATTAGCTTCTTTCCCGTATATGCTCGTGCAAGTCTAATTGAGTACATGGCGGCTTCGGTCCCGCTATTCGTGAATCTAATCAGCTCAACGCTGTCAACCATCTTGATGACCTGTTTCGCTAATTTTACCTCCCATTCGTGTGAGAAGCCTGCGTGAGGGATGAGATCCAGTTGATCCTTAATGGCCTCTATCACTGGAGAATATCTATGGCCCATCAATAGCGCACCATGGCCCATCCAGTAATCCGTGTAAGCGTTTCCATCTATGTCCCAAACCTTCTGCCCCTCAGCCTTCGATACATAGAATGGATATGGCTCGAAGAATCTTATCACATAGGATACTCCGCCTGGAAGATAATTCTTCGCCTCTTCAAACAATTTCTTGGACTGCGGCGTTCTCTGAATATATCTATCCCCGAACATTCCTCGAAAAATTGGAAAATGCTTCGTTAAAAGACTTTCAGTCTAGCTTACGTTAAAGCATGCGACGTAGTGATCCTTCTCAACCTCTCTCAACTCAGGCTCTTCTCTCGAACATATCTCACGCGCATATAGGCATCTTGGATGGAATCTACATCCACTGGGAGGATTTATTGGATTCGGAATCTCACCTTTCAACTTAATCTCTCTTTTCTCCTTCATGGGTCTCGGAACAGGAATTGAAGCTAAGAGCGCTTTAGTGTAGGGGTGAAGCGGGTTCTCAAAGAGCTTTTCTGCGGGAGCATACTCGACGAGTTTTCCGAGATACATCACCGCTATTGTGTCAGCAACATATTTCGCGACTGCTAGGTCGTGAGTTATGAATACATAGGTGAGGTTTAATTCCTTCTTAAGCTTAAGCATTAGGTCTAGGATCGACGCCCTCAGAGATACATCTATCATCGAGACAGGTTCATCCGCCACGATGAATTCAGGCTTCAGTATTATGGCCCTAGCGATCGCAACTCTCTGCCTCTGGCCCCCGCTGAGTATCCTCGGATAAAGTTTATAGAATCTCTCAGCAGGCGTTAATCCAACACGTTCAAGTGTTTCCAAGGCTATCTCTCTGGCTTCTTCACCATTAGCCAATCCGTGGATCTTTAGAGGATGAGCTACTTGATCTCCTATAGACATCCTTGGGTTGAGGGAGGCATATGGGTCTTGATAGATTATCTGCATCTTTCTACGAAGTTTTCTCAACTCTTCTCCCCTCAGATTTGTTATGTCTTGTCCGTCAAAGATGATCTTTCCTGATGTGGGCTCAGTCAGCTTAACGAGAAGCCTGCCGAGAGTTGTCTTCCCGCATCCGCTTTCTCCGACGAGTCCAAGCGTCTCACCTTTCCTAACCGTTAAGTCGACTCCATCAACTGCTTTAACGAAGAGCTTTTGCCTCGCTAAGATCCTCTCGAGGAAGCTCTTCTGAACTGGGAACCATTTTCTTAAGCCGATTGTTCTCAGGATTACGCTCAACTTTTCTCACCTTCCTCATATAGATGGCATCTCACAATTCTGCCGTCCAGTTCGATGAATCTTGGGGGCGTCTTTTTACAGAGATCTTTGGCGTAAGGGCATCGAGGCCAGAATCTACATCCACTCGGCGGGCTCCTCATATCAGGCGGATTTCCTGGAATAGATTTCAGCTTAGTTTTTGGAGCTTCGACATCTGGAATGGACTCTAAGAGCAGTTTCGTGTATGGGTGTAGTGGGTCTTGTGAGATTTGCTCAGATGTTCCAACCTCACATAACTCTCCAGCATACATGACCGCCACCCTATCAGCTCTCTCAATCACCAAGGCGAGATCATGGGTTATCAAGAGCACGGACATCTTCATGCTCTCCTTCAAATCCGCCAATAGATCCATTATCCTCGATTGAACAATCACATCTAGAGCTGTGGTCGGCTCATCGGCGATCAAGAGCTCTGGATGGAGCATGGTGGCCATGGCTATCATGGCCCTCTGCCTCATTCCACCGCTTAATTGATGTGGATAATCCTTCAGCCTATCTCCAGAGATTCCCACTCTTTCAAGCGCTTTCGCGGCCATCTCCCTCGCTTCATTCCTTTCCACGTCCATGTGAACCATCACCGTTTCGACCATCTGGTCTTCTATCTTCCTGAGGGGATCTAGGCATGTTAATGGATCTTGGAAGATCATCCCTATTCTCCTACCCCTAATCTTCCGCAACTCCTTCTCCGACAGCTTCATGAGATCTATATTGTCTAGGAATACGTTTCCATTAACTATCTTACCTGGAGGTGGAATGAGCCTTATTATCGAAAGACCTAGGGTGGATTTTCCTGAACCCGATTCGCCCACCAAGCCTAGAAGTTCTCCTTTTCTTATATCTAATGTTACATCATCAACGGCCTTAACGACTCCACTCTCGGTGAAGTAATATGTCTTCAAGTTTTTAATCTTGAGAAGAGACTCGGCCACCTAGATCTTCACCTCCCTCGCGCCGAGATACTCGGCCACGCCCTCTCCTATGAAGGTGAATCCAACGGCCAAGATCATTATCATCAATCCAGGGAATGTGATGAGCCACCAATATCCGGATAATAGGTATGGGTGTCCAGCCTTGAGATCGAATCCCCAGTCAGGAGTCGGCGCTGGAACGCTTAATCCAAAGAAGCTTAAAGCTGCCTCAGTTAAAACCACGTCCGCCACGCTTAAAGTGAACACGACGGCTATAACTGAGATCACGTTTGGGAAGACGTATCTCGTCAAGATTGTGAGAGGCTTCGCTCCTATGGCCCTCGCCGCCTCAACATAGAGTTGCTCCTTTATGCTCAGCGTTTGACCTCTAACCATCCTGAAATATGTTGGAACGTATACGATCGCTATCGAGACCGCCGTGTTTATTATTCCCGGCCCCATCGCCGCCGCTATCGCTATGGCTAAGATCAATCCTGGGAAGGCGTAGATCGCGTCCATTATCATCGCCAATATTCTATCTAAGATCCCTCCGATATATCCGGAGATTAATCCAAGTGGAACTCCGATCAATATTGAGACTATTGTTGAGAGGAAGACGACCGCTAAAATCGTTCTTGCACCGTAGACCGTTCTACTCCACATGTCTTGACCAACCTTATTGGTCCCGAATGGATGTTTCCAAGATGGAGGCTGAAGACTGAGATCAACTGATTTAGTTGGATCATATGGGGTTAGGATTGGGGCAAGTATAGCTAAGAATATTACAAAGAGAACCATTATAGTTCCAGCTAAGGTTAATCCCTTAAGCCTGATCTTTGGAACGAGTTTAACCAAGAGTGGTCGGAAGGTATACATGATCATCCACCTCCTAGTATCTTATCCTAGGATCGATGTATGCATAGCAGATGTCGACTATTAGATTGACCAATGAAACTATTATCGCGAAGAAAACCACCGTCCCCTGAACAGTCGTATAATCCCTATACTGTATCCGCTCTAAGAGGAATGTCCCCATTCCAGGCCAGCTGAAGGTCGTCTCGGTTAAGACCGCGCCCGTCATCAATAACGCCAACTGGAGACCCATCATCGTTAGGATCGGGACAAACGAGTTCTTCAAGACATGTAAGAGTATCTTATGCTCTGGAATTCCCCTGGCCCTCGCGGCGACGACGAAGTCTTGTCTCATAACTTCCTCAACGCTTGTCCTAGTGACTCTCGTGAAGACTCCTGAGATTACTAGACCGAGGGTTAGTGCTGGAAGCGTTATATGTCTCAAGGCGCTTAGGAAGCTATCCCATTTACCCGCGATCATGCTGTCGATTAGATATAGGCCTGTTATGGTTGGAGGTTCGAGTCCTGTATCTATTCTGCCCGCGACTGGGAGCACTCCTAGCCAGACCGCGAAGAATAGTTGGAAGAGCATTCCAATCCAGGGTATGAATAATGCATAGGTTATAGCTCCATAGGTTTTCACGGCTGAACTCATCTTCCCGCCCATCCATCCTCCAAGGGATCCGAGCACTAAGCCCAAGATTATGCTCACAATGAAGCCGGCGATGGCGAGCTCGATCGTCGCTGGAAGATGCTCCATGATCTCTACGAGGACGGGTCTCTTGCCCCAAATCAACGATCTACCGAGGTCTCCGCTAACAAGTTTTGAGAGATAATTTAGATACTGTATCGGTAGAGGGATGGGATTTCCAGCTTCATCCATTAATCCAAGCTCTTTCTTGAGTTCGATGACCCTTTCAGGCGGGGCCTTCATTCCAACTATGGCGACCACGGGATCTCCCGGTAAAACTCTCATTATGAAGAATACGAGAGTTATGAGTATCAGTATCGTTGGAATTAGCGCCAATGCCCTTGCGATAATGAAGGTCTTAAGAGACGCCATCCCAGTTTCGAAAGATATCCTTACCACTTAGAAAATAAAAATTTTAAACAAAAAAGGGGATGTTGAAGGTTTAGGATACCTTATAGATTAACCAGTATCTGAACAACATCGTCGGGTCTAGGATCACTCCCTCTACTCCTTCTCTAACCGCTACGGCGAGCTTTCCTTGGAACAGCGGGACTACGGCTGCGTCATCGGCCCATATGTCTTGGGCTCTCTCATACAGCTTCGTCCTCTCCTCTAAAATTGGCTTAACGCTGGCTTCGTCTAGAAGCTTTTTAAGCTCTGGATTTGAGTATGCATAGCCGGTCCATGTGGTATTTACCCACGGGCTCGTGTAGTCGTCTGGATCTATGTAATCTGGATACCATCCATAGAGGGTTGCTCCAAGCATTCCCTTCCTCGTATATTCTAGGTAGGTTGTCCACTCAGCGCTCTTCAAGGTCACCTCAACCATTCCGGTTTCTTCCCAAGCTTCCTTGATCAGAGTGGCGACGTCGACCTCCGTGTCTCCATAGTGGGTTGGCGTATACCATAGCTCTATCTTGAGCTTATTGGTCTCACTATATCCGGCCTCTTTTAGAAGCTTCTTGGCCAGCTCTAGGTTGTGCTCGCCATACTTCTCTAAGAATGAGTCTTTGTGGCTCCACATGCCTATCGGGATCATGCTATAGAGTGGAGTCGTTGTGCCCAAGAAGACTCTCTCGCATATCGCTTTTCTATCGACCGCCGCTGCTAGGGCCTTTCTCACAAGTGGATTATCGAATGGCGGGATCTTCGTGTTGAATATTATGTATCTGATGTATGGTCCTGGAACTTCTATTACCTTTATTCCGCTCTTCCCCTTCAAGTCATTAATGTCTGTGGGCCTTAGAGTTCTCCAAGCAATATCTATCTCACCAGCTTCTAAAGCCATTCTCAAAGCGGTGGCATCCTTAAAGAACTTGATCACTATCTGCTTCGTCTTCGGAGCTCCCTGCCACCAGTATGGATTCGCCTCCAGCACGAGTTCAACGTCTCTAACCCACTTAACTATTCTATAAGGCCCAACTCCTCCAGCGGTTTGATCGCTGTCGATTTCTTTGGGCTTATAGGCTGGATGGACTGGGAAGTACGGCGGAATCGCGACTAGGGCTGGGAAGAACGCGACAGGCTTCTTGAGGATGAACTTAACTGTGTGATCATCTACAGCTACGACGTCCTTGACGAAGTCTGTTACAAGCCACACTGGATCGCCGTTTATCTCCATAACTCTCTTAATCGACCTAACTACATCCTGCGCAGTCATCGGAGTTCCGTCGGCGAAGTATAGATTTGGCCTAAGTCTGAACGTGTATTCCGTACCATCTGGTGAAACTGTATAGCCTATCGCAAGCCCTGGTTCAAGCTCGGTTGTTCCAGGAGCGTATCTCATCAATCCCCCCATTATGTTCGTTAAGACCTCCCATGTATAGAAGTCATAGGCATTCGCTGGATCTATGTCGGAAACCTTGTCGGTCACGCCGATAACTATCCTACTCACCGCGGGGCCGCCTGGAACAGTTGAGGTCACAGTTTTCTCAACGGTTGAGGTCACAGTTTTAGCGCCTACCGTTTGAGTGACCGTTACTGTCGCGGTCGCGGGTGCAGCAGCCATCGAACCTGCAAGATATCCTCCGACGAGGCCTATTATCAGAGCGACGATTATCCCAACGGTTGCTACGGTTGTGCTTACGGCAAGCCTTTTCTTGGCGTATTTCCTCATCATGTCGCCGATTACCTTTCCATATGTGACATAAAAACTTTTCCACAAATGTTTCCAAGATTAACTTATTTCGCGAAAAATCCTCATTCATCGACCATATTTCCCAATAATCTATCAACATAATTTACGAGATCCGATTCCGATGGAAATCATGTAAAAGATCCTTTAGTCAAGCGGTCATGGTATGGTTCTCTTTATCATGATTTCCGCAAGGTAAAGAAACGCGAAGAATGAAATAAACGTGACAGGTATTGATATCTGAGGCGGCACGATATCGTAGCTTCCGATAAGGGCGTATCTTACCGCCTCGACCGAATAAGTTAACGGTATTGCAAAAGATATCCAAGTAAGGTAGTGGGGAAGCTTGCTGACGGGTATTATTATATTGCTCAGGAATATCATCGGAAACCTGATGGAGTTAAAGATCGTCATGGCCTGTGCAGGATCTTTTACCGCGAAAGATAACAGAATTCCCATGGATGAGAACTGCAAAGCCGATCCCACGATGCATAGCATTAATAGCATCATGTTGTGAGGAGGTATTGAAAGGAAAAGCCAGATGATCGCTACGGTTGCGGTCGATGAAAGAAGACCAAAGAAAAAGCTGCTAAGAGCTTTGCCGAATGCCACACCGAGGTAGCTTATCGGAAAAAGCAAGAGCCTCTCAAAGGATTCCATTCTCCTCTCGAAAACTATGGAAGCGGCTGACATCGACGTTGAGCCGAAGAAAAGCGATAGAGTAAGTAGGCCTGGAGCAAGCCAATCCTTTCCCCATCCCCTTAATAGGAAAGCGAGGGCGAAGACTAGTGGAAAAGCAATCCCCCAGCTTATCGTGGGCGGCTTAAAATAATACTCCTTTAGGTCTTTCTTCGCTATGTAAAATGCTCCTCGGATCTCATCAAGCATGCTCCTCACCTATTATTTTGAGAAAAACCTCTTCCGCGTCTGCGCCCCTAAGATACATGTAGTTTAAAGAGATTCTCCTAGACCTTGCCTTCCCCACGAGCTCCTCTATTACCGATATTGGATCGCTCACGACTAGCTTGAAAGATCCCCCTGACCGTGAAGCCTTTATAACTCCCGGAATCTGGGAAATTTCTTCAATGCTTATCTCCCCAGTGAAAGATACCTCGAGCACCTCACTTCCCGAGAACCTTCTCTTAAGCTCTGTGGGGTTGCCGGCCGCTATGACCTTCCCCTTATTTATGACCATTATCCTCTCGCATAAATTAAATGCCTCATGTATGTTATGAGTCGTCAGGAATATCGTCAGTCCATTCTCATTTAATTCTCTTATCATGCTCCATACAGCTCTTCTGCTTCTTACGTCTAAACCTATTGTAGGCTCGTCTAGGAACAGTATCTTAGGTTTGTGCACCAGAGCGGCTGCCATCGTGAGCTTCCTTTTCTGACCCTTCGAAAGTTGCTTGAACTTAGAGTCCTTCTTATCCATTAAGTCAAACAGCTTGAGAAGCTCATAAGCTCTATTCACCAGCTCCTCCTTCTTGATACCATACATCTCCCCAGTGAAAAGGAGGTTTTCCCAGCATGTTAATTCCGGGTAAAGATTTGATACGTCGGGTACAAGACCAATGACTTTCTTCACGAGCTTGAGTTCTCTGAGAGGACTGTATCCAGCTACATATGCATCTCCCTCACTTATCCTTGTCAGGCCGCAGAGCATCCTCACGGTCGTTGTTTTCCCCGCTCCATTAGGGCCCAAAAATCCGAAGAGTTCACCCCACTTTACGCTGAAGCTTATGTGATCTACCGCGAGAAAACCGTCATAATACTTGGTTAAGTTCTTAACGACTATCGCGTCCACCGACTCATTTCACCTCAGGTATCCTACCTAGCCTCATCGTAATTTTTGTATCTACCTGATAAATGATTTCCCGCGTAACGGGAACCATGCTTCTAGATTTGTTAAACATGCATGCTCCAAGGACGATCGTTAGGATGCATATAGCAAAACCAAGAAACTCGGAAAATTCCCTCATTCCTCGCCAAGCCTCTATAACGCTCATCACTCACCCTTGAAGAACTATGAAATCTAGAAAACTGATGTATGGGCCGGGTGGGAGTCGAACCCACGACCTCCGCCGCGTCAGGGCGGCGTCATAGCCACTAGACTACCGGCCCGATGAGAAATGGAAGTGTTCTAAGATTTATGTTTGTCGCTTAATTTCCAGAACCTTTAGAGAAGTAGTAAATCTGAGTACGAGGGTTAGCCGTGATCATTCTCTCTTTAAGCAATTTATTGCTTGCGATCGCTCATCCGTATAACTCTTTTCCCTCTCTTTTGAGGAATTATCTTCAATTTACCTCCCTTAAACTCTCTTTTAAGCTCCTCTCCCTCTTGAAGCCAATCCAAGAATGTCGCCAGAGCCGCTACTTCGCTGTGAGGTTGATTTGTCACAGCTACATTATAGTCTGCGATTGAATATAGTTCTCCCGGAACCTTCTTTCCGCCTACAACGATGAGCAGATCTTTTCCAGATTTCCAGAGAGATCTTACCTCATCTATTATGTCTGGGAGGTTTATTCCATACATGGTTAGATGGATTATCTTTCCATTCATCTTCTTCCAATCTCTTAGAATCTTTTTCCAATCCTCGACGTAATTCACCTTAAATTCTCCACCCCAGTTCTCTACAACCCTTCTCACACCATTGAGGAGCTCATCATCTCTATCTCCGGCCACCAATCCTTCATCCGCGCCATAGGCTCTGGCCGTGAGAAGTACATGCGTCGTCAATCTTTGATCTCTGATTATTCTATGGCCCAGCCTCAAAACAACTATCTTAGACATCTTCTCCTAAATTTGTTTTTACCGTCATTTAAGCCTCATTTAATTCTTAGCCTTCTACCATCCCCTAGGACTAGGAAGTCTCCATCATCTCTGCTCTCCACCTTGAATATCATGGACTCTCGCTTAACCCTCTCAAGAACATTTCTCGCCTTCTCAAACGCCTTAACCCTATCCTCGGCGGAAACGAAGATATATGCTATCGGCTCACCCGGCTTCAATCTTCCAACCCTATGATAGATCCTTATACATGAAACCCCTTCATCCATTTTCTCCTCGTCAACGATATTATTGAGGAGCCTTAACGCGTACTGCCCATGAGGTTCACAATTCAGCCAATTAACGGTGTGTCCTTCAACCCATCTCTTTACATAGCCGATATAGATTACGACGGCATTGGACTCAGGATTCTTCGCCGTTATCTCTTCGGCGATTTTCCCGATATCAATTTCTCCCTCAATCAATTTTGCCTCCGAAGACATTTTCCATCTTCACATCCTTAGGAAGCTTTCGATTAATAATTCTTACCGCGATTTAGCCGGCTTTTCCTCGATCTCTTCCGCCTTGCCGACTTTCATGAGTTCTTCCAGAAAGGCCTCCAGTTTCGCTATCTTCCATTCAAGAGCTTTGACTACCTCGTCGTTCTGATATGGTTGGAGAGGCTTTCCACATTCGGGGCATCTAAAGAGCCTATCCATGGCCTCGTCGAATAGATACTTTCTATGGCCTGGAGTTCCGCACCAATAGAATTGATTATTCTTCTCGTTCTCCAGCTTCCGCTTAAGTCTATCAAGTATCTTCTTCATATGAGTTATTATGAATCCCGTGACCTGCCCTTCCTCAACGTACCACTTGAAGATCCTATGCTCGGTCACCTTATCCCTCGTCAGCTCATAGTGAAGTATTCCAAGCTCATTCAGCCTATGGAGTATCCTTCTAATATCTCTGACGTCGAGCTTGAGCTTGAGCGCTATCTCTTCATCGGTTATTCCAGGCTTCTTCAAGAGTAACTTCATAACCTTTCCAGCGGTCTCTCCCCCTATCATGGAGACGAGCTCTATTATCGTACGTTTCTCAATTATCAGAAGCATCCTAATACAACTCCACATAACTATATTGAGAGGTTTCCTAAAAGTATTCCTAGGATGCTCGTCCTCGCGGAGAGACCTTGGAGAAGGATGGAAGCGGTTTCAAGACTTGAAGAGTGGTTGAGGGAGATATTCCTCGAAGCTGGTGGAGGATCCCTTAAACTCTCTCAAGGTGAAGGCGGATGGATAATTGTCGAAGCCGACGATGAGCGACTCCTCGCATCGATTCTGAGGCTCAGCACGAGGTTGGATTCCATCTCAAGTATAGATCCACCTCACACCGCGAAGATCACGAAGATTGGCCGAGGGAAAATCTTCTATGAATATCCACTTCCAGATGGCTCAACGGTGAGGAAAACTTCCTATGCGAGAGATTGGGCTATCCAGCTTGGCTATGAAGGAGATGACGCCGAGGAATTCCTAGAGGCGTTGGGGGTGGTTGAGGGAATGTCTATAAGCACTTCGTTAAATATGCCTTCACTGATCCAGAGGAGAATATTTCTAGATGAGGTCTTCAAAGGATTGGATAGAATAGTCTTGATAGATCTCACACCTCAGGAAGTTGAGAAAATTCTTGAGTCAGGTTTCCAAGGATTCGCCGCGGTTTATGAGACCATAACCCCTCTAACCCACATCGTATATCTTAAGCTTGGGGCAAACCTTGATAAAGCATCTAAAAGATTAGGGATATTAATGCAGAGCATAGCCCCAAAAGCTTCTCATAAGCCATTAAACTGGAGAAAGCTTTCAACGATAAATTGGGATGAAAAATCAATTTGATATCTAGGCGAGGTTTTAGGCGTTCCGTCGAGGCGACTATGACGAACATCATCGTCTTCCCA
>JAGGRY010000009.1 GCA_021159365.1 Nitrososphaerota archaeon | reverse complement strand
CATACGGGTTGGTGGAAATACGCGTGGTGCGGTCCCGAGGCAGATGAGGAGAGGTATATCCATAGACATCCTGGAGCGCATCCAGATATGGTTGAATGGCTGAAAAAGAAGAAGATCCATATCTGGGGAGTCGACTGCGTCTCAACCGATCATCCATTATGCCTTCCAATAGGAAGGTGGCTTGGTAAGGGCGGGCTTGAGATCCATCAGAGAGTTAAGGATCTCTTCGAGAAGAAGTATGGAAAGGAGATGCTTGAGATGATGCTCTCACCGGAATACTATCAGCTCACCCATAACAAGCTGTTCCCACATGACTGCGTCCACCTCGAGAACCTCGGAGGAGAGATCGGCGCACCAGAACTACAGAATAAGAGGGTGACTATCTTCTGCCTACCGATACTCATCGAGGGAGCAGAATCCGCTTGGACTAGAGTCGTAGCGCTTCTAGAGTAATCATCTTCAATATTTTTCCACTTTTTATGTAAAGGATTGTGTGATATTATGCAAAGAGAACTCATAGTCGTGGCCTTAGGTGGAAATGCTCTTCTTAGAAGAGGTCAAAAGGGAAGATTCGAGGAACAGTATCAGAACGTTAAGGTGACGGCGAAATTCTTAGCAGATTTGATTCAGAGAGGTTATAGATTGACGATAACTCATGGGAATGGCCCGCAGGTTGGAGCAACTCTACTGAGACATGATGCTGGTGAAAGACTCTACCAAGTTCCAGCATTTCCAATGGATGTCTGTGGAGCTGAGACTCAAGGATTCATCGGATACATGATTCAACAGGCATTAAGGAACGAGCTTCGCCGAAGAGGAATAGATCGAGATGTCGTGACTGTTGTGACAAGAGTTGTCGTGGATAAAGATGATCCAGCCTTCCAGAATCCCACGAAACCAGTAGGCCCATTCTATACTCGTGAACAAATGGAGGAGCTGAAGAAGATTCATCCAGAATACGTGTTTAAGGAAGATAAGGCGAGGGGAGGTTGGAGGAGAGTTGTTCCATCACCAGATCCAGAATATATCGCTGAATATAATGCAATTAAAGTTCTCGCCGAAAATGGCTTCATAGTTATAGCGAGTGGAGGGGGAGGAATACCGGTTGTGGAAGAAGATGGTGAAATGAGAGGAGTTGAAGCCGTTATAGATAAGGATCTAGCGGGTGAGAGGCTCGCAACATTTCTCAGAGCAGATAAATTCGTGATCTTGACGGATATAGATGGAGTGTATATAAACTTTGGGAAGCCGGATCAGAGGAGATTAACCAAGGTAAAAGCTGATGAATTGAAGAAGTATCTGATGGAAGGACACTTCGCAGCTGGAAGCATGAAACCCAAGGTTGAAGCGGTCATAAGATTCGTTGAAGGGGGAGGAAAGGAGGCAATAATAGCGGAATTAAGCCAGCTATTAGATGCGGTTGAAGGTGATGCTGGAACCCACGTATATCCATGACTTAGAATAGAGGTTTTGATCATAAGAATGGAATTAACTGCCGTTAGGAAATAGATGGAGGCTTAGAATCTTTTCCCACCTTATATTTTCTCCTGAGCCATTCATTCATCAAAGTATCATGCCATTCATCATCTTCTTCGATCACTTCATATTTTTCCTTCTTCCTCGCAAGCTTCACAGCGATTAGATGATAACAAGTCGGCTTCTCACCGCTCATAACTCTGAAGAAGAAATCACTACATGAACAGTATCCGGCATCAGGTAAGACGAGATAGTCTTGATGCCTCCCAACGACTATCCATCTCTTCCTACCACTTGGCTTAAAGATGTAGAGCTTAACTCGCCCCTCTGAGACGGCTTTCTCAGCCTCCTCCATAAGCTTCCCATATTCCTTACTCAAGTTCATATCTGATTCTGTGGATGATTATTTTTAGGTTTCCATATCCCATAATTGATGTTCAAGCTCTCCGACCTTTCCAAGCCTTTCACCATTCAAGGTGATCACCTCGGCTTCTTTAAGCTCGAATCCGCCGCCCCTCATTAGAGGCCAAAGCCTATCTCTCGGCGTGAGTGAGTTCACGGAGATTCCCGTTAAGATTGGATTGAAAGCAGGCATAACTATGAGCTTAAGCTTCTTTTTTCTTCTAGTTTTCGACTTAAGCCTCTCAGCTAAGATCTTCCTATCTCCTTCAAGGATTAGCCAAGTCCTCTTCTTGAAAATTCCACCGACATCGGTTCTAAGGCTAACCATCGGATGCAGATGACCCATGATTACTAAATCCGCCTTCAAGACATCTTGACTCGGCCAAGTATGTCCATGAAGTAGGAAGATCTTCTGCTCAGCCTCAATCAAGACTCCTCTCGATGATGCATAGGTTATAAGATCTCCAAGCATGGAAGCTATTCCTCCATCATGATTCCCTGGAACTAGGATGAGATCAACGAATCTCTTCAAGTCTTTAAGCACCTTCGGCATCTCCCTCCACTCAATCCAAGATGATAATGGAATTCTATGCTTCAAGTCTCCGAGAAAGATCAACCTCTCCGCATCAACTTCTTTAACTAATTCTATTAAGAGTTCTCTAAGCTTCCAAGCTTGACTAGGAACCCTAACACCTCTATCTGCAAGCTCAGCCTCAAAACCAAAGTGGAGATCCGATATTAGGATGGTCTTAACTGGTTTCTCGACCAAGATCGCCGGCCAACCTTCTATGAACTTCACTTCGAAGAGGATTTGGGTTCGCCGACTTTAAATCATTTCGGAAAAAATTTCCCCAAACTATCTGGTTATCTCCTGCTCTCTTACAAACTCGTAAAGACTCCTAGCTCTTGGGTCTTTCTCAAAGTGTTCTCTAATAGGCTTTATCAGCTCATCGATCTTCTCGGCAACGGCGTTCTTTAGATCCGCTGGATGAAGTTTTCCCTCGATATAGTCTCTCTCAAGCTCCTCATATGAATAATATTCAACATCTCCTCCATATCTCTCAGGTCTCTTGACATACAGGCTTTTGAATTTCCTGAAGATTAGATATTTGGCATAATCAAGGATGGGATTTCCCTCAACGGTTTTAGGAGGACAGTAAGCCTTCCTGATCTTCTCTTTAATCGTCTCCGAATCATCGTGGACAAAGATGCTCGTCTCAGGGAGGCTTTTACTCATCTTAGAAGCAATCTCCATATCAAGCATTTTATCTTCCTCAAACCCGCCCAGCTTAGCAGGTCCCTGCAACCCCATGAGCATATGATGATGAACCGCAACGGGCTTCTTGAATCCGAGTTTCGGGGCGAGTTCCCTCGCCAGGATATTCGCTCTACGCTGATCCAATCCGAGCTGGCAGATGTCTATGTTCATGTAGAATATGTCTGCGACCTGCATCGCTGGATAAAATATTTGAGCCGCTTCCTGAAGCTCTCCAACCCTTCTACCCATTATCGGTAAAGCTCTCAAAATTCTTTTCAAGGTCACGTTTTTTGCTACCGACACCACGAGCTTCCAGTATTCGCTGTCTGATGCGTGGTCGCTTGCCCAAACGATCTCGACCTTGCTCAAATCTATTCCAGCAGCCCTCCAAACTTCTACAAAATATTCTCCAACCTTCCTAATCTTTTCTAAGTCTCCATCCATCTTTTTATTGATCATCGCATGCCAATCCGCCAGCAATAGCTTAAACCTGCACCCAGCTTCAAGCATGTCTTTAAGCTTTATCGCTCTTAGGACCCCGAATGGGAGATGTGCGAGACCGCTTGGCTCAAATCCATCATAAGCTATTGGATGCTCTTCGACCTCGAGTAAGCTTTTTAGTTCCTCGACGGTTATGACCTCTTCAGTTGGTGGCTTGAGGATGAGCTCTAATCGTCTTTCTAAGTCCATCTCCAGCATCCAGATTAGCTGAAAACCTGGAATTAAAGATGTCTTTTATCCATCATCTATCTAATCTTTTCCAAGTGCTTAGCTTAAATATGGTGAATGACACTCTTACTCATGAAGGAGATAGCATTTCAGCGAGTCTCGAAGATCATGAGGAGATCACCCCTAGTATATTCATCCATGGATACCGTTTCAACGCTCATCGGAGGTCTTTATGAGACCGATTCGCGGGAAGCCTTAGTAACCTATGATGAAAGAATAGGTTTGGTGACCGTAAGAGATCTACTCGGAGTCTCGCATCCGGAGCGCACACTCATTAAAGATGTGGCGAGAAGTGTTCCATCGCTATCCATCGAGGCGACGGTTTTGGATGCTGTCGAATTAATGATTTCAAACAGGATCAGAGCCGTTCCGGTGCTCTCGGGAGAGGAGATCTTGGGCATCGTGTCTGAGGTTGAGGTCATGAATGCTTTACCTGAATCCGAGACCTTCGGCAAAATCCTGTGTGAAGAAGTGATGAGGGAGATGAATATTTCCATCAACATCCACGACAAGATTTCTACTGCTCGCAGTATCATGAGAAAACATGGAATTGATTACCTCCTCGTTCTAAATGAGAGGAATTCGTTAAGAGGAGTGATCGCCGCAAGGAATATAGTATTCAACTTCGTTCAACCTAGAGAGAGGGTTACGAGAGGCGGAAGAATTGGAGAGCGAAAAAGACTTCTCGATATACCAGTTAAGGGTTTAATGGAAAGAAACCCATTGACTGCCAAGAGACAAGACCCGCTTCTCGAAGTTGTAAAGAAACTTAAAAGATATGGAAGAGACCTGTGCGTGATTAAGGAGCGTACAAAGGTTCTAGGAACGATAACGTCGAGGGAGATAATACCGTTAATCCTCGGATTTAGGGTTGAAGAGGAGTTACCCATCTATATCTTGGGCTTACCTGAGTTTGGGGACTTCCAAGAGATCAAGACCGCTCAAAATAAGGTCTTGAGAGTTTTTGATAAATGGCTAAGTTTTCATGAAGGAGTTCTAGAGGTAGTAATAGATGTAAAGCGCAGAAAGAGGGAAGGTGGAAGAACGCTATACCAAGTCGCCGCGAGGATATATTCGCCGGCCAAACGCCTCTCCGTGACAGCTCAAGGCTGGTATCTATCAGAAGCCTTTGATAATCTCTGTAGAAGGTTAGATAGGGTCCTAGAGCGCGTAAAGATGGCTGAGAGAGCTTAAATTCTAGGTGATAGTTGTATGGGCCTATGGCCAAACTAAAAATTTCGTGTAGAGATATAAGGCGGGCGAATATTCTGTAGAAATCTTTGGCCATATCGGGGATTGTCGAGAACTGGGGAGGGCTTAGAAGGATGCTAGCAGAATCCCGATCATTAACTCCAATTTTCTCGAATTTCATTAGCTGACCATTGAGGGCTCATCTCCCTAATTCTATGATCATTAATCGCTAAGTGATTTTCAGCTCCCTCTGCAAAGCTTATAATTCAGGGTGAATAACATCCTAGTTTGGGGAGTTTAGCAGATTGGAGGAAAAGTCTAATAAATTCGAGGAGTTCCCGGTCAAGAAAGTCGTTAAGCGAGATGGAAGAGTCGTAGACTTCGACTCTAGAAGGATAAGGGAAGCGATAAGGAGGGCGATGGTTCATGTCAACCGATACGATGAGAAAACCCTGCAGAAAGTCGTCGAACACGTCCTAAAACTGATAGCGGAGAAATACGGCAGAGAGAAGATACCGCACGTCGAGGAGATCCAGGACATAGTCGAGCTAAGCCTGGTCAAATTCGATCTATACGAGGTTGCGAAGGCATACATAATCTACAGGAAGGAAAGGGAGAGAATAAGAGAGGAGAAAAAGAAGATCTTAGAGAAAGATTACGTTGATGAGGTTGATAAGGCGTTCAGCTTAAACGCTCTCCGCTTAATGGCTGCAAGATATCTAATGAAGGATGAGAAGGGAAAGCTCAGAGAAGGACCTAAGCAGATGTTTCAGAGGGTGGCAGCTCTAATCGTCATCCCAGACATACTCCACGACCCAGAGATCTTCGATAAAGAGTTCAGCCAACCGAAGCACCCCGACGAAGACTTTGATCCAATCGCTCATGAGGGAAAAATTGGACTTGGAAGAAGATCTAACGGAGAATTTGAGGTAACTTGGAATAGATGGCATCTTGAGAGGATGAAAAGCCTATACGATGAATTGAACCGTCAACACGCCATGAAGCTTCCTTGGAGCATCTTCCTAAAGATGCTGATGGAAGGTAGATTTGAGAAATACTATGAGAATTATCGGAGATATTATGAGCTCATGGTCAAGAAGAAGTTCATGCCAAATAGCCCAACCCTCTTCAACGCCGGAGCAAGACTCGGACAATTATCAGCCTGCTTCGTATTGGACATAGATGACAATATAGAGTCTATTATGGAGGCGGCGAAGGATGCCGCATTGATCTTCAAATCTGGTGGGGGGGTTGGGATAAACTACTCGAAGCTTAGACCTGAGGGAGACTTAGTCTTCTCGACATTTGGAGTTGCTTCAGGCCCAGTCTCATTCATGAGGATCATAGACACAGTTACAGACGTTGTTAAGCAGGGTGGAAAACGGCGTGGAGCAAATATGGGCATACTTGAGATATGGCATCCAGATATAGAGACGTTTATCCACTCAAAGGAGAAAGAAGGTTTCTTGGAGAATTTCAACATCTCAGTTCTAATCTCGCCCGACTTCTGGAAACATTATGAGGAGAAGAAGCCATATCCATTGATAAATCCGAGAGATGGAAAGGTCTGGAAGACCGTAGATCCAGTTAGGCTATTTAGAAGTATAGCTGAAGCTGCTTGGAAATCCGCTGAGCCGGGAGTCCTATTTCTCGACAACATAAACAAGCATAACATCTTTGAGAGAAAATATGGGAAGATAAGGTCCACGAATCCATGCGGCGAGCAACCACTATATCCATTTGAATCTTGTAATTTAGGAAGTTTGAACATCTATGCGTTCATTAGGTTTGATGAGAGGGGAAATGCATTCTTCGATTGGAATGACTTTGCTGAAGCCGTTAAAGTCGCCGTCAACTTCCTCGACAACGTCATAGACGTAAACAAGTATCCATTAGCGATGATCGAGTATAAGACTAAGAGAACTAGGAGAATTGGCCTCGGAGTAATGGGAGTCGCGGATGCACTATTCGCCCTCGGAATACCATATAATAGTGAAGAAGGATTCAAGTTCATGCGCAGGCTCGCAGAGTTTCTCGCATATCATGCATACTTGAAGAGCATCGAACTCGCCGAAGAGAGAGGGCCATTTCCAGCTTATTGGGAATCCGATTATCCGGCTGGGAGGATGCCCATTGAGGGATTCTATCATCCAGAGTGGTGGACTCTCGACTGGAAGAACTTGGTGGAGAAGATCAAGAAGCATGGAATTAGAAATAGCCATGTGACGACAGTCGCGCCGACTGGAAGCATCTCGATGCTTGTCGACGTCTCTTCGGGACTTGAGCCACAGTATGCTCTAGTGTATGAGAAAAGAGTAACTGTTGGAACGTTCTACTATGTCGATAAGGAGTTTGAGAGGCAATTAAAGGAGAGGGGATTATTGAATGACGCACTCTTAAAGAAGATAACGGAGAACGGTGGATCGATCCAGGGATTGGAAGAGATTCCAGAAGATCTTAGAAGGGTATTTCTGGTGGCATATGATATTCCATGGTGGGATCACATTAGAGCTCAACACGAGTTCCAGAAGTGGATAGATGCATCTGTAAGTAAGACAATAAACATGCCCGCGTGGGTGACGGTTGAGGACGTACTGAAAGCATATCTATTCGCCTACAAACTTGGGTTGAAGGGATTAACGATCTATAGAGATACTTCGAGATCTGTTCAGGTCCTAGTAACTCCATCACAGAGACTCAATAGATACGTAACCCTAACCCCGAACAATACCCTGAAGATCATGGAGAGCCTGGGAATAGAGCCCCCCGCGGTAAGCGTCGGAGAAGTTAAGGAAGAGAGGAGGAAGAGGATCATGGAAGTGATGTATTCCGGGGAGGGAGAATTGGAGACCGCATCAACAACTACCGAGAAGGGATCAGGGCCGAAACATCCAACGATCAAGATTGAAAAATGCCCAGTATGTAATGGCATGAACCTAGTTTACCAAGAGGGATGCGTCCGTTGCCTTGATTGTGGATGGGCGAGTTGCGTCATCGCATAGAAAAATATAGTCAACTTAGGTTTAATAGGTTGAGTCTTCCGGTTAGGTGGGGATGAGTAGGCAGATCTACAAGGCTGATAGGGTTAAGCGAAGCGTGCTCACGAGGCTTAAGAGGCTTGGAGAGATCGTTGTATCTGACATCGAGAATGGTAAATTTCCTGAGCTAAGAATACCTGCGAGAACCACTAGAAACATAATTTATGATGAAGATCTTAGGCAATATGTTTTGGGAAGTAGGAAGATCGAGAGGACGACCAAGAATATCAGACATCTTAGACCATTCGCTCAACTTCTCTGGATAGCAACCTTCGCGAAGCAGCTCCTAAAGACGGGAAAGAGCTCAACTCTCAGAGACACCTATTATGTGGCCATAGGTGAGGGAATAGACTTCGACGATCAAAATGAGAGTGATGAGATGATAATGCAGCTTGAATGCCTCTTAGATCATCCGAGAGAAGACTTCCATATCTTCCCAGAAGAGAGGGCATCGATTTATGGAGACCTAATAATAGAATATACAGTTCCAGGATTCAGGGGTAAGCGCGTCGACCTCTCAGCCCATCCAGATGGATTCGCCATAGGTCCAGCGTTAACGACAGCCGAATTCGTTAAATGTAATGCGGAGTTAGTGTTCGTGATAGAGAAGGGCGCGGTCTTCAGCAGATTCGTTGAAGAGGGCGCGGATAAGAAGTATAAGGCAATATTGATCCATACTGCGGGCCAGTCTCCGAGGAATTGTAGGAAGCTCATTAGGAGGCTTCACGACGAGCTAAATCTCCCCATCTACGTCTTCACCGACGCCGATCCCTATGGAGTTCATATCGCAAGTGTCTTGATACATGGTTCGGCTTTAAGCGCGCATATCAAGGGAATAAATGTCCCAGATGCTGTTTGGGCTGGGGTTTGGCCAAGCGATATCCGAAGATATAGGTTGCCTTCAATGAAGTTAACTGATCGAGACCTAAAGAGGATTAAGGAACTCGAAGTTGATCCAAGATATCAGATAGATCCTTGGAAGAGAGAGCTCAAAGAATTTTGGAAGATTAAGAGGAAGGCGGAGCTCGAGGCGTTCAGTAGATACGGGCTGGATTTCATAGTTAAGGAATTCTTACCGGAGAGGCTCGCAGAGTTACAGAAGAGATAATCCAAGAGAATAGGTTAACGCTCACGAGATCCTAATAGCAAATTCCATCAATAGACTTGGATTAACGATGACGCTCTTCTATGAATAAATTATAGCTCCTTGGTAAGCCGTGAATAACTCAAAGGCTTTCACTTTATCCCGGATCTGCGGCTATGAGACTTATATTAAGGATGGATTGCTAAATTAGGCGCCAAAGGAGGATGAATAAATTGAAGGAGGAATTGGTTAAAGAGCTCGCGTTAATAGTTGGAGAAGATTGGATCACTTTGGAAGAAGAGAAAATCCTTGGATACCTCTATGACCAAACTCCCGATCCGATGAAACCTGAACCATCAAAAGATGTAGTCGTTGTTAAACCGAAGAATGCTGAGGAAGTCTCGAAGATCCTTTTAGTCGCAAATAAGTATCGAATGCCGGTCTTCCCAAGGGGTGGCGGCACGGGGCTTGCGGCAGATCCTTTTAGTCGCAAATAAGTATCGAGTGCCGGTCTTCCCAAGAGGCGGTGGCACGGGGCTTGCGGCAGCATGCATGCCGACCATGAGCGGAATAATTCTTTCACTTGAGAGGATGAATAAGATAAGTATAGATAAAGATAATTTGATGGCTGAAGCGGAAGCCGGAGCTACACTCGGAGACTTAATAAAAGCAGCGGATGAGGCAGGGCTCTTCTTCCCCCTACATCCAGGAGACGAAGGCGCACATATCGGTGGACTAATAGCCTGTAATGCTGGAGGTGTTAGAGCCATTAAGACCGGAGTTATGAGAAACTATGTAAAAGGTATCGAAGTAGTTTTACCGACTGGAGAGATCCTAATTCTCGGCGGAAAACTCGTGAAGAATAACGCGGGCTACGATCTCATGCAGTTAATAATTGGGAGTGAAGGAACGCTTGGAGTTGTAACCAAGGCCTGGATAAGACTTCAGCCGAGACCTCAAGCCTCCGCAACGATAATAATACCATTCGAGGATAGGCGAAAGGCGTTAGAATTCGTTCCAAAGATCTTTCAGATAGGTGTATTCCCGCTTGCGATCGAATATGTGGAGAAGGAATTGGTCGATCAAACAGCTAAGATATTAGGGATGAGCTGGCCATGTAAAGAAGGAAAATATCATTTAATGTTAATCTTAGCCGAATCATCGGAGGAGGCGCTGTTATTGGAATGTGAGAAACTTATGGATCTTTGCGAAAAGGTTGGCGTCTTAGAACCCATTATCGCTGAAAGGCGGGAGGAACAAGCCAATATACTTAAGATTAGAAGCGAGATATATTCGGCTCTAAAGAATGAGCTCATAGACATACTCGACACAACGGTTCCGCCGGCCAAAATGGCTGACCTCATCGAGTCCGTCAACAAGTTGGCTAAGAAGTATGAGACATATATACCCGCTTTCGGGCATGCGGGAGACGGAAACCTCCACCTACATCTCATGAGGAAAGAAGGTTGGAGTAAAGATGATTATGATAGGCTGAGAGATGAAATCTATGAAAAGACTATCCAGCTGGGGGGAACCATAACAGGAGAACATGGAATAGGATACGTTAGAAGGGAATGTTTTAAGAAATTCGTGGACAGAAAAGCGCTGGAACTCATGAAGGAGATAAAGAAGGCATTTGATCCAAATAACATACTAAATCCGGATAAAATCTTCATTTAAACTCCATAGAGATTCCTTCTCACTAAAACAGTCGCTTCGATAAGCCCGACTGTAATAAAATTTCTTAATTTTCCCTTAGCCTGAATTCCGGAAATATAGGTATAATTTGGTTCAACATATTGCTGAAGCATACATCCAATTCTCCAAGGCTTTAAACCTCATCGCGATTCTCGGAATGTAATAGATTCCCATTATCTTACTGCCAAACATTATGCCCCACCACCGACGACCCCTCATCAACGTGAGGCTTCGCCTCCCTCCGAGGAGCTTAAGGAAGTGGTGGGGCAATAAAATAATTCTTCGCCGCGTATTTTTAGTTTTCCTGTTCAACTCTAGTCTCTTGAATTGTTGTTAGATCTATTTCTAGGGCTGCCGTCGGCATTGTGAGACCCCATTTGACGAGGATCTCTGGATGAATTTCTCCCATGAATCCTAAGCTTTTTCCCTTCCAGAAGACTTCAGCAGCTCTACCTTCTATGAAGGGCATTAGATCATATGGTTTAAGCTCATAATCATCTATCATGAGATTTCTTAGGAGTTCTTCCATAACAGACTTGATCTCGGAGTAAGAGGAGTCTTTATGGGATGACGCCGCTCCAAGCCTAAGCCTCCTTACAGCCTTCTCCGGCACATCTTCAGCTGGATAGATAACATCTCCTACCTCGAATATTCTCTGCGGATAGAGGCTTCTACGATTATACGATAGATTCCTCATTAGGCTTGGGAGAATCCATGTTCTAAGGATAGTATATTCCGCCGAGACGGGGTTCAGGATCTTTACATGGGGGTGAGGTTCAACTCCCATCTTTTCATATTCTTCCTTCTCATTCGTCAGAGTGAAGTTCATGACCTCCGTATATCCTAATCCTATCATCACTTCCCTAACAACTTCAGCGAGAATCGTATCCGCGTGAAGCTTTCCATAAGTTAGGGTTTCGGGCTGCTTAGGCTTAAGCGAGCCATATCTTAATCCTATTGCCACATCTTCCACGAGATCTATTGGATGCATTATATCAGCTCTATATGGTGGTGGATGGACGATCAAGGTTTCATCCATGGCCTCGACATCATGTCTCATAATCTTTAAGGCCTTCACGACATCATCCACCTTGAGATTTAGTCCCAAGACCTCATTCACATAATCCAATTGAATTCTCCAAGTCCTTACATCATAATTCGGGGTCTCTACTCTCTTACCATTATATCTGACCTCAACGCATTCAACTTTTCCACCCATGTCTGAAAAAGCAGTTGTTAGTATGTTTAGGGTTTTATTCATCGAATCTAAATCTGTTCCAGTAATCTCGATGAAGATGTTCCTCGTCTCCTCACTGAGCTCAGTAAGGGTTGAGTTTATTATCGGTGGAAATGAAAGCACCTCATATCTTGAATCAACTATTAATGGATAATATGGCTTGCCTTTAAGTATATGCGCATATTGGACTCCCTTTTCATGCCTTTCAAGTATCTCTTCTAACGTCATCTCCCTCCAATATCCAAGCGGAATGAACTTCACTTCATCGCCCTTCGCCGCAATGTAGTGGAATGGGGGTTTAACGACGTCGAAGTTGTGAAGACCTATCGCAACTTTTCTCCTATCTCTGCCCAGAATCCAGTGAAGATCTTCTTGCATCGCGATTATTTCTTCTAGTTGATCCATGTCTAGCTTGATGTCTCGGACTATCGCGGATACCACGTAAGGCCTGACGTTCTCAAGCCTCGGATCGACGTCTATGTAGGTTTTCGATGATTGGAGTTCATAGTGCGGTGCTCCAACCTCTAACTCGAGCAATCCCTTTGCGGCTCTAGCCAATCCAATTGGGCTTGAGTAATCTGGTCTATTAGGAGCATATTCCGCCTTAAAGTATTCCTCTGAGACTTCTTCGACATCTAAGGCTAGGTCATGTAGGAGATTCACTAACTCCTCATCATTAAACTCCTTCCCCAAAAGCCTCCAAAATCTCTCTTTTTTGACCGTTAGGATCGGCAACTCCCCTTCAAGGATTTAATGGAGATAATTCTACCTAAAAGTGTTTATCTCGAAAAACTTGAAGAGTGGGTTTATTAGAGGGGAGTTCACCAACTCTATCAAGAATGAGTGAAGATGACGAGCTTGAGAAGATAAAGTTGAGGAAACTCAAAGAGCTCATGAAAAGATCTGGGGAGAAAAAGGTTCAAGATTTTCCGGACAAACCAATAGAAGCCAACGAGAAAAACTTTGATGAACTCATACGGAAATATGGTTTGGTGGTCGTTGACTTTTGGGCTGAATGGTGTGGGCCGTGTTGGATGATAGCCCCGATAATAGAGGAACTCGCGAAAGAGTATTCTGGGAAAGTTGTCTTCCTAAAGCTCAACGTTGATCGGAATAGGAGGCTGGCCGCGAAGTTCGGGATAATGAGCATTCCAACTCTCATCATATTCAAGAATGGAAAGCCCGTGGACATGGTTGTCGGAGCATATCCAAAGCCATTACTTGAGGCCAGGATAAAGAAGCATCTAGATTAATCATAGACTTTGTCTCAAGGAGCTAAAACCCTAATAATGATATGAGCTAAATTATCTTAATGATCTCGCCGCTCACGCTGATCCAGATAATTCTTGCCCTCTCAATTTCATGGATCAGGATGGCGATAGCCCTCGGAATCTCGATACTCTTCTCGATAATCGTAGGAGTGTTGGCGGCGATCAATGACCACGCTGAGAAAATTATAATCCCCGCATTGGACATTCTTCAATCGATTCCCATCCTGAGTTTTTTCCCACTCGCCTTATACGCGTTTATAGGGTTACATCCATTGATCGGCCCCGAGATTGCGGCGATCTTCTTGATCTTCACCAGTCAGGCGTGGAATATCGCCTTCGGAGTCTATGAGGGCGTCAAACTCCTTCCAAAGGATCTCATAGATACATCGAAATCTCTCGGGTTTAGATCTATTCAGAGATTTATAGGACTCTATCTCCCAGCATCTTTTCCGAGAATTGCGGCGAATATTCCCGCTTCATGGTCTAATGGCCTATACTTTCTCGTGGCATGTGAGATAATCTCGATGGGAGAAAGAGAGATAAAATTATTCGGTATAGGTTCTCTCTCAGCAGACTATATCCTCGCGGGAAGATATCTAGAATTTTGGATAAGCATGATCTTCGTAATAATCGCGGTAACCTTCACGAGCATCTTCATCTTCATTCCCTTAATGAGGCTGAGCGAGAGATACAGGTTTGAGGCATATATGGGCGAGGTTCCAAGAGTCTGGCTTGAGAAAGTTACGAGACCATTCGGAGAAGCCATTAGAGCAGCGTTCATGGAGGCATCCATTCCAGGATATAGTAAGCTCTCCTCCATCATGGAATCCTTGACGGAGAGAGTTCGCGCATATAAGATTCACATCATCGCGATCTTTCTTATAATATCCTCGGCGGTCCTCCTATATTATGTCCCAACAGTAAATTACATCTCATCCTCAAAGCTTCTCTTAAGCGGGTTTCAAAGGCTTGGAATCCTTGAGCCTCTAGTGATGATAGGGTTCTCGCTTCTGAGGGTTTTAACGGCGATATCGATTGCGATAGCTTGGGCCATGCCTTTATCGATCCTGATCTACGAGATGAGAAGATTGGAGAAGATAGTGATCCCTCTCCTACAGATATTTGCATCGCTTCCTTCATCGCTTTTAGTTCCATTCATAATGAAGTTTGTCTCAGATCTCGATTTACCGATGGAGATCGGGGGAATATTGATAATAGTTCTGGGGGTTCAATGGTATCTCTTCTATTTCATCTACGGCGCCATGAGAAACGTTCCAAGCGAGGAACTCGAGGTGTGTAGGCTTCTGAGGATAAGGGGGTTGAGGCTGATTAAACACCTCTATCTTCCAAGATCCCTTCCATCGCTCATAATGGGCTTAATGGTGGCCATGGGAGGCGGATGGAACACATTGATAATCGCGGAGAGATTGAGCCTCGACAGCCATGTATGGGAGGTGGAGAATCCAGGAATAGGAAAGGAGATAAGCTTAGCTGTCAGCATGAATGATCAAGCATTACTGGCCGCAGCAACCATTTGGATGGCCGGATTCGTGGTCCTGTTGAATAGGCTCTTCTGGAGAAGAATCCATGAGAAGGTTGTGGAGAAGATTAGGATGTAGAGATCCGCTATGTGTAGGGTTAAATGTGAGAACCTTAAAGTAGGATTAGATGGAAGCCGGCGAGAAAAATCTAAGGAATGACTCAGCGAAATCCACGACTAGTGTGGAGACGCGGATCCGATACGAGGAAGCCCGCAGGGTTCCAGAGGCCATTCTAGAGCTACGTGATGTATCATACAGCTATGAGATGAGGAAAGGTGGAGAACTCAAGGTTCTAGAAGATCTAAATCTCTCAATCTCTTACGCCGAGTTCGTCGGAGTAATCGGGCCAAGTGGATGTGGTAAGAGCACTTTGATGAGGATAATGGCTGGGCTGATTAAGCCTAAGAGCGGTGAGGTGATCTTTAGGGGTAAGCCCTTGAAAGGACCTACCCCAAGAATCTCCTTAATGTTTCAAACTCCTGCTCTCTTTCCATGGTATACGGTTTTAGAGAACGTTATGCTCGCTTTGATCCATGAGAAAGGACTTACGAAGAGGGATAAGGAGGAGACGGCCAAGGCTTTCCTCGACATGGTCGGATTATCGGGATTCGAGACAGCTTATCCAGCGGAGCTAAGCGGTGGAATGAAGCAGAGAGTTGCCCTCGCAAGGGCGTTGGTCTCTCAGCCTGACTTACTCTTGATGGATGAACCCTTCAGCAATTTGGATCCCCTGACGGCGATCTCCTTGAGAAGAGAGATAGAGACTCTTTGGCTGAATCAGAGCTTGCCGCCGAGCTCGATAGTCATGGTTAGCCACGATGTCGAAGAGCTTGTGGAGATGGCTGAGCGGATAATAGTCTTAACCGATAGACCTGCGAGGATAGCCGGAATAGTTGAGGTTAAGCTTGAGAGACCTAGACAGAGGAGGAGCAATGAATTCTATGATTACGTCGATAAGATCTACACGCTTCTAAGTTAACGTTTCTTGAGAAACGTCTTATCTTCGCCATTATATCTTATAGACTCCGTGTATAACAACCACTCCAACAGCATGCTATGAATCTGCTCCGGATCACTATACTCCTCTCTAAGCTCCTTAATCTTGCTAAGTTCCTCAAAGAGCTCTTCCGCGGAGAATTCTCCTCTAGACTTCGCCAACTTAAATGCCGTCGCGAATGGCTCAACCTTTCTTAACGATTCTCTTAACATGAGCTTCTTCCTACTTGGATCACATTTAATGAACTCCTTCCCAAGTTCGGTTAAGACAGCGTCACCGTTCTCAACCCTTAGAAATCCCAGAGCTTCAGCAACATCAACAACCGGTAATAGATCATCCACATCTTCCTGAAGCTCGATGGCGATTCTAGCTAGATCTATTTTTCCTCCATAGCTAGCGACTATATTCAGGAGCCCTATCACCATTCCAGGGGTTACAGAAGGATGCAAAGTAGGACTATTACCCATCTGCCTGCCTACAGAAACCTATCTTGGAGTTGGAAATAAACTTTTCTATCAGCGGATCTTGCCTAAAAGTTCCTCAATTACCTCAACCACTCTACTTAAGGGGTTTAAGCTGGATGAAAACTCGGCATACTTCTCAGCATTAATCTTATATGACTTGTTCGAGAGCAGCTCCTCTATTGTGCGCTCCAAGAGCTCAGGTGTCAACTCTTCCTGTCTAATGACCACTCCAGCGCCTACTTCGGCCACCGATAAGGCATTTCCAAGCTGTTCTCCATGAGCTGAGATAGGAATCATCAAAACTGGTTTACCATATGAGAGCGCTTTCGCTAGGGTTGTTTGACCAGCTCTACAGATCACCAAGTCTGAGACCTTAAAGAGCTCTAGAGGCTCATCAACCCATTCGAAGGCCTTAATTCCACTCGGCATATTCACCTTTGGATTCATTCCGCCGAAGGATGCTATGATCTCATATCTATCGACTAGCCTTCCGAGCATGGGTAAAAGTTCCTCGATGAGCTTTCTCCTCTCATAAGATGGGCCTGTGGCGTGGAAGAAGATTATCGGCCTATCACCATTTAATCGATATTTTATCTCAATATCCTCTCGGCTTGGGAGATCTTCAGGTCTCTTGTCGAGTATCGGGCCTATGAACTCCACTTTATCTTTGATTCCATCTGGAATAACTAAGTTCTGCTTGGAGATCGTTAATGGTGGAGAATAATCTGCGATGAGTATCTTATCGCTTCGAGCCCAGATCCATCCAACGATGTGAGCAATACCTTCCAACAGCTCAATGAGCCTCCTATATCTCGGATACTCAATCCTGATGTTGAACTGATTTAGAATCGTGAGAACGGGTTTACCGAGAAGCTTCCCAGCGACTATGGTTGACGCCCTGCTATCCGATATGACTATATCTGCGCCCTCAAGATAGTTAATTTCATATGCTATCTGTTCAGCGAACCTTATCGGAAGGAGTAAATTCCTGAAGATCGTGAGCTTTATGCTGATCTTGGCCTCAGGTAAAATTCCATACCTAACGATCGGAGTCAGTTTAACGTCGAGATTCATCCTTCTGAGATATTCCAATCCATCACCATAGGACGAGAGCGAAAGCCCCCAGCCCATCTCTTTAAGCTTCTTCGCGATCAACGCGCTTCTCGAAGCATGGCCGAAGCCTATTCCGCAGACCCCGATATGCGCTCTCAAGCCACGGGCACCAGGGTCTCAAGACGAGTTTTATCTCTTTGGTGTAAGCTTTTCTTCAACAACTTCTCCCCTAGGTGTCTTCTCCGCGAATATCTGCGCCGTAAATCTATAGATCTTCGCCCTACCCGTAAGCCAGTAGGTTGATGGAAGACCCGCTTTAAGCGATAGATGCATCAGATATTCTTCCGGGCTCCAGTTATATTCTACTGGGACTTGTGGTAGGAGTAAGCCGCTGAACCCTCCAGCCTCAATTATCAACCCATCTCTACCTATCACTATCTTCTCTGGAAGCTTTTTGGGGTCATCATACTCTATCTCCTCAGGTTTCGTCAAGACGCTCACCTCGATCACAACTTCATCCATCTCATTTAACCTGACTGGTGGAAATCGCGGATCAGCTGTGGCTGAGGAGATCGCGGCGTGGATTACGGCGTCGACTAGGCGGTGAGTTGGATATGGTAATCCTATACATCCCCTGAGCTCCTTCGATGGATATCTATAGAGGGTGACGAAGACTCCTCTCTTCTCATTCAACCTTTCAGAAGGTGGGGTTGGAGATTCGATTCTTCTTCCGGAGAGATGTTCTTCAATGCTCTTCCGGGCGAGCCTTATCAAGAATTCTCCCTCATTAATCGTAAGCATGGACATCTACATTCGAATAGAATTGTCAAGAATTCTATTTAAGGACTAAGATTAAATTTCGAATCGTGGAAAATATCTAACTCATAAAAAATTAGAAAAAGTGGATTATTCGCCGGAAGGAGTCCCTATTATCGTTATATTCTCCTCGATCACGGGCTTAACAGGGGAATATTGCTGGAAGTACCAGAGCAATGGATCTCTATACGCTATTCCATAGTATGGTGTCTGTGGAACCTCCGTTAATGTCGTGTATTTATCTCCTCCAGCGGCTATGAAGTTGTTTGCGGCGACTAGGTATTTTGCATTGGGATCTATCGGCTCTCCAGTTTCATGGATTCTAACATTCGTTACACGCTTTCCATATGGTGCCGTCCAATTAACCGTGAAGTCTAAGCCCGAGACTTGTATGAATCCCTTGTCACCCATTCCATCATTCAAGAGCTTGATCACCTGTTCTCCGGTCATCTCACAGATGACATAGTAGTTGGGGAACGGTAAGGCTGCATAAACTTCTCCAAAGGTTACCGGCCCAGCTGGAATATCCGCTCTTAGTCCTCCTGGATTCTGGACAGCGAAGTCGACGTTTACTCCAACTTTTTCCCTGAAATAGAGGACTACAGCGTCTGTCACCAAGTCTCCAAGCTCTGATAATCTCCAATAGTCTCTCGTTATGTCCTCGGCGGCTTCGCCGACCACCTTTGATGAAATCTCTTCTATTCTCTCTTCATAGCTTCGGAGAAGCTTCTCCATCTCGGGATCCTTGACCATGAGCTTACCCTCATAGAGGACTTCATGCCTAATTGGCACGAGCTCCGCTTTACTCCTTAGAATCTTATCGGTCCTCGGATCAACTCTCAAATCTATTCTCGCAAATTCCCTACCTTTCCCTTCGGTCTTTTCACATAAGATTCCCTTATATGTCCTGATTCTGGACGGGCCAGCGTGACCGTTTAAGACTATGTGAACGGTCTCGGTTAAGTTATCCAATAACTTATTCGTTTCCGGAACATCGCCATAATGGATTAGCAGAACTATTATGTCCGCTCCCTGTTCCTTAAGCTTCCTCGCAAAGTAGTTAACTTCCCAAACTCCATCTGTGAACTTCAGATCTTCCGTATATTTTGGGACGGTTATGAATGGGGTTTCCGGAGTCGTTAATCCTATTATCCCGACCTTCACTCCTCTTATGCTTATGATGGTTGCTGGTTTGTAGACTCTCTCACCAGTCTCCGCCCAATAGGTGTTTGCAGATAGAACTTCAAACTCCGCCTTTTTCATCAGGTTTAACCAGTTTTCGAGACCCCAATCGTATTCATGGTTTCCTATCGCCATTGCGTCATAGCCCAATAGGTTATATGCATCTATAACCGATGAACCGTTAAACATTCCGGAGAATAGCGGCGCAGCTCCTATCGTATCTCCTGCATCTAAGAGTAAGACTCCGTCTCGGATAGTTTCTCTGACCGCTTTAACATAGCTCATGAAGTAGGATAGACCTCCGAGGTCGAATTTTGGCCAGCTCGGCCTAGCATATCCCTCGAAGTCGTTTGTCGCGATTATCACGATGTCTATTGGGAATGGCTTATCCCTCTTAAAGCTCAGCTTAACCTTTATTTCCCCAGGCTCCGCGGAAATCGACGTCTTAATCAGAACATGTATCTCTCCAACCTTTCCTTCACCCACATTGAATTCAGCATCCCATGGATCTTCATCTCCTATTGGATGATCCTTCTCCGTGGCGGATAGATATACTCCTCCTGAACTGCTGTAGGAAACGAGATCTATGGCGTCCTCAGGCTCTATATCCATGTCCACTAAGACCCCATACGCTACATTCGGAGCCTTGTTCTTCACCGAGATCACAAGCTCATCCGATTGTCCCGGATATGAAACCTCGAACTTGTCCACGATCTTAAATTCAAGGGGATCCTTTAGGACAGCGGTAGACGCGAAATCGGCGCCAGCTTCGGATAGTTCCGTGATGGAATTCGTCTCAGATGAATCTGATGCGGCCACGATTAGCTGCGTCTTCAATTTTGGTTGAGATAACGAAGCCGCTTGAACGGCTGTTACGCCGATCAGCAATAAGGCCACGATAATTATGCTAAGTCTTAATTTGATGCACAGATCGTGTGCCTTTCTCGCCATACGAAAGTTGTCTCACTTCCGTATTTAAACATTTAGAAAACGGTAAGTGTGAAAACTCATTATCACCGCGTTATTACTCACGTTCTTCTTTGGACGTCGTAATATTTTCCCATAAATGAACGAAATTCATCTCAGCATGACCCGGTTTCTCAATTAACCGCTTAACTCGGTCCGCGGCTTAAATGAATTCAACTAAGTGTTTTGTCGATGCTTCCATCAGGCAGCATGTTATCCGGATGCCATACTCCTTTTTCTTCTGCTTGATATCTCTTACAGCTCTCCCAATCTCCCTTACAGAAAAGTTCTATCCACTTTTTATCAAGTTTCCCTTCCCGATAATATCTAGTCATGGGGCAAACTGGACGCCACTTACACTCACGTTTAAACACCGCCAGCTTTCTATAATATCTCATGACATTTTCCTCTAATTGCGGATTGTAAAGTAGGAAGGCTGGATGGGGTAGAGGGTATATCTTAATTTTACCTGTCCATATAAGCTTGCCGTAAACTAGATGGAATTTCCTCTTCTCAGGTAATTCAATGCCATTCTTCTCGAATAAGTATTTGGTCGCGAAAAAGCCCAAAGGGACTAAGATCTCCGGCCTTATCAAGGCGATCTCTTCCTCCAGCCAATTACTGCAAGCTTCTATCTCCCTTTGCTTCGGCTTCCTATTACGTGGTAAATGGCATTTGACTAGATTCGTCATGTATATGTCCTCTCTATTAACACCGGCTTTCTCTAAGAGCCTATCTAAGACTTCGCCCGAGGGTCCGACGAACATGCGTTGACAGAGATTTTCCCTCTTACCCGGAGATTGAGCTATCAGCATGATTCGCGCATTCAGGTTTCCTTCGCCGCATAGAGGTGTGACATGCAGCTCACATCGATCACATATCTTAATAGCGTTACAGAGTTCTATGAATTTCTCAAGCTTTGATTTCATGACGATAACCGTGGGAAAGATGGATAAATAACTATCTGCTACTAGGCTTAAATTGAGCCCCTAAGTTTAATGAGCTTTTCTTCAGCATCCTTAATGGTCTTCACGATGTTCTTCCAGTGAGATCCCTTCCAATACCTCTTTCCGCAATTTGGGCACATCCATTCTTCTCTGGGCTTATCATTCATGAATTTAAGCGGAGCATTACAGACTGGACACCTAGTCATATTCGGATCAAAATGGAGCTCTATTCCATATCTCTCGGCAAGCTCTGCGAGAACTTCAGGTGAATCATTCTTTAAGATGTAAAAAGTTTCTAAGCCGTTTCTAATCGCGTTTAACGCTAATTCTCTATCCATGGTTAAGATGATCCTATCCTCCTTCAAAGCTTTCTCAATTAATCCCCCATCATCTCCATTCCAATAAATGGTATCGTATCCGAGTATTCTAAGCCAAGTCACGATATTTCCGAGCATGGCGTCAACTATGAATCTCTCCTCTCGTTTATTCATCTCCCTTCCTTCCTCTTCTCCCTCAATAATTCAAGCCTGCAGTCTTCACAGAGATATCTTCCCTCGACGTTCAGCAGCATGTCTGACCATTCGCCACAATTATCGCAATATCCTTCCATATATCCCTCTCTACTCCTTGGGAAGCTCACTCCCATTATCTTCATATTTTCTTTAACTATCTCTAGGATCTCAGGAGTTACTCGGAGAATATCCTTTATGCTCACCAACCCGGCCAATCTATTCTTGTAGATCACCGCGAGCCTATTCACCTTAAGCTTATTCATCTTCCTCAAGGCTTCTTCGATCTTTGCGTCAGGATCTATTGTTTGGAGAGGGGAACTCATGATGTCCTTGAGCTTGACTTCATTGGGCTTGAGATTTTTTGCGATAACCTTATTCACGAGATCGGTTTTAGTGACTATCCCGACTGGTTCACCTCTTTGGCCCGTAACTATTATTGCTCCAACCCCGTATTTCATCATCTTCTTCGCAGCATCTTCAGCGGTTTCATACTCTTCCGCCTCGATCACAGGACTGGACATGACCTCTTTAACCAAGACCTCGTCGGTGAGCTCCCGCAATTCGCCTCACTACCGTCAATTACGTCGCTTAGACACCTTTTAAATCTTAACCAATTCACCTGAACCATACGGTATTAGCTCGATTATTCTTTCCTTCAAAAGGTTCAAGCTTCTCTTATCAAAACTCATGTTCTCGGTCAACATTCTCACCGCCTCCTCGGCCAGCTCCGTAGACTTTCGCTTACCCGGCACTATCTTGACCATTCGCGTGGCTCTTCCAGCTAAGGCTTGGCTCGGCCCATAGATGAGTTCAAGATCCCTGGTTAAGCCTATGGCGAGTTCAAGCTTCACGGTTATATAATTTCTTTCACCCTTTACTATGAACCCTCCCTTCGGTAGATAATGGCCTGGCGGAGGTTTGAACGATATCTGATCCGCAGTAACGTAATATACCGTTATCTGAGACATTCTCTCACGCCAAGCTCTACTGTAAGTTGCCGCGAATTGAGCTGCCTCAACTTTAGATTTTTCTCCAGCTCTTAACCCATCTTTCAGGATCACCGCCGCTGCTCCTCTAACTTCTGCGTGAAAGACGAGGTCGTTTGGCTCAAGATGCTTTTTTAATAGTGATATGTTGCTTGATGCGTCTTTTCCCGCGACGGCTAAGAATCCCTCGGATGTCGTGAACCATCTATATCGTTCATACCATCTCTTTGGAGAGGGCTTCAACCTCGCTGATACTTTTAGGAGGATTTCTTCAAGTTCTTCAGCTTCTCGCCTACTTAATTTCTCGATCTTGGACTCGATCGCTTTAGCTTCCTTCAATAATCTTTCAGCGGCATCCATAGACTTCTTCGCATCATCGAATAGGCTTGAAATCTGCTTCATTATAGATTCATCGGTCTTTAAGGTTAAAGTCTCCTCATCGTAATCGATCTTCATCTCCTTTCTACGGCTATTCACTTCAACCTTTAATCCATCGATCTCGTGAACTCCATCAATCTCCTTAACCTCTTCCAGCCTAGAGTATGTTTTAAAGAGCTTTTGGGCTAGTTCCCTGAGCTTCTTGGAGCTTGCAATAAGCTTGTTCGCGGTGAACCTTTTCTCATTCAATTTCTTTTTAAGCTCCTCAATTTTATCCTCGATCTTTCTTCTCTTCTCCTCTTCAACTCTCAAAGCGAGTTCATGCTCGTAAGATTCTCGAAAGGCTTGATTCAAGCTATTAACATCTTTAAAGTTGTAACCCTTTGATTTGAAGATCTCCATCCGATATGGAAGTGGCTGAGGAACCTCACCTAGAAGATACGCTATCGCCGGCTTTCCAATTTCAATCAAATGTAAAACTTTCTTTAATGCCTCTAATATTTTCGCCTTCTGCTCCTCACTAAGATCTTTCACCTTCACCGCCTTATCAATTCCGGCTAGACAAAGTATTTCCTCGGCATACCTCCCGCCCAAGCCAGCCTTCGACGCCAATTCAGAGACAATTTTTCTATTTGGATCTAGTGTTCTGAAGATGTCTTCCAGATTTGACTCTGTTATGGATGGTCTTGGAGGTGGAAGTTTATAGATTTCTCCTGGGACTATTATTCTATCTTTCATTCTTAAGTGGTGGAGCGACTCGATTATCCTATTATCTTCATCAACGACTATTAATGTTCCTTTTGGTAGAAATTCCGAGATTAGCCTAAGAATCTTTCCGCCCTTCTCAAGCTCCATCATCATTATCCTCTCTCCTTCCACGAGCTTTACATCGCGTATTCTTGACCCTGAGATCACTTTTCTAAGGGCTCTCCCCCTTTCACTGAGCTTAACGGGCTTCTCATAGCTTCCCTCAACTAGGTAGAAGAATCTGCCTGGAATTATCCTAAGTTCTCCCGAGAAATCCCCGGATCTTAGCTTTAATATTATTGAATCATCATCCATGTGATAGAGGTTGATTATCCTCGATCCCCGAATAATGCCTGAGACCTCCATGAGCAGTCTTCTCAACTCAAGATATGAGGCCGACATCCACTAAGATCTCATCCACGCTACCCCCTTAAAGCTATGATCATGCTCAGCCGAAACGCTCGACTCGCCCGAGAGCTTGGAAGGATTGGGCTGTTTTCACTAGAGGATTGTGAGCGTATATGCAATAGCAACCTTTATATAATGGTTCTTCAGAAGAATTAATGGTGACATAAAAAAATTGCGTGCTGGGGGGTTGAAACATGGCTAAGAAGTCCAGGCCTTGGAGAGAGGGGATGATCTGCCCCGAATGCGGGAATGATGTCTTAGTCTATGATCCTAGAACGGGTGAGATTAGTTGCCCAAGTTGCGGATATGTCGTTCGAGAGAGGGGCGTCGATAGAGGCCCCGAATGGAGGAATCTGGATGAGGAAGAGGATAGGAGTAGGGTTGGAGCGCCCCTCTCGATCATGTATAGGGATCATGGTTTATCCACAGTCATAGATAAGATTAATGAGGATGCTTCTGGTAGGAGGCTTCCAAAGGAGACTAGGGAGAAGCTTCTCAGATTGAAGAAGCTTGATGCAACCTCTCAGGTGAGCGCATCCGAGGCTAGAAACTTGCAACAAGCGGTAAATATACTTCAAATCTATGTGGATAAGCTCCATCTAAGCCAGTCCATCGCCGAGCGGGCCATGCTAATCTATAGGAAGGCTTTGAAGGCTGGACTCGTTAGGGGCAGATCCATTAGATCCATTATGGCAGCCGCGGTTTACGCTGCATGTAGATCTATGCGCGCTCCAAGGGATCTCCGTGAACTCGAGAAGGCTTATCCAATAGTTAAGCGTAAGACGATCGCTCAAGGATATCGGCTTCTGCTTAAGCATTTGAAGCTTAAGGTTCCAGTCGCTGATCCAGCGAGATACTTGAATAAGATCGCGTCAAAAGTCGGCCTAGATCAGGGAACAGTCCAAGAAGCCTTAAAGATCCTTCAGGAGGCGCATAAAAGAGGAGCAACTGTCGGGAAGGATCCGGTCGGCATAGCTGCTGCGGCACTCTATATGGCCTGCCAAGAAACAGATCAGACAATAACTCAGAAGGATATTGCGAGGGCGGCTGGAGTAACCGAGGTCACTGTTAGGAATAGGTTTAAGGGATTAAAGGAAGTCCTTGAGGGAGCTGCTTAGAGTATCTCTATGTTCTCCTCTCTATGACCCATCGAAACCAGTATTTCCTTAACTTTTTTCCTATGATCTCCTTGAAGAATTATCAGTCCATTCTTAACGGTTCCACCCGACGCGCATAGGGACTTGAACTTTTTCGCAAGCTTATGTAGGTCTTCTACTCCATTATCTAATCCCTCGATTATAGTGACTGGCTTCCCCCACTTTCTAGTCTCAAGCTTTATCTTGATTCTTTGTTGTTCACGGCTTATCGTCCCGCATACGCATAAGGACTTTGGAAGCCCGCAAATTGGGCAGATCTCTTCCCCCATTACCTACCTCCTT
>JAGGRY010000014.1 GCA_021159365.1 Nitrososphaerota archaeon | reverse complement strand
CTTCTAACCCTCCTCCCTATTTCTAATGAAAAAGTCTGACATAGATTAGTGGACATTAGAAAAATTATGATATATGAGAATTCGGTTTAGTTTAATCCACTTTCTTGAATCTTGATTCAAGCTTCGCCAAGATCTTTGGAAGGGTCGTGTATTCGAGTTCAGCCGGCTCAAGTCTCGCGGGCATGATCTCTCCCATAGTCCTCATGTAAACAGCTATCTGAGAAGCAAGATTTCTGCTATAATCCCAGAATGGATCGTCGAATAGATCGGCTGGCTCCGTTCCATCAACTCCAATCAGTTCACCGTTAGATATCTGCCAGCCCATCGCGATAACCCTTGGAGGGCCATCGAAGTAGGTCACTATCGGATGCTTCCTGAAGCTCACGGGCATTAATGGGCCGTTGTGACTTCCCCTCATCCATCCAGCGACTAGATGTGGAACCGCGAAGGCGGCTAAAACTTCTCCAACCGCTGGGAGCCCATGCTGAGTTCTAACGATTAAGACTGGATCATCTTTGCCGACATATTTTCCGGCTATGAATGATAATCTGCTGGTCGAGGCCGCTGCCGCTGGAAGCATATCCCTAGCCCTAAAGACTTTTGAGACAGCGTATCTCCCAGGAGTTCCAAGCAATCCGAGGATATCATAGCTCTCTTCAGGAGCCTTCAATCTAACGACCTTGCCTTCCTTCAAGTCCATGACCTCGAAGATGAAACCATCGTGAAGAGATGGATCTATTATGAGACCAGCTGTGTTGAATGGGTCTGCAAAGATCTTGTAGAGTGGGAGATTCCATGCACCTGGCTCAGTTTTATCGGCTGCGAAGACCACGATCGGATCGGATTTTCTCTCCTCAAATTCGAGTTCAGCTACACCTGGCCCCATTCCCTTAACATTTCCACTAAAAGCCTCTTTCAATAGGTCTTGACCTGCTCCATAAAGCTTTAGAGGCTTTGAGATCTTATCAGTTATCTCCTTAAATGTGTCCCAAGCCAATTTATGAATCTCTGGATTATTCTCTCCTTTATGGTGGGTCATGACTAACCCGATATCATCTCCAACGTGGTAAACATAGAAGCTCTTTATCAATCCAGATTCCTTGGCCTCAGCAAGTTTTTGCTTCGCATAATCAAGCATCTTCTTATGGGGGCGATGGTGACCCGCGACAGATCCTACATCTGCCTTAATCACACTAATCGTGGTCTTAACCAAACGCGACCACCGAAATTATGCGGCTCAGCCTCCATATATGTATATCGAAGATTTTTATATAGCTTTTCTTAGCCGGCTTAAATAAAATTCGATTAAAGTTAATTAGATCTAGCGCGTATCCCCTTAGTCAGGGAGAAGAGTCATGGCTGAACCTAAGAGCGGGGTTAGGGTTCCTGCGAAGATTAGGCCCTCGCTCCTAAAGCTTAGGCTCTCGATGATTGGTGTTTGGGCAGCTGTAACTGGACTCGCCACCCTAATCCTAACAGCGATTCTCCTCTATCTCGGAATGCCTATCTATGGAGTCTATGGAATCCTCGGATTCGTCATAGTCTTCCACTTCTTCCAATGGCTCATAGGCCCATACATAATCAACGCGATCTACAGCGTTAGAGAGGTTAAACCCCACGAATATCCATGGCTTCATAGAATCGTTGAGAAATTGTCTGAGAGGAGTGGATTGGAGAAGCCTCCAAAGCTTATGCTCGCCGAGATAGATATCCCGAATGCATTCGCCTATGGAAGTCCGTTAACTGGGAACATGGTCGCGGTCACGAGAGGATTATTGAATACCCTTGATGAAAGTGAAGTTGAGGCGGTATTAGGCCATGAGATAGGCCATCTAAAGCACAAGGACATCATCGTGATGATGATGGTCAGCTTAATCCCGGCCATAATCTACTATATTGGATACAGCCTATACATGTCCGGATGGTTTGGAGGATATAGTGAGAGGGAAGAAGGTGGAGGCGCGGGGCTTATCCTCATAACTGGAATTCTCCTGATCGTTGTCAGCTATATCTTCAACCTCTTCGTCTTTTACATGAGCAGGCTTAGAGAATATTATGCAGATTCACATTCAGCGATGGTCGCCGAGAATGGCGCGAGAAACCTCCAGAGAGGCTTGGTGAAGATAATGATGGCCACGGGCAGACTTAGAAAATATTTGAGGGGAAGATCATATGGTCAGTTAAAGATGTTCTTCATAGCGGATCCAGATCTGGGGTTGAGGAGGTTCAGAGGTAATATAGATGAACTTGTCGAGGAGATCAAGCGAGAGAAGCCCAGCGTCTTAGCTGAGCTCTTCAGCACACATCCACATCCAGCGAAGAGGCTGAGATTCCTAGATCAATTCATCACTTAATCATCTTTTTGGGAAGAAGGCTCCTGATTCCCTCAACAAGCCAAACTCCTAAAATTGTTTGGGATACAAGTTCTCCGGGAAGGACCCCTAGATAGCCGAGGAATAGGATGTCCTTAATCGTGAATTCCGGAAGAATTATGATTGGGAGATATGTTCCAACTATGAACGTGACTATGAGGGATGATGCCAAGGAAGCAATCACCAATCTAATGCGGCTATATCTCTTAGTCAAGGCCAAGACGACGTATCCGGAGATGAGGTTTGCAAAACTTCCGAAGACAACATCTATTATATTTGGCGGATAGCCGACTGGGAAGCAATTTGCAATGATGCATCCTAAGAAGACCCCCCACGCCGCCGCTTCCCCGAAGATCGCCGACAACATTATCAGGGAATCCGAGAATCTCACCTGGAATGGTAGGAAGCTTATGGGGGCGAGAATCCAAGTTAAGGCGAAGTAGGTTGCAGCGATCAAGATCGTCCCGGCGATCATCCTTAAACGCACTTGATTCATCGACTTCTAAAGATTCTCGAAGATATTGGTTTATAGGTATTCACCCCGATTTCAGCTTTGACAACTCTTCTTCAAGCTTTGAAACCTTTAAGGCCAAGATGGCGATCAAAGCTTTCAAATCGTATCCGTTTCCACGTCTCAGAAATTCCGGCAACTCTTCAGCTATGAATCCTATCTCTGTTCCTCCTCTGCCTTCAACTCGCTGATAGATCTTCGGAGATGGGAGCTTGATATCCAACATGCTCGGATCAAGTTCTCGAATATTTTCCTTAGAGCTGCTCGCGGAGGTGATGGTGACATTCGCCGTCACAACGTCATTCAAGTATGCTTCATCGTCCCCGATCTTCAAGACATTCGGCTCTATCGGCTTAAACACTCCATCAGAGGTTAGTTCGGCGACAAACTCATCACTTGGAGCAAACTCGATCCTATCGCCATCTTCATCTGAAATCCTCTTAACTCCCAAGCCGCCATCCTCGATGTTGGAGACCCTCTCCTTAAGCGACTCATCCTCGGCTTGAAGAATCGATATCTGATCCCTTAATTCCCGATCCCCATCCTCCAGAGCTTTAAACCTCTCCTTAATTCTATTAGCAACATGCGACGGAAGATCAAATTCACGGTCGATTCTCTTCATCATCTCTACTCCACTCCTAGTATCAGGACTTCCCCGCCGCCTGAAATCCACTCAAGTTTTCTGAATGGCACCAAGATATCCGTGAATTGGATAGTTTCATTCGCCGATCCCACTAGGTCTCCAGCCGGATCATCATCTATCCTCAGAACTCCTCCGTCTGCTCCGTATTCGATTTCTTGGAGATATGCTTCCGAAACATTAAGATCATCCAAAGTAATCGAGGTTTTATTGTAATATAGCCAGCGCTGGATCGATCCCTTCACGTCTCCACTTGAAACCGTTAAAACTATCGAGTAATTATCGGCTTGTGGGATCGAATCCTCTTTCAGCAAATCTGTTCCAACGCTTTGACCGTTTACAGTTATATCGTCTATTGTTTGCGTGCCTGAAAACGTTATTTCAAGCCTCTTCTCAGCCGCACCATCGTAAATGAAGTCTAGGTTAATCGTGAACTTCGGTAAGGCGTAAACGACTTCTAAATAATGATCATAATCCGTATGGATTCCGTTTTGGTTATCCCACGCATATCCATCCGCATAAACATCTGAGCTTGAGCCTTCCCAATAGAGTCTATTCGTTCCATCATCGATGTAATAGATATAGATCCAATAATATGTGTCAGGAGATAATTGTTGCGGGGAGCTTAAGGTAAATTCTTGAATGCTAAAAGCGGTTTCCAAGTCATTTATTGGAAATGAGGCAATTTCATAAATCTTCGACCCTGGAGTTCCATTATTATCTGACCGAAGCTCTATCTTAACTGTTCCACTCTGGCCATCGACACCTTTATGCAATCTCAGTCTCACTTTTTGCAACAAGAGGTATCCTTCATCGGTTTGAACGTTTGGCGTCTTGAATCTCTGAGCCCGATATTTTAAGCTATAATTCGGATTATCTCTAGGACAGATTTCATAAGAAGCTCCTGTCGCATTAACTACTAAGGGATTGGTGAAGCTGCCTCTATCGAAGCTTATTGGATCTAGGTATTCCTTGTATTGTCCGTAGATCCATTTATGGATTCGGCCTCTAGGCTTGCTTACGATTAGTAGTTCTGTCATGCTCCTTCCCTCCAGATGATCTTGACGAATTTAATTCTTGGCGATGGATCATCTGGGGAGTCTCTTTTAAGCGTGAATTTAACTCTCATAAGCTCCCTAACCGCAGGCAGGAAAACATGATCGCTATCCATCAAGATCAGATAAGGCGATATGACGCTTATCCAGTTAATTTGACTAAGGCTTGGGGAGCCGACTTGTGATAATGAATCCATCGATACCTCATATTTTCTCCATTCCTTGGCCTTAACGACCAGAGATCCCTCGAAATAGTTATCGGCATCTTGATGTAGGCGAATCTTAATCGTTACATCCGATTCATGATCGGCATAGAGATAAAGTCGGAGCCATTTAGCCCATGAGAGATCTAGGCTGAGATCCTTACTTGATGGATAGTAGATCTCGCCATCTGAGCCGAGGGTATCGGGAACGAGTTTGAGGCAGTAGGCGTGTAGGATTCCCATCCGCTTATCACCTACACTTGCATTACTTGATCCCCAGCTTGAAGCATTCCTATAGGTGAATGAGCCATAGCCCTGAGGCCATTTCCTAAACCTATAAAACCGAGTATCACAGGCGTCATAGACATGGCCTAGGCTTTCTCCATCACCATTCAAGAATTGAGCCGAAACCTCTCCAATCGAGATTGTTTGAGGCGGAGTATATTCTTCCTCATCTCCAATCGTTGATATGCTTGGCTCGGGTTCGACATATTTTCGGACAAGTATCCAGTCCACGTAAACGGTTCCCGAAGCCCCGTCAGTTGAAACGCCTATGTATCCGCTTGTGAAAGTTGCGTCTGTTGTTGATAATTCTTCTACATCGTCTTTGTATTGCCTGAGCTGGCTTCCATAGGCTCTAGCCTCATGCTTATACCACGTATCCGGAGAGGAGCCGGATCCCATTACCAGCTCGGTCGTCTTGGTTGCTCCAGCCGGATATTTGCCTATAACGTCATACTTCCCACTTCTCCCATCGAGCCTGAAAACGTAGAACTGCTCGTCTGCGGCGCCCATCCTCAACAATATGTTTTCCATCGCCGTGAACTTGATTCTGGCTTTCACCGCTATGTTATCGAATGTCTGCTTGCTATATATTGTCGTCCAAGTGGATGCGTCGCTACCTCCAGAACCTTCCTGCATAATCAATTGTCCATCGGAAACCGATATGGAGCCGCCCGAGCCGAGATGAGTATTCCACTTGCTTGTATCCAATTCCGTTTCCTCGAAGTCGTCGAATAACTCGAAGACCTGCTCCGGGTTACCATCATAGATCGCATCCGGATTACCATAATAGATGTAGATGTCGGTTGTTCCGTTCGCCGGAATACTTGGAATCTTGACCCAGAATATCGCATAATCGCCATCTGTTTTTTCTTCTATGCAATAGGCTAAAAGATTACCATTCACATCCGTGAATCGAATATCTCCGAAATCGCTCTTACATTTCTCATTCAAGTAAATATCCGAGCCTAAATCCGTCCCACTTCCATAATGAATTATAAGCTTAATCTGATAATCGGTTAAATCCTGACCGACATTTTCCTGAATCGTGATCTTCTTTCGATACTTCCAATCGGTAAGCGATGAAGGCCAATCCTCCGGAGAACCCGGAATGGTTTTCTCTCCCTTCTCAGCTATCCACTCCGATTTAATCCAGTTCACAAACAGTTCTGAAGGAGGCAATACCTGAGCCTCAAAACTTCCCTCGGTTGCTCCCGAATTCAATTCAACTTCCCCATTCGAATTCAAGATCACATTTTGAGCATTATAGAGCGTAATCGGAGGCTTATTCACATATAAGACATGCTTCTGATCCGCCTGAATCCTAGCGATCTTATCAAGCGAATAAGCAAGAGTTGAAGTCTGCTCGGGGAGGGTCATGGCCTTGCCGAATCTTCGAGCCACATCTCCGCCGATTTGCTCATCAAGCCAATCCTCAAGTAATTCTTTACGACCGCCGAACTCAAGACGATAAATTAACCGCTTTGGATCGTATTCGATTCCGAGCAAAACCATGTTTTCTCCATTCAAGCCAACGGAAGGCAGGTTGATCATGCAAGTGTCGCCGAGGTCTACGCCGAGATCCTTGAAGTCTTTTTGATGCATCGTGATCCTCAAGCTTCGACCATATTCCTTATTCAAGGCTAATCGAATATTCGCCCTTCTCTCCGCTTCCTCCGAATCGGTCAAATAGGGATCATGCACTACGACCGGTAGATCTCCGCTCTCCTCACTGACATCCGCTAAAATCTCTCCATCCGCACCAACATAAATTACACGATTCTTAAGCTTCCATCTATCCTCACTATACTCAGCATCCAAAACAATTGATTCATCTATGACTGGATAGCTCATGCTATCACCTTCGGCTTAAACTCAAGAAGCATACTATTCACATACTGCGGGTAAACCTCATAATCCTGAGAAACGTCGCCATAAGCCACGCCATCATTGCCGTTGCCCGAAAGATCATGTATCGTGTTATTTTCAAATTTTGTGAAGTTTAAGTAAAGAAATAGTTTGTCTAACGGTGGATTAAGCGGATCTGCTACAAGTCGTTCTATTTCGTTTTCATTAAGCGGCTTTTCATAAATGAGGAATTGACCATAACTTAATGGAATGTGATAATCGCCGCTTCCATGTCTTCCGATCTGCAGACTTGCTGAAGAAGTATAAACTTGAGGTGTTTCACTTTTCTCTGCACATAATTCACTGTTTTTGTAAATTCTCATTGTGGATCCATCATACCAATATATTATCCATGACCATTCTCCAACTCCCAATTTTGAACCTGAGCTTAAATGTATTTCATTGTTATCGTTGCTGGTATCGGCTATTCTGAAGATAGTGCTAGAAGGATTGTTCGGTTCTATTGTTGCTGAGACCCATCCAAACCAACGAGCGCCAGAACCAGTATATCTGAAGATCCACTCAAATCCGTAATCAGGTGGTTGAGCATCTTTACGAATTAATAACGCTATTGTGAAGCTGGAAGGAAATCTTGGAAGATTGACCAATATATAATTACCAGGTTGCCCATCAAGAACAAGGTATGATAAGCATGGCTTCATCCTCAGCCAATAATTCGTCCCCCTCGCCACGCTCTTCACGATCTCCAGTGCAGAGCGATTCTCGATCTTCCAAGGTGATAGGAGTGAGTCTCCATCCTCTACTCCATTCAAGTTGACTGGAAATTCATCGTCGATTAACTTTCCCAAGTCCCGAATTATCTCGCCTGCCTTGATGCCGGTCTGATATATGCGATAGATTATCTGACGGTCATAGAGGATCAGATAGCTGTATGCGGTTGCCCTAACTGATAGAAGGCCCCCTCTCTGCTTCCTAGATCGCTCATATACTATGCCTTCGAAGATTATGTTATTATCCCTCTTGACTCTGATCTTTTGCCCTACACTCACATCTTCCCCGATTAATTCAAACTCGATCGACTCGAGTTCATGGCTAGAGATGCTGTGTCTAAGCCTAATACACTTATCCGTTTTATCACTCCATGAATATGAACTCTCATCGTAAAGCTCTAATGTCAAGACCATCTTTACATCACCCTCCTCAATCTCCTGGCAATCTCGCGGCCAACGACCTCGGCTAATGTAGTAGGATCGGAGATATCTGAAGTATTCACGTTAACATGAACGTTGATGATTTGTGGACTAAATGCTCTCTCACTAATCCATCTTCTAAATGGCTCAGCGAACCATTTAGGCAAAATGGTTTCGCCTTTATGGATTAATGCTATATGTGTTCTCCTGACATTCCATACGCCACGCTGATGTTCCGGAATTCCTGCTCCACCCTCTCTCGTGTGAATCGTTCTTCTGACCTCGGTCACCTCATAAGTAATCTTCATTCCATTTAGCTTATTCAATGCCTCGATCAGCCTATTGACAGCCTTAACATTTTCATTGATCAAAGATATCTTCTGCCGAATCACATTCATTATCTCTTGGAGCCGGTTCTTCGCCGCATCCACCTCGGATTGGAGAGACTTATACTGTTGTTGAAGCTCCATCTGCCTAATTCTAAGGTCTCGGTTAGCCGATTCAAGCTCCCTAATCTTAAGCTGCTCCTCAACAGTCAATTCACCATATCTCTGCTTAGCCTGAATGCTCTTCTGATACTGCTCATACTCTTGCTGAAGATTCCAGATCTGCTGCTGTAGAATTGTCAGATAATTCTGCCTAGCAGCCAACTCATTCTGTAACGCCTCTATAGTTTGATCGAGAGCCACGGGTTCAAGTCCATACTGCTCTAAGATCTTAACCATCATCTGATATTGTTGCTCATAGGCAGCCAATCTTTGTTGGAGCAAAACATACTCGTTCTGCAAATCCGCCATCTTTTCTTGGATCTCTATCCTCTCATCTCCATGAGCTTTAGTTAATTTCTCTTGTAGAGATGTGATCCTCTCTTGAACGTTGGCCATCCTTTCCCTAGTTGAGATGATGTTTTGTAAAATTGAGATCTCCTGCTGCCTAATGGATCTCTCCTCGCTTAGAGCTTGGATGTTTTCATAGATGCTTTTCGCCTCATCCCTTAACTTCAGGATCTCCTCATAGACCAGATCCATTCGATCCGCGGCGGCATCTCTTATCTTCATGATCTGCAGCTGGTTCTCCATCATGGACATGTTTATCGAATCTATTTGGTTCTTCAGCTCCATCAAGGCTTGACTATTCTGCTGAATCGTCATCTGGAGGTTCATGAACTCCTGAGCCAGATTCTGAACATCGGATGGCATGGCCCGAATTATGTTCTCCATCTCTTGACTTGAGACTATTCCATCCGTCAAGGCATCTTGGATCCTGTTAATGGCATTTGTTAACGCGTCTCCCATTATTTGAGCTGAATCTGCCATGTTTTGGAATGTCGAGGGAACTTGGCCTCCAGCCGCTGTCACTCGGTTAATCAGTTCTTGAATTTCATTTGTCATTATTCCGAGATGCTCCGCGATCCTTAGAGCTTCCTGCTCCGTTATCTTACCCATCTCGACATAGCTCATGATCCATGCTCCAGCCTGCTCTTCCGTGACTCTACCTAACCTCATCTGAACCTCTATCGCTGATTCGAGATTTCCGGCCACATCTCCAACCGCTGCGGCCACTATACCTCTCCATGAGGCGAAGACTGTTTCGACTGCTGGCAGGAACATATTTCCGAGGTAGACTGCTATGCTTGAAGCCGATTCACCGATACGCCTCTTCATCCGGTCGACTTCAGCGGACATGGCCGCAAATCTTCCCTGAGTGGTCTCAAGCCAATGTTGATACGCCTCCCAAGTTGATCCCTGCCTCGCAACTTCTTTTCTAAGCTCCTCGAATCTCTCGGTCATCTGAGTAAATGTGAACAACGTTTTCAATGCGCGCATATCCACTCCGGTTAATCGATCTCGGAGATCTTCGAAGTCTCCTCCAAGCTCTTTAGCTCTACTGATCACATCCTTGATGACCTCATTTGCGGCTCTAAGGCTTCCACTCATATCCCGTATTGGAATGCCCAGCTTCTCAGCGATCTCATAGAGATCGAGCAGGAATCTATTGAGATGAGTTCCAGCTTCTTGAGCTGATCCAAATCTCCTTTCGAGAATTATGAGCCATGTGGTAGCATCTTCCAATCCGAGTCCCATCGCCCTCGCAGTCGCTCCGCAATTCGCTAAACCTTGAGCGAAGTCGTTTGCAGTTCCAATTCCCAGTCTTGAAGCATTAACGAGCGCATCGACAACTCTCGTGGCCTCAGAGCCGCTTAACCCGAATTGGGCCATGACTTGAACGAGATTATTTCCAGCGGTCGCGAAGTCTATGGATTCAAGCCTAGCCATCTGGATCGCCGCCCCAAGAGCATTCATGGCGTCTTCACCGGATAATCCAGCCTTGATCAAGGATTGGAGGGCGGCCATGGCTTGCTCAGCGCTGATCGCATAGTCTCTTGAGGCGGCTGAGGCCGCGATCCTGAATGATTGTGCTAATAGATTTATGTCTTGGCCTGCTTCCCTCGATAGTGACGCCAGTTTTATCGACTCCGCCTCAAACTCCGCGAACGCCCTAACTCCATCACGGATCAGATCATTTACTCGATCTAGGATATTGAATCCAATTAATCCGGCTATAACTCCTCCAGCTATCTCGCTAATTCTTCGAAGACTTGAGGAGAACTCCATGAAGCTCGTTGAAGCCTTCTCGACCTCCTTTGATGTCTCAACCACATGTCGTCTAACGTTTTTGAGGGCGGATGAAGCCCTATCAACCCCCTCGACTACAACCCTTAAGAGATAATCTCTTCCACTCATCTAAAGTCGCCCCTTATAGAGGAGCCTCTTTCTCTGAGCAGGTTTAAGCCTGAGATCTCTTCGATGCTTAATCATCTCAGCAACCCCTCCCCAAGATTTTCCGAGAAAGATTAGGTCGAAGATCCACGCAGCCGGACCATCGAATTCAAGTATCATGCTCGGCCTAACCCCTAAAATCCTTGATAACTCGGCTATCGAGCCTCCATAGATTCTGCGGAAAACCCCGCAGCCCTAACGGCTCTTCGGATCTCGTTCGCGACCTCGATTATCAGTTTGAAGAGGAGTTCCGGCCAATGATCTGGGTTGGGTGTGGGCTGAATGAATCTCTCAAGCTCATCTATCGCGGTCTTCAAGTCCTCGGCTAGCTGCTTGGCGTCCTCAAAATTATCTGGAACTGCGGCGAACTTATTTCCCAATAGATTCACGTATGGGATCGCGTAAGCCGGTAAATTAATCACATATTCAACGCCGCCGATCTTCAGCTTAAACGCCACTGAGATCACCTCAATACTCATTCACGGTGTTGGTTAAAGTTGCCTTGAAGATCTCATCTGAACTCGGCTTAATGGCCACGAAGTCTATGCTTTGAATTATCATTTCAGGTGAATCTACGTCTCCAGACCAAGCTGAGTAAACTATTCTCGGAAGCTCAAGCTTAAGTTGATGGTTTTGGCCTCCTTCGATTTCATCTCCGGTCAAGGTTATCGTCAAGGATGTCTCTTCATCGTTTAGGAATCTATCCAGATGATCTCGATCGACGAACTTCACATCCATGCTCCCGGTTATCTCAAGCTCTCCAAGCTCATGTCTCGGAAGATACCTCGAACCAATTACATGATGATCTGATGACGGATTATTGTTTATCTCCAGGGTTAATGCTTTGAGCTCAACTTCCTGGCCTCCTAGAACCGCTGAAACATCTCCAGAATGCCAATCTCTGGCCGCTGGAAAACTCGGAGACTTGAGATCAGTCGAATCTTCCTTTTGGGCCAGGATGCTCGCGGTCACTGAGACATATTCTCCTGGAGCGAATTCAAGACTCATGGATCCTAGAATCGCCGAAGTTATCCTCCTAGCAGTCGAATCTAGGCCTATCTCGATCGTGTAGGTCGGCGGAGACTCTCCCACCTCGCAGGGCTTAAAGATGTGAGCATAGACGTTTGGAGCTCCTGTTGGATCAGGTTGACTAGTCTCAACTTTTCCCAAAAGCATTAGGAGAAAGTCTCCAATTATCTCGGGATTTGCGGGGAATTCCATGTCGCCTGAAACGACGATGTTTCCAAGAGCTTTATCCACGGGCCATCTAGATCCGATACCTCTCCTTAAGATCGGCTCCTTATCCGCAGCTATGCTAACGCTCAGTGGATCTAGGTATCTAGTGGGGGTTGTAGGGTTTCCGAAACCAGTCTCCTTACCAATTCCAACGTATCTCATCTCAGCCCATCATCAATAATCAGAGTATTTTTCGCATCAAGATCCTCGAAACAACTTCATCCATTCCTCTAAGAGATTCTTCCACAGCCCTACCCAAGATTCTCTGAGCCCTAGTTCCCGGATGCTTAACATATCTTGCGTAAACAGTTTCTCCATGGACCTCGAATCTTAAAGCCATCGCCCTCCTAGCCCTTATGATATGCGGCCTTGTGCCATATTCGATGAATGGAGCGTAGGGTGCTTCACGGCCTCCCATCAAGACCATGTAGCATCCAGCCCCCTCAACGATTCTAATACTTCTCCTAAGTTTTCCGGTTCTAGTTGGAGCAAGTCTTTCAGCGTTTGATTTTATGGCCTCGGCTAGTTCTCTCGAGATTGTTACATGTAATTTGTTGAGCGAGTTTAGGGTTTTCAGGAATTTATCCGCTCCTTCGATCTTCAAGCTTCGACGAGCACCTCCACGACTAGATAGATTCTGTGGCCATAGACTTTTTCGGATGGAGCCTCAACCCTCTCGAATCTAATCGGCTTAGCGTCTCTAACCAATCCTCCCAAACTTCTATCGTTCATGACCTTTGAGTATAGTTCCCACATTATTCGTTTAGCTTGAGAATATGCTCTCGCCGAATCCCCGCTCACAGCGTCTATCACATACTCGAATCTCCAGCTATGCATCCTCCTGCCACCTATCGTTATATCTTTCATCTCTCCATCTCTTATCCAGACGAAGATTCTCGGAGACTTGAATCCGCGTTGAAGAGATGGCTCTGAGACCGTCACCTCCTCGACACCCTCAATCTCTTTCGCGATCGACGTCAAGGCTTCCTCAACATCGTTAAACAATTTTTCCAAGCTCATCCAAGATCATCGAAGCCGGCGGAGCATTTTTCGCATATACGAAATATTCTCTCATCTTTGATCACCTAGATGGCCATGGAAGATTCCGTAGCGGTTGAAGATGTTTTGATAGATTTGATCGAGAAATATCGTGAATTGTCTAAGAAGTTCGATGAAAAAGTTGGAAAACTTTCAATCACTCAGCTCGTTAAGGGCGTGGATGCCTTGACGAAGCTCGCGAGACTAATCTTGAGATACCGTGGAATCCTAGATTTGGAAGAGAATGAGAGGGAATTGACGAGGCTCTTGGCGGAGATCAGGGAAGAGATGAGATCGGAGAAGACTTCTGGGAAGACCGCTCTATGGAGAATCAAGAAAATGGATGAGGAGAATAATTTGATCCAAGCAATCCACATATTGGCTGAAAGACTCCGCGAACTCAGAATCAAGCTCATCGGAGGAGATGAAGATGAATAAGGATGACAAATTAAGGTCTCTTAGACCTGGAGACTTAATCGAGGTTCTCTGGGGAGACGCCTGCCTCTATGAGAGGGTTACGGATAAGATGTTGAGAAACCTGAAACCAAAGCACCTAGACACCCCGATGAGAAACGTTGGAAGATTCATCGGAGTTATGGAAGGCAAGCTCATGAAATACTTGGTCCTCTGGATAGGCCAAGATAATAGAGGCCATAAGATCGCAGTCATCCCAACATCCTTGATAATTGAGGTGAAGAAGACTAGGAGAAGAGTTGAGAAGAAGCCCATGATCTCCCACCGCTTCCACAGGCTTCACGGAGTAGCCGTAAAGATCTATGGGGTGAAGAAATCTGGTGAGGAAGGTTAAGAGGGCTGGATTCGTGGTTAAGTATAGGGGAGGTAAATTGATCTTGGGTAGATCTGATTGGGCTGCGATGATCCTGCTCCTAATCACCTTCATCGCCATCATCCTCATCATATCTGGCCAAGATCAAGCTGCGGAGAAGCTCTTCATCTTCCTCGCCGGAGGTGGATTTAACGGGCTCCTCGACCGACTTATAGAGAGGTGAATTCTTCCACCTCTTAGACCTCCTTGGAATCTGCCTAAGAGTCGTTCCACAGCAGATACAGGTCTTTCTACCGAATTTGTCGAGCTTATAGAAAATCTTTAAGTCTGGAAAGCTTACACCACAGACTGGGCAGTAAAGCCAGCCGATCAATCTAGGCCTCCACCAAGGCCTATGAACGACGTCCGGAATATGTTGACATAATCCCCTACAGCTTTTCTTACCCATCACCGCCGATAGATTCTTCCAAGAATTTCAACAAGCTCTTTAACAAATGGTTCCACTTTCAATGAAAATGGTACCGAGAATCAAACCTAAATCCTGTTGCATGCATGGATTTGTGGAGTTGGTCAAGACGATAATTACCTTCAGCTGTGACGTAGAGGATGCCGAGAAGATAGACGAATACTGTAGGAAGAATGGGTTGAATAGGAGCTGGTTCATAAGGGAATGTGTGATGCAAGTCGTCGATGGAATAGTTCCGTTGATTGTCAGGGATCCGCCATAATTTTTGGATAAAAAAAGAGGAGGAAAATAATGTATCAAATTAGGAAGGATTCTGATGGATAATAGATGGCGAGGGCCAAGGCGTATGCCAGATCATCATGCGTTCCATTTCTGTGGGTGAATCTGAAGCCGCCGCTCCAAGTCCTCTCATATTGGATGCAGTTTAGGTGATTCAAGAGCTGCGGATCATTTGGCAGGGTAAGCTCTCTTTTTTCAAGCATCAGCTTAAGCCTTCCCAGAATCTCTTCCTTAACCTTCTCGGTCAGCTTGACTCCGATTACCGGTAAGCCGAGCTCCTTTAGATGTTCAACTATAGGTCCACCTATTCCAGTTTCGTCGACGATCAATCTATCCATCTTCGCCCTCCTATGCAGGTCTAGGATGAATGAATTGAATTCTGTGTAACTCTCACATCTCTCAGCTCGATAGAATGTCAGTCTCCATCTGCCGATTCTTGGATCAAATTTCACTCCGACTAGTGCGGCTAGGCTTTCTCTGCCGCCTGGATCATATCCGTAGATCGCATTTCTCTCAAGTCTCGGCTCATAATCTTCTATACATCTTCTCAGGAGCTTCATTGGGAAGAAGCTAGATCTCTCCTCGATAAAGTTCGCCTCATACTCAACCATACACCTCTCTTCCCCGATCAACCTCCGCTGTTCTTCCAAGAACTCGTCGGTTATCAGAGGCGAGAGTTTTGATGGCCAAAAATATCTGCTCCATCCACCGTATTCGCCGATCCATATCCTGTAAAATATGTGGTCAGTATCCCATGGGGTTGAGATCATCCAACATGATCCATCCGTGGCCGCCATCATCGGTAAGATGACGTTCGCGATCACCTCTTCAGGCATGAACGCCGCTTCATCGAGTATTATCAGGTTCGCGGAATATCCTCTAAGGGTGTGACCTCTGCCACATGGAAGAACTATTATCTCGCTGCCATTCATGAATTTTATCAAAGTCCTAGTCCTCTTCCTCAAGCTATTCCTCAAGATGCTTGAATCTATGAAATTCATGATCTTCTGGAATAGGAGCATGCTCTGCCTAAGGGTTGCGGAGACTATCAGGGTGATCGTCTCAGGATTCGTTGAAGCATAGTGGATTGCCTTTGCAGCTATCGTCGTCGATTTCCCAACCTGCCTACCAGCGCAGACGATTATCCTCTTACCCTCATCTCTTAGAAGCTCTTCCTGATACTTAAACGGCTTAAATCCGAGGACAAGTCTTGAGAATAGTATCGGATCCTCGACGAGCTTTTTCAGAGCTTCTTTACGCCAATTCGATGAACTTGAATCTCCGATCGATGAGCCTCTCAAGCCTACGTCTCGCCACCTGAATATAGACGTCTTCCTCATCTCCACTTGGAATCCTTCTCTGCCTGAGAATGCCGGCAGCCCATTGAGCCTCGATGTCTCCAAGTATCTCCTTCAATCCTTCATCGGTTATAGGGGTCTCCGTATATTCGGATAGTATGTTGTTGATCTCGTTGTCAACCGATTCTAGGGTCTCGCTTATCTCGGCGTCTAGGCTTGTATCGTCTTGCGGATGTTTCAGCCACCACTTAACATCTGAGATTGATGCATAGGTCATGGCCAGAATCTCCTCCTCTTCCCAAGTTCATCTCTTAGAAGCCTAACCTCTCTTCCGAGATCATTCAGCCTCCTATCTATTGAGTCGATTTTCGCTTCGATAACCCTGACCCTCATGGCCAAGTCACCCATCAACTCCCTCAAGATAGATCTCACCAACTTTTCCCAAGGATTCGCCGTCAGCTCCTTTCCGTAACATGATCGAGAACAAGATGTAGATGATCGTGATGATGATATAGATCGCCGCAGTGATCTTCGTTGGGAGGTCTCCGAGCATCGGGTTATGTCTCTCAACCTCCGAAGCAGCATAAAATATTAGGATGAAGGATGCTGCGATGAGAACGGCGATCATCAACTTCTCCCAAATCATCTCCTCGAAGTCGCCGCCGTGATTCTTCTATCCAAGTATTCGAGTTTCTCATGCAGATATTTGTCGACATCGTTTAGCCTCTGCTCGATCCTTATCAGGGTTGAGTAAATCTCTCTTATGTCTAGTTCCCTCACATGGATCATGGGTTTCTTCTCATCCACCATCTCCATCACCTCGATTAGGCGGTTATTATCTTGACCGCGGCCTTATCCCACTTCACCTTCACGGCTATACAGTGGCTTCCAGCGACATACACCTTCCTAGCCTTAACATCTCTGAAGGTCTCGATCAATAGGTCTCTGCTAATCGCGGTTATGAAAGCATCTCTCTTCTTGAATAGGATCGCGTGATAAGTCGTTATCCCACCGCTTCCACTTCCAGTCTTAACCCTTGGACTCACGAAGATGTCGACGCCGAATAATCTCGCAACTACGCCGGTCTTGGGATCGAATGTCCCAAACTGCATCGCGGTCTTGATGTAATCCTCCTTCAATAAGTCCTCATACTGCTTTGGGTGTAGAACTAGGACGAGGTCTCCTGGAGCGAAACCGACATTCTCGCTTCTAAGCTTCGTCAAGGCGGAGAGAATTAAATTGCTGTTGAAGATATCCTCTGAAGTCAGATCTGATTCAGCCTTATCACCTGGAGTGATCGTCGATCCAGCCGAAGAATCCAGCTCATTTAAGATTAAGTCATCCGAGCTTAGCTGAGCAGCCTCGACAAAGCATCTAGCTATAACCGCTCCGAGATCTTCGCTCATCCTCTCGGCGTCAACATAGGTGAAGCTCTGAATCCCGCCATACTCGACTGGAGTCACTTGGATGAATGTTATCGTCTGGGTTGACTCAGTTGGCTCTTGACCTGGAGTTAATTCGCTGAAGGTTATCGAGTTTATTATCGGCAAGGTTGCGGTCTTCTCACCTCTCTCCAAGGCCACGACCTCGCCGAAGCCTCTCAAGCCTATCGGAGCTCCAGCAGGAATCCTGAATAAGGGCATGCTATGAGTCATGGGTTGATCAGATGTCCCGGTCACAGCTTCCCTCGCCTTCAGCTTAACGCTTTCAGCGATCCTCTTACCGATCTTCTTACAGAGCTCTTCAAACGTTTTCGGCTCTCCATCAATCCTCTCAACAATTATCTTACGGCTTTCTCCACCCATCTCCATCTCGCAGACACCAGAATGTTGAACAGTATATTTCGCATTCTCGATAACGAGCTCGCTTAAGGTCTTGTAGGCTTCATCGCTTAATCCAACGGCTTCAAGAATCTTGATGGATTTCGCCGGTTCATCTAACCTCGATAACCTTGAGAGCTTCTCATAGCTTGGAGGCTCTTTTTCGAATTGTCTATAATGCGCTGCGAGATGTTTGTAGACGCTGGGTCTATCTTCATCAGGTATGTCTACACCCCCTCTAGCTCCGAAGAGCGCTGCCATGGCCGCGGCGACTCCGCGCCAAACAACCATCAGCTTTCCATTTATCACCTCGTGGTGCGGGAGCTTGTAGCTTCTGAGAGCTTTAGGATTTTCTTCATCGTACCATGCGAATCCAAGTCTGAATTTCGCCCAATCTATCTCGCCGTTTCCGCCAGCCCATCGCTTTAGAGAATCTATCGCCCTAACCTTATCCCATGGCCTATCAAGTGGGGCTTTCGGAGTTTCATGGACTTCTACAGCCCTCTCAACAGCCTTAAGCTCGATCAAGTTCTCGATTATCTCGATGTTCGACTCTGGGATTCCTGGAACGGCCACGAGCGAGATCTCCCTAAGATGCAGATTTCTCGGAATTATCACATCATCTATCAAATCCATGGTCTCATAATCCGCTCCTAGGCTCACATGCTTAACCAATCCGCTTCTAATCTTCTCGGCGGCAGACTCATCGAATATCTCAGCCTCATATCTCAAAACCTTATTCACATCATCCCAGTAGACCTTCGCCTTCCCGACCGCGTTCTGAGCGGAGATATGCTCCCAGTAGACGGGTATCTCCTTGTCTTTGACTTCCTCAGCCATCTTTCTAAGCTCCTCTGGAAGATATAATCTATCGTTTCTACTCACCCTCGCCGGCGCCAAAATTCCCCTAATCCTCAAAGCCTCATTATACCATCCCAAAACCTCTAAGCTCATCAACTCATCCGCATATCGGTTGAGAATTTTACGCATCGATGCGAAATATACTCCCCATTAAGCTTCACCGATAGATGTTTAGGAAAATTTTGGAGAAGATCGGTTTCAAGAGAAGTGAGGAAGGATTCTTTGAAGGCGTCAGCGGAGCAATAAGCTATTCGAGCATAGAGTCTGGAGGAGTATTCAGGAAGAGATTCGAGTATTTTGTGAAGGATCCGGACACATATACGGCGATAATGAGCCTGACGTCATTCATCGTCGGCCCAGGATTCCATGTCTCAGGCGATGAAAAAGCCGTTGAGATAATCAATAGATTTAACAGAGTTGTCGGGATGGATCAAATCTTGTTTAAAGCTGTATGCGAGATGCTTTGGGCTGGGAACAGCTTCTGGATCAGGATCTATGATGGTGGCAGGCTCATAGACCTAAAGCACATACCATTAACCTTCATAACGGCCATTCATAGAGACGACTCCAAGATAGTTGCATTAGAGGTTCAGACGATCACGGGACAAGTCTTAAAGATAGATTCGGAAAACTTGGTTCACTTCTACTTGATCAAGCATGGTGGAGAAGTTTTAGGGTCTCCGATAAATAGGCCATTGACTGAGCCTAGAATGGTCTATGACCCGGATAGAAATGCATGCTATCAGATTCCAAGCTACTATGACATCAAGTGGAGCATGGAGTGGGCGATGTGGAGGGTCTTGATGAAGTATCCTCCAAGACATATCTACAGGTTTCCGAGGATTGGTGGAGAGACTCAACGCGAATATGCGGAGAAGATAAAATCAATGCTTCCAGGAGAAGATATAGTGACAAACCAGGAAGTTGACGTGATTCAGGTTAAGATGGATCCGAGGACGAGATTCGACGCATATATCGAATATCTCGACAACAAGGTGACCTTGGGATTGATGACCTCAGTCCTCAGACTCTTCACCAAGCCTGGTTTCACGGAGGCCTCAGCGAAGGAAGCGAATAGGCTTCAGGACAACTTGGTAAACGCCATTCAGAGAAATGTCAAGAGAATCGTTGAACGAGAGATCTATGATCCGCTTTTAGAGAGCCATGGCCTAAATCCTGAGACAAGTCCCGTTAGATTCAATTGGGGACTTCCAGAGAAGCCTAAGATAGAGCTTGAAGACATCAATAGATTCTATGCGACTCCACCGCATGTCGAGCCAGCAATAAACAGAGATGAGGTTAGGAAGATGCTGAAGAACCTGGGTTTCCCGATAATGGTTGAGGAAGGAAAATCTGAAAACCGTGAATCTAAGCATAGAATTATAGAGGCTCAGAACTCGATAATAGTTCAGTTCGTCAAATCCGACGAGGTCGATGTTGAGTCGATTAAAGATTTAGTGATAGACTCGGAGAAAGGAATAAGGCTCACCTTAACAAGCGGCTCTGGATCTAGCAGAATCGCGGCCATAACATTCGATAAGAAGAAGTGGCCTAAATGGAGCAGAAAATCTGTTGAGAGATGGCTGAACGAGAACCTTCAGCTCATCGAGGAGACTCTAAGGAGATGATTAGATGAACTTCATGAACATCCTCGCGATCTTCATCGGAGGAATATGCTACGCCTCAGCAGGATTCTTGAAAAACTATGCTAGGGGTGAGAGATTTAATTCGTCGAAGATCTCGAAGACCCTTCTCATCGCCGGAATCATGGCGGTCATAAACAGCTTTCTAGGCTTAGACGATTATCGCGGCTTAGAGGATCTCGCCGTAGCCGGAGCTGGTCAAACCATGCTTATCGAGTATCTCTTGAAGACGATTCACGGTCTTCTTGGATCACGGTCTCAGAGATGGTTAAGCTAAGGTTAACATTACCCTCGCATGATAAGGAGGCGTTAATCAGGCTTAGAGTTGATAAGTCGTTCAAGACGAGGAGCAGAATCACCAAGCGAACGCTTGAAGTCGCAAAGGCATTTGGAATAGGAGTTGATGAGAAGAAGGTCTTCCAAATCTACAAGAAATTCGAATTCGAGGTGAATCCAGGCGAGATCATCTACATAACAGGTGAAAGCGGATCTGGAAAGAGCATTCTGCTAAAAGAAATTGGGAGAAGGCTTACAAAACACAGAGAATTTGGAGGAGTATTGATAGATCATGAATTGAAGATAGATCCAGATGAGATCCTCGTTCATGGAGTCGGGAGAGATACACGGGAGGCGATAGAACTTCTAAGCATGGTTGGATTGAATGAAGCATACCTATTCTTGAGAAAGTATAAGGAACTCAGCGAAGGCCAGAGATACAGGTATAGGTTGGCGAAGGCTTTCTGGAGTGGGAAGAAGACCTTAATCCTCGACGAGTTCTGCTCAACCCTAGATAGAATAACTGCGAGAGTCGTCGCGTATCTGTGCCAGAAGTTTTGTAGAAGAAGAGGGTTGACCTTGATCGCCGCATCGGCTCATGAAGACTTGATAGAGGACTTGAACCCGAATAAGGTGATAATCAAAAGATTTGGCCCATATGCCGAGCTCAGAATCCTGGATCCTAAGCCTAGGCCGTGCTCAATTCTCAGACATGTTAAGGTCGAGGATGGAACCTATCAAGACTATAAGACATTGGCGGCGTTCCACTATATCGGTGGAAGAGTTGGATATCTCAGGAGAATCTTTAGAGCCGTTGTGGAGCTTGATGACTTAACGGAGCTAGCGGGAGTAGTCGTGTATACTCATCCATATTCGGAGCTCTCCGCCAGAAATCACGCCCTACCAATTCTCAGAAAGTTGAGGAGAAAACTTGGGAGAAAGAGGTTTGTGAAGCTTATAGATGAGAACTTCAGCAGAGTTGCGAGGATAATAATTCATCCAAAATTTAGGGGCATTGGATTAGCGGTCAAGCTCTTAAAGGAGACCATGCCTCTCCTCGACACACCATACGTTGAGGCACTGGCGGTGATGGCGAAATATAATCCATTCTTTGAGCACGCGGGCATGAAGAGAATCGAGTATAGATCGAGAATCCAAGATGAGGTTAAGAAGCTTTTGACGAAGCTTCAAGAATATGGGGTTCAACCTAATAGGATTCACAGCAAGAGATATCTCAGAAGAATACTCTCCCAGCTAAGCCGCAGGGAACTTAAATCAATATCTAGAGATGTCAAGAGAATCGGAATGTTTAGGAAAAAAGGAGAGATTGAATTTGAGGAGATCATAGAGTTCTTGAGCAAGCTCAGGGCAAAGCCTGAATATTTCATTTGGAGAGATCCGAGAAAGCCCTCGATCATCGACGACAACCTTGACCAAGAGATCTAAAAGTAAATCTATTCATGAAGGAAGTGGAACCAACCCTTAAGCAAATCTCAGATTTAACTGGGTACCTTTGGATTGAAAGTGCGTCTATTTTCAGATAAGTCTCCAGTAAGTTAATTTATCTTGTTTGAGAAATCATCTCAGAGATGGTTAAAGAATCTAAGAGAATGTTAGTGAAGCTCAAACTTCCTCGAAAGCTCGTCAATAAATTAGATAGGATAGCAAGGGAGAGGGGAATTAGACGTGGGAGATTGATCGCAAGCCTCCTAGCAGATTGGGTTGAATATTACGTTGAGGATAGATTTGAGCCGTTTAGCATGAGACTTGATAGAATGGGGGTAATAGACAAGTTGTTGGGGGAGATCGTGGTCGTCAGGATGATTAAAGGCGAGCCATACTGCGACTACTGCAAATCATTTACATGCGGTCACGCCAGATATGTTAAGAAGCTGTATTCGCGGAAGTGGAAGAAGATCTTGATGGAGAAAATGGATCTAGAAGATGATTCGAGTTAACTTCATCCATATAATCTTCTCTCAAGGTTCAGCAATCTCTTTAATGCAAGCTTCTTCTCCTCTCGTTCAAGTTCTGCAGCTTCTAAAACCTGTCTCATAAATGATATCGCCTTGTCATAGGTTCTCCTAGAGACTGGATATGGGACTCCATCTTTTCCACCGACGGCGAAGCTGAACTTCACCGGATCCCTCCAATCAATTCTCGCTCCATAGATTAGGGTTGAGATCAGGGCGAGCGCTCTTATGGTTGATGGCCCGAGTCCCTTAACCTCTATGAGCTCTTCATAGTTTCTCGGCCTCCGATCATACGCTCTCCTAATGGCCTTCCAGTCGATTCTCTTAGGCATGTTTAGATGTTTTGGGAAGCTTATCTTTTCCCCGACATCTTTCTCGATCCAAGCTGTTAAGGTTTCCTGCTTATTGAGGGCCAAGTTCACCAGTCTAATGATCTTAGAGGGATTTTCGGAAACCAGGTCCACAGACGTCTTTCTCGCCTCCTCACTTCTCCTAGAGACCATGTTTAAGACCAGTTTCTCAGATCTAGATCCAGCTATTCCGGAGTGGGGTTCGACGACAAAGCTCTCGACATATTCTCCAATCCAATGATATCTCCTGGCATATCTCAATTCAGGGTTCATTCCTTGCTGGATAACCGTCCAATCCCCATTCTCCGTGAAGATTATGATGTGATGATAGATTTGATATCCATCTTGGAGAACAGCGTTATCAACCTTCGCCGTGAGCTTACTTGCTTTAATCAATCCATTCACAACGTTATCGCTTAGATCGAGTTCTGAGATCCTTTCAGGAATCTTTCTGCTTAAGCCGCCTTTACCTCCAACAGCCATAACTCCGTGATTTTCCAAGCTTAAAACTTCTCTTAAAGCTCCGGTGACAACCGTGGTCAACCCGCTTGAATGCCAATCAAATCCCAACACGCATCCAAGTGATTGGAACCAATATGGATCTCCAAGTCTTCTCAATAGCTCCCTCCTTCCATGATCTTCCACGATTATCTTGACTATGGCTGAAGCCATGGACTTCATCCTCTCCATAAGCCATGGTGGAACATGGCCTCCGTGAAGCGGTAGATCAGCTGTCCCTGAGATCCTCATTCACATGAATTTCTTCAAGCCCTAAAATTAATCCTTAATAGAGCTTCATGAAAGTGAACAAAGGTTTATCAAATTCTATGATTGTTGAGGTCTGGGGATAGTGAGTAAGACATGCTCTTCTCAAGCCTTCCATTCATCGTGATACTCCTAGCGATCGCATCCGGAGTCATAGGGATCTTGGCGGCGATATTCCTCTACCTAATCGTGAGAAAGTATCCAAAGGGCTCTGAGAAGATGGTCGAGATCTGGTCCGCGATAAGGATAGGCGCTAAAGCGTATATGGAGAAGCAGCTCAAGACGATAATGAGCTTCACCCTCGGACTTGCCTTAGCGATAGCCGCGATGATCTACCTAATCTATACAATGGCGATGAACATCGAGACAGGAGTAGCTCTCAAGGAATCCCTCCTAACCGGAATCTCGGTCTTAATCGGGGGAGCAGCGTCGGTCACGGCCGCATTCTTCAGCATGGACGCCTCGACCAGAAGCAATGTCAGAGTCACGGAAGCTGCGAAGAAGGGAAGCTACGAAGCTCTGAAACTCTCAGTTTTAGGCGGAGGAGTCCTCGGATTCTCGGTTTACAGCCTAAGCCTCTTAGGGCTCTCAGTCCTCTTCCTAATCTATAGCTTACTGGCGACTGGGCTTCCGGAGACGATAGAGTTTAGGATGGCGTTGGATGCTCTCGCAGGATTCGCGTTTGGAGCAAGTCTCTCAGCGCTCTTCGCCCAGCTCGGTGGGGGAATCTACACGAAATCCGCGGACATTGGAGCGGATCTCGTCGGAAAAGTTGAAGCGGGAATCCCAGAAGATGATCCGAGAAATCCGGCGGTGATAGCCGATCAAGTCGGGGATAATGTTGGAGATTGCGCCGGAAGAGGTGCGGACATCTTTGAATCCGTCACGGCTGAAACTCTTGGAGGAATGATCATAGGCTGGGTTCTCTACATCTTAACTGGAGATCAATTATTCATGGTCCTACCCCTAGCTATAGGAGCCGTTGGAACAATCTCAACCATAATAGGAATCTTAACGATTCTATCCTATAAGCGGTTCAAGGAGCCGTTCCAGCCATTCGCGGCGGGAATAGTGACTTCAGCCATAGTCTCCATCTTAACCTATGCCGCGATAGTCTACTGGCTATTTCCAGGCCAATGGCAGTATATGCTTGGAGCGGGGGTCGCTGGAATCGTCGCCGCAACCCTAGTAGTCTTATCCACGAACCGCTATACTGGACTGCATTCAAAGGAAGTTTACGACGTTGCTGAGTCATCGACAAGCGGATCGGCCATAAACATTCTAGCGGGGCTTTCGGCTGGAATGAGAGCGGTTGCGGAGCCGATAATCGTGATCGCCGCAGCCCTCGGAGTAGCCTTCTATATGGGTAAGATCATGCCTTTAGCTGGAGTTCCATCGAAGACTTGGCTGATAGACTTCGTTAAAGGAGTCTTTGGAACCGCGCTGGCAACTAGAGGAATGCTGTCCTTGGCTGGGACTATAATGACCTTAGATGGAGCTGGGCCGATAACCGATAATGCCGCTGGAATAGCTGAGATGGCGGGGCTTAAGGAAGAGATTAGGGAGAAGCTTGAGCCATTGGATGCTGTTGGGAACACGACTAAAGCCTTGACGAAAGGCTATGCCATGGCCTCGGCGACAATCGCAACCCTACTCCTATTCCAGGCATTCATCCAAGACTACGTCGCGAGAGAAGTTGGGATAACCTCGATAACCGTCGATGGATTGTTGAAGACCATGTCGAGCTTCATAAACGAGGTTCTACTCCTAAAGCCTGGAATAATAATAGCCGTCTTAATCGGAGCTCTCCTACCATACCTATTCTCAGGGATGGCTTTGAGAATCGTCACGAAGGCAGCGTTTAGGATGGTGGATGAGGTTAGGAGGCAGTTTAGAGAGATTCCAGGACTCTTAGAGGGAAATGCTAAGCCAGATTATCATAGAGCTGTCTCGATAAGCACGGAATACGCCTTGAAGGGAATGATCGGGCCAAGCCTACTCATAATAATAACTCCGCTCATAATCGGCTTGCTCTTCGGAGGACCAGGTATAGGCGCCTTAGTGATAGGGGCGACCGCCTCAACGATCCCACTCGCCATAATGATGATGTGGGGTGGAGCAACATGGGATAATGCGAAGAAATTCATCGAAGCCGGACACTTCGGTGGAAAGCATTCACCAGCCCATCAAGCCGCCGTCGTCGGAGACACGGTTGGAGACCCATTAAAGGATACGGTTGGACCATCTCTACACATCTTGGTGAAGCTATTGAACACGATCTCCTTGGTCTTCATACCATTATACATGCTTTGGCTGCTCTACGGAATCCTCTAACCACTCTCAATTTTCTTTGGATACTTAACGACTTTCGATCCAAGAACGTTATTATTCGGCAATAGAACTATCTTATCATCATCTGTTCTCAAGACCGTGAACAATAAGCTCACATCCTCGACGACTCCCTTAACCCCCGCGACCTCGACCAAGTCATCTATCATGAATGGTCTTATTAAGAGAATCATCAGCCCGGATAAAATCTGGCCCATTATCCTTTGAGATGCAAATCCAACTACCATCCCCATGAATCCTCCTAAGGCCAATCCAGCTCCAGGAGATGATAATGCTCCGACGACCATCGCTACAAGGGTTCCAAGCCCTAAGACCCTAACGATGCTTCTAAGAGCCGCCGCTGTCGGATGACCATACTCAGCCCGAATCATCCAATAAATTATTCCAGCTATCGAGGAGATTATCAGGTAGCCGAAGCCCAGGGTTAAGCCATAATCTATGTAAATCTTATAATCTTTTGGAATTATCCAAGATAGCTCTCCAATTATCATCGAGCATACAACATATCCTATAATCAGGAGAATCAGGTAAACGACGTTCCTCTTAACTCCACCCGCCATCGAGGAAAAAGAGGAAACCTACCTTAAATCTTATTAGCAGGCCGAAAAAGCGAATAAAAATGGGAGAAAAGCGGGGGTAGCCAAGCCTGGTCAAAGGCGCAGGGCTCAGGATCCATGAAAATGGATGAGAACCCCTGTCCCGTAGGGGTTCGTGGGTTCAAATCCCACCCCCCGCAAATATTCGCTATAGGTTCAATGCTCCTAAATTTTGTGAAGAACTATCAATTGAAGAATTCGAGAGAAAAGGAAGCGGGTGATTTGGAGGAAGTGTTAAGAAAGCTCAAGATACCGGCGCATACGTCCACTACGATGAAGGAGACGTGCCATACATTCACTTCGGAGAATGCGGAGCAGTCGAAGAGATAGAGAACGGCATCATTAGCTGGCTCCATCTCTGCGCGTCTTCCGTCTTTGTTATTGCCTTGTATATTGTGTCATGTGTCTCGAACCATATTACTCCATCGTCTGCTATGAGGTCGAATTTGAGGGAGGTCGCGTTGCCTATTCTGAAGGTTAGGATCCAGTCATATGGATAAGGTATCGTGACCGATACGGTTGTGCCGTTGATAATCCTCGTCTTGGATTCCATGCGGATGACTTGGGCGTTTCTTAGAAGGTTTACGGTGATGTTGAATTCCGGTTCTCCGCGCTTGAACCACATTCTCAATCCTGTCGCGTATTTCTTTATCTCAACGCTATCCGCTTTCTCCAATACGAGTTGAACGGCATCCTCCCAGCTAGTCTGCACCCTCGAGCAAGTCATCTTCCCGCCCACCGCTCTTAATCACTCACC
>JAGGRY010000007.1 GCA_021159365.1 Nitrososphaerota archaeon | reverse complement strand
TCTAAAACATAGTCGAGGCTATTCGCTATCAAGATATACTTATCCTGATCTTTTGAAACCTCTTCGGCCTTCTTCAGCTCCCCATCCTTCTTACCATCCAACCTGCTCTCATAGACCTCTCTCATCCATCTCCGATAATGGCGTGGGCTCAAATCATAGCCTCCTCCTCGAAGGGATCTTCTCTCAAAATATATACAAGCATCTTTCAGACTTGGTAAAGCTATCTTACTATTGGTCTCCATGAGCTTATCTATTAGGTAGGTGAGCCTGGGTGATAGGATGGGAACTCTCCCAAGCCTCTTAGCTATTTCGATTATACCCCTAACCCTGTCAAGATCCGTCGATGAAACCATGATGCATGCGAATTTTTCAGGCTTCTCCGCGACATATTCCTCGATTCTCTTCAAGACATTCTCCTCAGAGATGTTCGTCGAAGTATCTATTCTCGTTCCCTCAATTAGAAGGTAATCCACTCCACGAATCTTCTCCAAAAATTTCTCAGTTAAATCTCTTCGAGGACCATGAATTCTAATATCTCCGGTATAGGCTAGGGATGCATCCTCAATCAGGAATCCAAATGCAGCTGGAACCGAGTGATCCACTGGATACGTCTTGACGTTGAATGGAATATTAGAGACGTGTTTTCCTTCTTCGAATATCTTGCATGTCCTCTGAACCTCCTCTTTCCTCTTCTCTCTTCTATCTCTGAGCCTGAAGATCTCGCCCTCAATATCATAAGATGACGATTCAGCCATCGCCTCGATCATCGTCTTCATGGAGTTGCTGACGGCGACCATGATCTCATTTGAGAGAAATCCTATGGCGCCATAGTGATCCATGTGAGCATGGGAGATCAAGGCGGCTTGTATGCTTAGTTCAGGTTGATTGGCCAGCATCTCCTTAACTCTTTCATCGAGTTCGATTAGATCTGAGCGATAAATTCCCCGAATCCTCGGCAAGATCTCGGAGTATAGGTGATAGAACATCTTATTCGCTATCGCGAGCACCCTATAACTAACCTCATATGCTCGCTTCTTCCTCATATTCACGCCGAAGTCTAAGAATAGTCCCTCGCCCTCACTAGTCAAAGCTATCTTGTTCCCACCTATGCTATCCGCTCCGTCCAGTATCCAGAGATTAAAGCTTCGCATCCATAAGCTAGGTTCTTGTGAAGGTTTATAATATTTTCAGAGATGGCTGAAAATCTCCATAAGAGAAACGGCAGGTTACTCCTCGATTCCTATCTTCTTTTCATAAATGTATATTCCATCTAAGAATTTCCTCAAATCTTTCTGCTTGATCTTCGTGGCGAGTTCTAGATTTGCGGCCGTTTGTCCGACTGCTTGCCTATCTATTCCTGTGACTATCACATCTTCCCCTTTCACGATGACCTTTGTCTTCGGCCCGACTATCTTGGCGTATCTCGGCCATCTCTCTCCTATGAAGTTCTCGATTATAATGGTGTCTCCCTGAACTTTTACATTCATCGGAAAGTGCGATGCTATTATCTTTAGCTTGTAGGTGAATCCTTTCGTCACGCCGATTATCATGTTTCTTATCATGGACTTCGCGGTTCCCATCATGGATTTAGCCACTCTTCCCTTACCCCTAAACCTTATCACGACATCCTTTCCATCCAATTCGAGTTTTATGCCCATGTGAGTCAAATCTTGTTCAAGTTCTCCAAGTTTTCCCTTAACCCTTATCTTGGCTGGAGGGGCTATCGAGACCTCGACCCCATCGGGGACCTCGACCTTCTCAACGATCTCCGGTAATGGCATTCCTGAGATCACCTCATTAGTAGACGTATCCAAGAAGCTTTCCTCCTATTCCCAATTTCTTCGCCTCGTGGTGGGACATCACGCCCTTACTCGTGCTCACTACGAGGATTCCGACATCCTTACTTGGGAGATATATTCTTTCCCACTTCTCGAACTCATCCTTCTTCACACTGTATCTCGGCCTAATCGGCGCCGACTTATTTATCCTTCCAAGGAGCTGGATTCTGAACTTTCCACCTCTTCCATCCTCTATGTATTCGAATGCTCCTATATACCCATTCTTTTGGAGAACCTTTAGAATATCCGCTAAGAGCTTCGAGGCCGGGTAAATGCATTCCCTATTCCTAGCTAGCTCATTGTTGTAGAGCGTCGTGAACAGCCCCGACACCAAGTCCTTACTCATCCCTCGTCACACTTCTTAAGACAGCCATTATTTTAGCTTATGATCGCTTTAAACCACCTCTTAAAGCCTTTTTACGGTCTCTCCGTCCACCCTCTCCACGTGGATAGGCTTAAAGCCTTTTTACGGTCTCTCCGTCCATCCTCTCCACGTGGATAGGTCGTCGCCGTAAGCCCTGCCGACCACAAGAGCCTCCAAGCCCTCTAAACCCCAAGTCCGAGAAAATGCTATATGGAGACCTAATGTTATCGAATTAGTCCATGCGAGCTTAATCACAGCGGTCCTGTCACCCGCCACATTCCCAGCCTCTTCATCTATGACGGCCTCACAAGGTCCTTGGAATTTATCTTTCTAAGAACTCTGCTCAAGTAATGAACGGAACCTATAAATCTTCAATATCCCTTGTTGAAGGAAGTAATAAGTGAGGGTAAACATGGAGAATTATGGAGAAAACAGGATAATAATATTTCAGCCGATGTCACCATTCTATCTCATCTTCCTTCTGTCCCTATCCATGTTTCTCCTACCCTATCTAATCCTCACAGGAATAATCTTTAGTCGCAGTCTGGAAGTTCCACCATACCTCGTCTTTATGGTTTTTCTACTCTCCCTTTTCGGAAGTTGTGTCAATATTCGGATTAAAGAGGTTGAATCCATCCAGCCAATCATATATTTCAGAGAAATATACTTCTTTGGAGTGAGATGGCATATACCAGAGATTATATACGGTCCTGGAAAAACGGTAATTGCCATAAATGTTGGAGGTGCTTTAATTCCACTGCTCTTTTCCATATATCTTCTAATTTCCTCGGCTCCTATCCATGAAAATCCTCTCGTTTCTTATGTAAAAATTCTTGTAGCTTTTATCGTGGTGACCTTAGTTGTGTATGCATTTGCAAAACCAATAAGAGGGCTTGGCATAGCCGTACCCTCGTTCATCCCACCTTTGATCTCCGCTACCGTGGCTGCCATCCTCTTCCCCATATATGCGAAAACGAATCCCTTCATTATCGCCTATGTAGGAGGCACGCTTGGCACACTCGTCGGCGCCGACTTATTAAACTGGAAGAAGATACCGGAACTTGGAACTCCGATCGCGAGCATAGGAGGTGCAGGTATATTCGACGGCGTCTATATGACGGGGGTTGCGGCCGTCTTCATCTTATGGCTGTTCATCTAATCCTTCTTGATTAACGATTCCTCTGCCGTAATATAGAAGCGATTGAAATGACTTAATTAATAGGAGTCCGGGATCCGATCATAGAGGCGGAACTTGATGGGCGGTCTCTATTCATAGACCTTGAACCCTAGGAGCGGCGCTATCTCATTCATACATCTTCTGCAGATATATAGATTATATTTTCGAATAACCCCTACGGTCGTGCCGCAGCGCCTACACTTCACCACTCCTTTCCCGAATTTCCGATCCTTCGGAGGCTTATGCTTCAATTCTTTATCCTCCATCGTTGACCTTGACATACTTCCTTATATTCCCATCGCCCGCTACTCGCTCGTTATCTCTACTCCAAACTCTTCTCGAAGGAACTTCATGGCCTCCTCTTTGGTCACCTTATGCTTTGATCCTATCTTGCTTCTCGCCCGCTTCCTCCAAGCAACTCTATAGCCTGGCCTCGTTATATGGACTGACACATCCATTCCAATTATTCCGAGCTCTGGATCATATTTCGTTCCAGGTATGTCCAGATGTTCTCTTATCCCGAAAGATATGTTTCCATTTTCATCGAAGCTTGAAGCCTTGACCTTATTGTTGACTGCTTTCAACGCCTTCTCCAAGAATTCTCTCGCCTTCTTACCCCTCAAGGTAACTCTAACGGCTATCGGCTCACCTCTATGGATTCCAAATCCTCTGATGGTCTTCTTGGCCCTCCTGATCTGAGGCTTCTGACCCGTGAGCATCTCAAGGATCTTCGCAGCCTTTTCAAGCCTCGGCCCACTGGTCCCAATACATGAATTTACGACCACCTTCTCGATCTTAAGCCTCCTCATCGGGTTCTCAAGCTTTAGGGTGCTCATGGAAGCTTCACCAAGGGCTTATCAGATCCAACGACCATCAAGTAATCTAGGAGTGATGTCACGTCACCTTTATCCGTGGATAGCTTCACTAAAGGTTTCGCCGGATAGACCACATCAGTCTTAAGCTCAACAATCCTTCCATGCAGTCCTTGCTTAGGTCCCTTAATCAATAATCCATACATGTTCTCCTGAAGTCTTAGATGCTCCAAGATCATTTGGCTTGGAATCGATATCTTGAGTGTGTCCTTCGTCTTATACGACATAACCTCCTCTGTGAGTTCCTTGAACCTTATATTTCTACCGTCGTGGAGAGTTATCTGTAGATGGCCTCCGGAGACGTGCATCTTTCTAATGATTCTACATAGCTTGTATCCAGCCTCTTCTTTGGGGATCTCGATTAAATCCAATCCCCTTCTATAGATTGGTATGATTCGATAGTTTTCTCCCGTCTCCGGTATTGAGATTACATCCATTAATCCTGCGGGAAACTTTGGATCTTTAACAGGTTTTCCATCAACGAATATCTTCCCAGACTTTATGATCTTCTTCGCCTCCTCCGCCCTCTCAGCATATCCTAGATAATCTCTAACTATCAAGAGTAATGGAATGCATTCAAATTTTGGATGTGGTCCTGGGCTTGGACATATTGTGAAGACCTTCTCCTTCACATGAATCTTAAGGTGTGGTGGTGCTGCGAGCCTCTTAAGGTGTCCCATATCTATTCTTCACCTCCTTTACCTCTCATTAAAGCCTTCTTCCTATATTCGTCATCGAGTTTAAGCTCGGTTATCATGACGTTTGAGATGTGTATTGGCTTTGGAACAGTTGTTCCATCGGCCTTCTTAATCGTCACGTTCTCAACCATAACTCTTTGACGCTTCCTATCAACTCCAGTCACCTTACCCTCAACCCCCTTAAATTCTCCGCGTAATATCTTAACTCTATCACCAACTCTGACCGGGAAAGATCTTCTACCATACTTTTCTCTAAGATCTGGGGAGAGGTGAGCTGACATAAGTTTAGATAAGATGTGAAGAGGAGCATTATAGAGGAACCTTCTCTGCTTTCTAGGCTTCGAAGATACTTTAGCCATATAACTCACCCCTTATGCCGAGCCTAGAGCCTCCAGCTCTGCGATAAACTCCACCTTCTCTCAACTTGTTTCTGAATCATTCGATATAGGTGACTATTTAAAGATGGTGACCGCTGAAATTTATCGTCTCCGCCTAGGAGTGGACTCTTCAGGGGCTTCTATGATTCTCTTGACAAAGTTATACCTATTTCTAAGTCTTGGAATTATCCCCTTTCTCGGCTTAGCTTCGATCTTAGGGGTTTGAGACCTAACCTTTCCAGCCTTAGTTATTGATCCGTGGCTCGGCATTCCATGCCTAGATTGAATAATCTAAATTTAAACTTATGCTATTTTTGATCCTTCTTGTTTTTCGCTATGACGCTCACTCTTCCCGCAATTTTCTTCGCTATCTCCTTCATTATTAAGCTCAGTTCGGAGTCTGGAGAATCCACTAAGAGGGGGACCCCGGTGTCGGATCGTTCTCTAATCTCAGGAGCTAATGGAAGCCCTCCGAGAAATGGAACTTCCAGCCTTTTACAAGCGTTTTCTACGGCTCCGTGTCCGAAGATGTAAGTTTTATGGCCACAGTTGGGGCATATGAAGTAACTCATATTCTCAACCATTCCGATTATCTCGACTCCAAGCTTTCTAAACATGTTTAACGCCTTAACGGCTATCTTAAGAGCTGCTTCCTGAGGTGTGGTGATTATCACGACTCCCGTTAAAGGAATTGTTTGAGCCAGGGTCAGAGAGGCATCCCCAGTTCCAGGCGGTAGATCAACGACTAGGTAATCGAGTTCACCCCAATCAACTTGAGTGAGAAATTGTTTTATTGCTCCTGAAACAAGCGGACCTCGCCAGATAACAGGTTGCTCATCAGGGAGGAAGAGGCCAAGTGACATAACTTTTATTCCCAAATGACTTATTCCAGGAGTTATCTTGTCTTCTCCGATGTATTCAGGATATTTGAGAACTCCAAGCATTCTTGGAACCGTGGGTCCATAGATATCGGCATCCAATAAGCCGACCTCTGTTCCAATAGCGGCGAGACTTGTGGCAAGATTTACCGCGAAGGTCGATTTTCCAACTCCACCTTTTCCACTGGCGATTGCTATAATATTCTTAACTCCTTTAAGCATGGAATTCGATTTTATGGATCGCGTAACACGGGCTGTAACATTTAGCTTAACTTCCTTCACTCCAGGAACTGATGATACCGCATCTTTCACCGCTTTTTCAAGCACATTTCTCATCGGGCACGCTGGAGTCGTCAACTCTAATGTTAGCTCAACTTTTCCATCCTCACTCACCTTCACATCTTTTATCATCCCTAAACTTACAACATCCTGGTTCAGCTCCGGATCCATTACTTTTCTTAAGGCGGATAATATTTCATCTTCAGAGACCATATTAATTCACCCAGAGGTTGTTTGAATATGCTGTATAAAAGCTTAATTAAACATCATAACTTATGAAAAGTGGTAAAATGATAAAGAAGAGAGGAAAGTTTATTTTTACCACCATCGCTTTGCAATGTCGGCTGTGATGTCAGCTATTCCAAGTTCTTCGAGCTTCTCTTTTGTTGGAACTCCTTTCTCGGTCCAGCCTCTAAGCTTATAATACTCTCTTAGATCTGCTAGCATTGCTTCAGGGTCGCCATTGTATACTGATCTCGCTCCCTTGTATGGTCCTTCAGGTAAGGGCTCAAACCATCTCGGCGGGAATGTCTTGTCCCAATCTTCAAGTGGATCCTTGATTTGGAGGCTATAGAGGCTGAAGAGTCTTCCGAGAGCATAGTATCTGTCTCCGACCTTGTGTAGATCATCTAAAGTATAATCTGTCCAACCTGTCGCAGCTTTCACCATCTCAAGCGCGTTCTCCCAGCCGTAGAAGCTGTTCGCGAACATGCATATCACTAGGCTATTGGTCACTGCCTCAAAGTTCTGACCTTCTATCCCGCCTGCTAGGTCTCTGGCCATGAACGCCCCGCTACCTCCTCCTGTGTGCTCACATGGTCTTATGACGGTGATGTATTCGAGTGGGTTTCTATCCTTATTGCTTCTAGTTCCGTGAGCTGGCTGGGCATAACGGTGACATCCCTGCGCGTATTGAACTATCTCAGGCTTGCCTTTCTTTTCCGCGAAGTATTCAGCAGTCGGGAATAATCCTCTTGCGAGGACGTCTCCTATTCCTTCTCTCTTCACTATCTTTCTAATTATTGCATCGACAGCGTGAACGTCTCCCCACTTCAAGTCTATTCCATCTAGATCCTCTGGGCCTATGTATCCTCTCTGTCTAAGCTCCATTAGAAATGCTATCAAAGCACCGCCCTCGATGAAGTCCATTCCAAATTTATCGAATAACATGGTCGTGTACTGAGTCTTAGCCAAGGCCTCAGCCTGATCAAAGTGATCTCCAGTGTATGGATCGCTCGGGGTCTTACCCGGCATCTCAAGATAGCCAAGGTTTCCGCCGACCATCCCCATGGCCTCCCAGTCAGGCATATCCGTGATTTTGCCGTCCATCATCGGGTCCGCGCTAGTTATCTGAGTCATATAGGCGCAGTGTAGGGCACAGCCTGGGCAAGCTTCTTTCCTAACGAAGCTTGCATCATCCATGAATGGACCTGTTAGTGCTTTTGCAGTTCTCGGATCGCGCCAAGCTTCCCATTGCCAGTTCCTAATCGGGAAACCGCTCTTCGTTACAGCTTCCCAATATCCTATTCCAGCGGTTCCATAAGATCTCCAGAAGTAGCTCTGCTTCTCCTTATTCACTATATCATTCATTATCGATAGGAACTTCGCCTTGTTGGCAAGCCTCTGACCCTTCGTCCCTCTCACAACTATTCCCTTCAAGTTCTTCGATCCAGCTATCGCTCCTGAACCGTATCTTCCATGCGCTCTAAATCCCTCGGTTATGATGTTCGCGAACCACACCTTATTCTCTCCAGCTGGTCCAATGAGCCAAACTCCGGCCAGCCTCTTCGCGCCTATGGTCTTCTCCGGATCAGGAGGTCTTATCTCCACCCATTGAGGCGTCATGTCATATTTTGTGAGCACGCTTACATCTTTGTATTCTATTGGCGCGAGAACCCTCTTCTTCAGCTCCATCTCAGCTTCCTCGGTATCTTTGCCCCAGAGATCCGATGCATCCCTTATCTCGATCTTATCATCGATGACCGCTATGTAGACCGGGTCCTTAGCCTTGCCCACTATCTGCAAACCATCCCATCCGGCAAATCTAAGCTTCGCCGCAGTCTGTCCGCCGGCGAAGGATAGACAAATGAATCCATACGGCGACTTCGTCACAAACACCGACCTATTGTTTGGAGCCGCTCCATTCAGAGGTCCAAGCATCACTTGAAGCATGTTTTCGGGGCTGAATGGGTCGACATCCGGTGAAACTATTCCCTCTTTGAATAGATAGTACATTCCTAGGGTTGCGCCGCCTAAGAACTTCTTGTAGAGCTCTACGTCGGGTTCTATGACCGTCACCTTCTCTCTTGATAAATCGACGCGAGCTATCTTTCCAGTAACACCATATAGTTCCGCCATTACAGATCCCTCCTTACACCAAATAGCTTCATGTAATATAATTCGGCCTTCGCTTCAGGCGGTTCAGCGTATACTCTTCCATTTCTGCCCGGAGCGACCACCTCAATAGCTCCTTCAGGACAGGCATCGGCGCATACAGGCATTCCACCGCACATGCTGCATACTTGCGCTTTCTTGGTTATCGGATCATATGATATCCCGCTTCCAAATTGTTCCTCGCAGACCTCAAGGCATCTACCGCATTTATCTATTCCTAGACACTTATCCTTGTCGACCCAGAGATATCCATTACCATAGTATCCTTCTTTTCCTTCTCCCTCAGGAACCGTGTGTAATGCTCCCGTTGGACATACCTGCTCACATGGATGCTTATCAGATCCCTCGGCATATGGTTCAAGCCTACATTGATAACATACATTCACAACATCTACATATTGGAATCTCATCGGACGGATTCTTGAAAATTCTAGGTTTATAGTCTCTCCGGCAAGCTCAGGATGTTCTTCCTTTATCCAATGCTCCGCGCATGCAAACGCACACAACATGCATCCGGTGCATTTAACCGGATTTATCAAGAGCATCGCGTTTTTTACAGGAGTCTTCTTGACGGTTGGAGTAACTGTTACGGTTGTAGTCACCTCCTTGGTTGCCGTCTTAGTGACCTCCTTAGTCGCAGTGCTGACTACAGTTGTCGGAACCGTTGTGGAAACCGTTGCCGTGGATGTCAAGGTTTTTGTCGCCTCTCTAGTGACCGTTTCGGTAACGGTTTTCGGAAACGCTTGACTTCCAACAATTCCTCCAACAATTGCAGAAACTATCGCGGTAGCTGCTCCAGCGACGAACTGTCTACGGGTTATAGGATCTTTTTTACCTGAGGAACGCTCTTCCGACATTTTTCTCACCCGACTATATCTTTTTTACCTGAGGAACGCTCTTCCGACATTTTTCTCACCCGACTATAGGCAATACTACATCTATTGCAAGTGTTTATAAGCTTTTTGTGCAAATATTGGACAAATCGATTAAATTACCTTAAAATAATGGTCTTGTTGAGTAATTAAATGACAGTTTAGGTGATATCGCTTAACGAGATTCCTTAAGGTTGGAGTTGAAGTAACTCATGAAATACGCGTTAGTAGTCAACTCGAATAGATGTGTCGGCTGTGACCGTTGCATTGAGGCTTGTGAGGAGAAGCACGGCGGCTCTCATCCTGGAACATTTTATACGAATGTGATCAAACTTACCCATCCAATACATAATATTAAATTCGTTCCAGTTTTATGCATGCACTGTGAAGATCCTCCATGCGCTAAGATCTGTCCATCATCAGCTATAGGTGTCACATCTTTTGGAGCGGTGGTGATAGATCAGGAGAAATGTATCGGATGCTCATTCTGTTCTCTAGCATGTCCATTTGATAGAATACATTATGACGCTACCGCGAAGAAAGCATTCAAATGCGACCTCTGCTACGATCGAGTGGAGAAGGGGGAGAAGCCTGCCTGTGTTGTAGCGTGTCCATTTAAGGCGAGAATCTTCGGAGAATATAATGAAATGCTTAATATTGCTAGAGAGGAGGCGGAGAAAATTGGGGGAGGAATTTTATTGTATCCAGGTGAAACCCACGTCATCTACATCTTAACTCCTGAGGAGCTGAAAACCCTTCAAGATGAGAAGATCTTAACGATCTATCGAGAATATCCGAACTGGTCCCGATTGGAGCAGGATCTCGCGAATTACTCAAGGTGGGCTGCGATCCCCTTAATCGTTGGGTTAACGCTTTATTTAGTTCACTGGAGAAAGAAGAGAATTGACGAGATATTGAGAGGTGGAGAACATGAGTGAAGTCTTTGCTGAGATAACATCGTTTAAGTTCCGTCCACGTGGGTTGTTAGAAGTTCTCTTCGTATGGACTTTCAGGGGAGGCTTCTCATCGACATTATTCCATCTAGGGATGATAGGCGGGCTCTTAACCGCAGTCTTACTCGAATTTTCGAGATGGATTAATCTCGGATGGGCTTTAACGTGGACCCATGGGCTCTTCGGCGTCCTAATGATCCTCGGCGGAATTCCAGCTCTGCTGAGGTACTTATGGCGCAAGTACTCTAGGCTCGTCTATGGAGTGATGCTATACGTAGACTTCATACTATTATGCATAGTGATGTTTTCGGGATTCATGATAACCTTAACAACATTCGGAATCCTCCCTCCAGCACCAACACCATGGCCAATGCTACACGTCGTCTCATCCTATATCTGGCTACTCGTATCCCTCCTTGGAAACGGAGCTGTTAGACACGCATTCGCTACACTTATTCTGAGATTTAAGGGCATGGAGACTGAGAATGTAAGCCTCTTGAAAAGCGCTTGCGCAAAATGTGGAAGATGTGTAGAAGCATGCGTAGAATTTACTGGTAGAGCTGAGAGGGATTCCCCGGCATTCAAGACATTTAAGTTGATTGAGAATTATGGCGCATTCGGTAAAAGGCCTCTCCCAAATGAATTAGTAGACGTGATCAGAAATGATTTATTGACAATATGTACTTGGTGTCAGATGTGTACATCGGTTTGCCCAATTGCGTGGAATAGAACAGGACTTATCAGATATTTTGCCTTCAAAAACGGGTACGTTGCGAAAGAATATGAGACCATGTTAAAACAAGTTTATACGACAGGCTCAGCGCAACCATTACTTGAATCAGAGGTCAAGAGAAGATCGAGGCTGGGATTACCAGAGATTGCAACAATCCCTGTCAAAGAGTATAAGGTGATCATGGATGAGACGAATTTCTCTAAAGGCGTCGGTCTTTTGAATAAAGGAGATGAAAAAGATGTCTCGTGAGCTGAGATATGCGTTATTTTTAGGATGTGCCGTGCCGAAATTTGCTCCCAATCTAGAATTATCTTTAAGGAAGGTTTTGGAGAACTTTGGAGTTGAGCTGGAGCCCTTAAATGGAGCTGGATGCTGTGGTTTCCCAATAGACTTATCCACAAGTGATCATAAGACCGTATACGCGATTTCCGCAAGGAACTTAGCGTTAGCCGAGGAAAAAGACTTAGATTTGCTAACGATCTGTAACGGTTGTTATGAAACATTAAAGAAGGCGGAAATAACTTTGAAGACGAGACCGAAGTTAAGAGATGAGATCAATAAAGTCCTGGAAAAGATCGGAAGAGAGTATAAGGGAAGAAGCGGGGTCAAGCATGTCTTAGAGGTTTTGTGGAAAGATATCGGAGTGGAGAAGATACGCTCTCAAGTGACCAATCCTCTTAAGGGATTGAAGATCGCTACCCATTACGGATGCCACCTAATCTCCCACGCTGATGACGTAGATAAGCTTCCATCCGCCTCAAGAATTACAGGATATCTCGATGAAATAGTTTCAGCTCTTGGAGGAGAAGTAGTTGAGTACTCCGGTAAAAAGCTTTGTTGCGGAAATCCACTCATAATTATGAATCTCAAAGGATCTTTGGAAATAGCTTTCAAGAAGCTTAAATCCGTGTCGGAGGCAAAAGCAGATTGTCTCGTAACCGCTTGCTCTACATGTTATTATCAATTTGATCAAGGCCAATTACTTCTTAGGAGGATTATGAAGGGGAAGGAGAAAATGAGCCCCATACCAATACTGTATATAACAGAGTTAATTGGTCTCTCACAAGGATTCTCGGAGAAAGATCTGGGTCTAACCTTACATAGGATATCTTTAAAAAGTGTTTTAGGCAAAATCTCATCCGGAGGTGCCGCTCATGCCTAGCAATCCGCAAAAATCTTCTAGAAGAAATTTCTTGAAGGGATTAGGAGCAGGAATAATCTTGGGAGTGGCGGTAATTGGGTCTGTAGCATATGGATTTCCGAAGGAGCTGAAGATACCAGGCCCAACTACCACCAAGACTTTAACTAAGAAGACGACGGTTACGGAGACGCAGTTGATCACCAAGACTGAGACAAAATATTCTACGGTTACGGTCGCCTCTCCTATAACGAGCGTCACGGAGACTTCTACAACAATTACGACCAAAACCAAGGAAATACCGCAGGAGTTTCAGAAACTCGTCGAGAAATGCTTGCCTCAGGCATACGTCTTTACACCTGTCCTGAAGGATGACCAGGTGCTCTATTACGATATTTACGACCAAGAAAATAAGGTTATAGCATATGGTTTCAAGACGATCGTGGAGCCGCCGAAAACCTTGACAGATTATCTGATAATCATAGGTCTTGTGGATTTAAATTACAAGATAATGGCGATAGATATAAGCTCAAAGAAGGGAACGGAGTTGTGGAAGAAAGAGATCGTCGAGCCTGACTTTGAGAAAGAGTTCTCCGGATTGACTGTGGAAGAGCTAAAGTTATCATCCGAAGGTGGAAAAGTTGATGCGATCACAGGTGCCACGGTTTCCTCGGCGGCCGTCGTCGAAGCGATCAGGGAAAAGATTCAAGAGATAATTTCCGGTAGCCAAGGTAAAGGTTAAGATGCGTTTCAAGATATTCAGTAAGCGCGCCTTGATGGGGACCGAGGTAGCGATAACGATAATCCACGATTCAAAACGAGAAGCAGTTGAAGCCATGGATGCTGCATTTAAGGAAATTACTAGAATAGAGTCAATTATGAATATCTACGACTCCAAAAGCGAGGCGTTCAAGCTAAACGAAATTGGATATCTCTTCAATCCATCTCCTGAACTTAAATACGTCTTGGATAAGGCATTAGAATATTATGAGCGAAGCATGGGCTTATTCGATATCGCAATCGAGCGGGAGAAATTGGATGAAAACCAGAAGCCCGTCTTATTGGAGGACAAGTTTGTTAAACTCCCCAAAGGTGTGAGACGAATAAGTCTCGGAGGAATAGCTAAGGGCTACGCCGTCGACCGGGCAGCTACAATATTAAGGTCTATGGGGATTCGAAGCGCCTTGATAGACGCTGGAGGAGATATAGCTGCTATTGGGGAAAAAGTCGAGAAAGAGCCTTGGAGAATAGGGATTAGAGATCCGCTTAGGAAGGAAAGTCTTCTAACGGTTGTCAAGCTTTCTGATAAATCCATTGCAACAAGTGGAATTTATGAGAGAAGCGGCGTGAAGAATCCGAAGACCGGTGAATTTGTGGAGGAGACTTTGAGCGCTACCGTGATCCATGAAAAAACGATTGATGCGGATGTGTTGGCAACGATAGCTTTGATCTCTCCGGAGATGGGGCTAAAGCTTGCCGAAGACAGTCAAGCGGAACTTCTGATCATTCGTCGCTCAGGAGAGATTCTCAGCACTCCGGGATTCCATAAATATCTGGAGAGAGTCGCTGAAACATAATCTCTTATCTGATTTTTATTTCCTCCGAAAGCTCTTTTAAGGCGTCTTGATCGTCGGGATTAATTTTTAAAAGGCCGATCGGCTAACGATTTTAGGATGATCAGGCTTTCCGTGAGCCCTCTTGGGGTCATAGCTTTAAAGGAGAGAGAGGATGAACTAGTAGCATATAGACTCTTCAAGGGAGATCTGGCTCTAATAGCGTCTAAGTTTTCAAGGGTTTCTAATGGGGAACTCGTGGATGAGGTTAAGAGCCTGATGGATGAAATCTTGAATAAAGGAATTGAGGAAGTCGCTGTTCAACCCTCAACCCTGATCTCAGCCCTTTCACAAAATTATCGAGAAGTGAGCTTTAAGGAGCTTGAAGAACCTATAAACATCGAGGAAGTCTTCGTCAGAAACGGCTTGGTAAGAGACTCAGATGAATATAGGAGGAAGGTTAAGGAAGTGATAGACTCATTATTGGTGACCGAGCTGAAGGAAGCTGTTGCGCGGAGAGACGTTATGATAGTCCACGCAGTTCATGTCTTAGAGGACTTGGATAAGCAGATAAACATGTTCTACACGAGATGCAGAGAATGGTATGGTTTACATTTCCCTGAACTTGCAGACCTGATAGATGAGCCTGAGGAATACATGCGGATCGTGGCTGAGCTTGGTTCGAGAAAAAACTACACGGTTGAAGGACTTAAGAAGATCCTGGGAAGCGCGAGAAAGGCTGAAGATGTTCTCGAAAAGGCCAGGATCTCCATTGGAGCTGAAATGAGCCCAGAGGATGAGGAGAGAGTTAAAGACGTTGCAAGAGAAGGTCTTAGATTAATCAAGTTGAAGAGGGAGCAAGAGAATTACATCAAGGAACTCATGTCCGCCGAAGCTCCAAATCTCTCCGCGATCGCAGGCCCGATTCTAGGAGCGAAGCTTATCGCCTTAGCTGGTGGATTGGAAAAGCTCGCGAGACTTCCAGCGAGCACGATTCAAGTCCTTGGAGCTGAGAAAGCGTTGTTTAGATTCTTTAGAACCGGTAGGGGTGCTCCAAAACATGGGATAATCTTCCAGCATCCATATGTCCATGGATCTCCACGATGGCAGAGGGGAAAGATAGCTAGATTATTGGCGGCGAAGATAGCAATAGCCGCTAGAATAGATTACTTCTCCAGAGAGGATAGGAGCTCCGAGCTCAGAAGAGCTCTTGAAGAGAGATACGCTGAGATTAAGCAAAAGTATGCCCAGCCTCCTGCGAGAAAGCCTAGAAAGAGACGTGGTAAGCGTAAAAGATCGAGGAAACGTAAATGAATAAAGATTGGCTTAACAAGCTTATACGTGATAAGAATGGTTGAGGTTAAACCCCACGAGAAGTTTGAGGGGATTTATTGGATAATTGACGCGGAAAAAATTCTGGCGACAAAGAATCTTACTCCAGGTATCCAAGTCTATGGCGAGAAATTGTTTAGGGTTGGTGGAGCGGAGTATAGGGCTTGGATACCTTATAGGAGTAAGCTTGCAGCAGCTATCCTGAAAGGGATTAAGGAGATCTTCATAAGACCTGGATCAAGAGTCCTTTATCTTGGAACGGCCACGGGAACAACGTCTAGCCACGTCTCAGACATAATCGGTGAATCTGGAATATTATACGGGGTTGAATTTGCGTCAAGGGTTATGATCCAGTTCAAGCAGAACGTCGCGGATAGAAGATCAAACGTGATCCCTATATTCGCGGATGCGAGGAAGCCTTCAACCTATGCTGGAATAGTTGGAGAAGTCGACGTGATTTATTGCGACGTTGCTCAACCGGAGCAGGCGAAACTCTTCTCCGACAACGCTAGACTGATGTTGAAAAGCGGTGGCCATGGATTGATCGCGGTTAAGGCTAGAAGCATAGATAGCGTTGAGGAACCTGAGACCGTCTATAGAAGAGAGATCGACGTCTTGGAGAAAAATGGGTTAAAACCTCTGGAGATTATTGATCTCGAGCCATATGAGAGGGATCACGTAATGGTCGTCGTCGAGTATCGTTGAAGGAATTTATGAATCTCATGCGCTGCTCTTAATCCATCTAATGTTGCATGAGTGAAGGTCGACGGCCCCCTAACGACGTCCCCTCCAGCAAATACGCCGCGTCTACTCGTCGAATAACTCTCATCTATCTCGATCAATCCGCGTTTTGTGAGTTTTACTCCATCCTCAGGCTTTATCCAGCTTAGATCAGGTCTTTGACCTATCGCCAAGATTACGTGATCTGCCTTAACCTCGAATTCTGATCCAGGTATTGGGATGGGCTTTCTCCTGCCATCTGGCCCACGTTCGCCTAATCTCATCTTAATGCATTTCATCCCGATTACTTTCCCATCTTTACCTAGTATCTCGATCGGTGTCGCGAGGAAATCTATCTTGACGCCTTCTTCTAATGCTCTTTCGACCGCTTCGTCACTTGCGGGCATTTCGGCTCTACTCCTCCTATACATTATCCTAGCTTCTTTTGCTCCAAGTCTTAAGGCTGTTCTAGCGGAATCTATTGCGACATCCCCTCCACCTATAACCCAAACAACCCCGTCAAGTTTTCTCAGCTTTCCAGACTTTACGAGCTTTAAGAAATCTAATGCTTGTTGAACTCCATTCAACTCTACTCCTGGGATCTTTAGGGTTACTGACTTGTGAGCACCGGTTGAGATGAATATCGCCTTAAACCCCATCTTGAAGAGCTCGTTTATCCCGAATTCATCTCCTATCTTCGTGGAAGTCTTAAACTCAACTCCAATACTCTCCAAGATCTTAATCTCATCATCCAAGACCTTCTTCGGAAGTCTATAATCTGGGATCGCTTGAGCGAGCATGCCTCCAATCTCCTCCGATGCCTCAAAGACCGTGACCGAGTATCCCATCAACCTCAAGTGATAGGCGGCTGTGAGCCCCGCTGGACCCGAGCCGATTACCGCAACCTTAATCTCTTTACTCGGCTTCGGATTTGGTTGAAGCTTTATTTTATCGACGTTTTCAGTCACAGCTCTTTTGATCAATCTGATTGAGACCGGCTTAAACCCGATCTCTCCAAGAGTGCAAGCATCCTCGCAATATCCGATACATGTTCTTCCACATACACCGAGTAGCGGCGTGAATCTTAATCCGAGTTTATAGGCGTCTTCGATCTTCCCGTTTGCCACGAATTTTAAAAATGCTGGGACGCTGAAGCTTATTGGACATGCTTTAACGCATCTTGGTGGAATACATGCCAAGCATCTTCTCGCTTCCATCACAGCGTTCCTGAAATCCACTTCTTTAATGATTTCATCAAACCCCTTAACTCTAATATCCCTCGGGATTTCGGCGGGCTTCAACTTTGCCTCGATCTCCTCGATCAAATCTTCTCTAAACTCTCTAACCCTTAAAGCGAATAGCTCGAAGAACTTCTTCAACTTCTCAGACTCTATTCCAAAGTCTATGAGCTTGTTCGCGAGATCCCTGATAAATTTCTTATCAACCGTGGATAACTCTATGTTAAGCGAGACTCCAGACTTCTTGAGGAAATCAAGCAATCTCCTTGAGACATGTGTTAAAGATGATTGTTGTAAAATCTCGTCCATAATCTCTGAGACTTTGGTCATCAATTACCTTGAGATTTCACGTGAAGTTAAATCTTTGGTCAAAGCTTTTAAGGAAATGAAGCAAATATTGATCGAGTTGAGTAGAGTTCCGCGAAGGCTTCTGAGATCGGAGAAGGATAGAATCATAGCAGGGGTCATGGGTGGATTGGGAGAATATTTGAACATAGATCCAAATATCTTGAGATTGTTGGCGGTGGCTCTCTTCATAGTCTCACCGGCGGCCATGGCCATACTCTATCTCGCAGCGGTCTTCTTAATCCCAAAAGCCGGAAGCAATAAACCTTTAATCTCATCTCTAAACTTATCTAAGCATTCAACGCTCATCATCGGATTCATTCTCTTCCTGATCGGAGCGCTTCTACTCGGTCCATCGACCATCGCGACCGCCTACACAATCCTACATCCGCTCAGATTTGTCATGATCTTTCAACTAGTAGCCTCGCTCATCCTCTTGATCGCAGGCCTCATTCTCATGGCTATTCATCTGAGGAAGATTTGATCGACGATTTCTTCGTTAATATTCGAAGTATTCTCGAGGCCTTTTGACCTTCATCAGCTTCTGGACGATATACATCGCAGCGAGGCCAACTATGAAGGTTATAATCGATATTATCTGCCACATGATTATTTTGCCTTCAGCCGACGCAACCTTGCCGCGTAATTCTTTGATCTCCTCTCCATATTTGATCAGGTTTTCTCTGGTCATGTTTAGCTCGGACTTGAGCTTCGCATTTGCGGCTTTGAGGTCTCCTATCTCAGACTTGGCGTCTAACAGTTGCTGAAGCGCCTCCTTTAGATCGGCCTTAGCGTCATCCAGCTCTCTTCGGGTCTTCTCCAACGTGGTTAAGGCTTCTTCAAGATCATCCTCAAGCGACTTTATCTTTGATTTCAATAACTCGCTCTCGGCTCTTAGCTTCTCCTCTTCTTCCTCGGCAACCTTCACTCTCTTCTCCAGCTCGTCTATCAGTTTACTAAAATCTACTGGTGGAAGCGTTAATGGGAGCTTGAAGTCGAATAGGTTTAGGTTTCCAGTAATGGTAAATACATCTGTCTTCACGGGCTCTATACCTTCAACCTCCGCGACCACGTACACCTTCTTCCCCGTCTCACCATTCAGGTTAAATCTTCCAAGATAATCGGTTGTCGCTGAGTCGAGCAGTATATTGGTTGAAGCTTCGACCAGTTTTACCCTGACATTTGGGATCGGAGCCCTTGCATTTGAATCCGATACTATTCCAGTGATGTTTGCTAGGATCGGCGGATGAGGTAGCGGCCTCTCCTTAAGAACTATGGTCCCTAGGTCTAGATCGTCTTTCACCTCTATCTCTCTAACTTGCTCGTAGAATTCTCTTGAAAACTCGAGGTCTGAGATGCTTAGATTTCCTCTAAATCCGTATGGGAGTATTTGATAGAATCCGAAGGTCCCATTTTCATCGGTCACGGTCTTATAGACTTCTCCCTCTCCCTCTAACAAGACTTCAGCGGTGACAGGTTTACCACTCTCATCGACGACCTTGCCCGTTACTGAATATGCCCTCTTCTCCAAGACTATCTTTATGGATTCATCTTCCCAGATTACTATCGGGGATTCATAGTCTATGTATCCGTCGCTTGATGCTCTGAGGATCCAGAGGACTCCTGCCTCTATGTTGAACCCGAATGATCCATCGCTTCCAGTCACGGTCGACTTCACTTCCGTTCCATTAATTTCGGATAAGGTGACCAATACGCCGCTTATCGGGTTTCCATCAACATCCACCACTATTCCGCTCAATATCGGATCCGATGTCTTCGGCTGAGGCACGGGGTCGGGATCCTCAACCCCTATACAGTATTCTTGATAGCAGAGGCATGTGGCGTATTCGGGGCCGAAGTCTTCGAGTGTATGAGCGTGATCCTTCGAGTACTTCAGGTCAACTATCACCCTAACCTTCCTCGGCTCCATCTTTATCTTGATCGGGGCTCCTCCCTCTGGATCTCCCTCCCTTGAGGGGCATGGCTCAATATCTGTTAAGATGTCCTTGCTTTGCAGGGGCTTGATCCAGACGCCTTTCCTGATGTTCTTGTCGAGTTGAGCATATTCGACGAAAATCTTCGCCGTTGTCAAGCTCTCGATATTCATGGTCTCCTCGAAGAAATTAGGGACTTCCCCTCCCTGGATTATCGTCTTCCCTCTAGGCTGCTTCCAGTTCACCTTATACGCCTTCCTAACCTTAAACGGCTTCGTCTTCGAGTCCGTCGCGGTGACGTATGGGTCTTGGCCTATATGCCCTCCCTCGGCTCCAGTAACCTCAACCGTCACCGTGACAGCGTCATTTCCATTATTCAGTTCATCACTCGCTCCTTCGACCTCAAAGCTGAAATCTATGTCTACTGTGGGCTTATCTCCATCGACCTGTATCTGATCTTGAGGACCTAATCCAAAACGTCTCCTCAGATCCGCGAGACTGCTGAACTCTTCCTGAAAACATGTCTTCTTATGAGTTGATCTGACCTCGGCGCATACTTTGACGGTTGCATCGTTATAATCACATGTGAATAGGCCGCAGTCGACTACGTGTCCTAGATTGACCCTCGCTTTACCCGTCACCTCGATTATCTCGCCCACCCTAAGCTCTTTGGTCGATATATCGAAGTCCACGATCTTGGCCGATGGCACATCTGGACCTGGTAGATGATCTATTATCGTGAAGGCCAATCCCACTATAGTTAAAACTAAACCTATTACTGGATCTCTGGCCTTTGATCTCGTACTCACCGCATGATGCTCAACTACCCTCATCCCAGAAACCGTTGAGAATAGAAGAATATTGGAGCAAAGTAGAAGAGCTATAACCAATAATGCGGCGAACTTTTCCCCAATCAAACTTCTCAGGATTATTTGGAGGGTTATGCTAATAAGCGTTCTCCGGCTATTGAACCTAATAGTTAATTCAGCTTGATGGAAACCATCTCCTCAATCCATTTAAGCTAAAATAGCGGCTAGGTAAGCGGTTGACGGGAGAAGAACGCCGATGCCTCACTGGGGATACTCGGTTCAAGAGGTCGATAAGGCTAGAACCGTTAAGGCTAGCCTGAGAGAGGTCGATGTCTCTCCGAAATGGTCTAGAGAGGTTTGTAGAGCGATCCTAGGGTTAAAGCTTCCAGAGGCTAGAAAGCTCTTAGAGGATGTGGTGGCGAAGAAGAGGATGATCCCATATAGAAGATACAATAAGAACAGAGCTCATCATGGGCAGACCAAGGGACCTGGAGGATACCCCGTGAAGGTCGCTAAGCTCATGCTGAAGCTCTTGGATAGCCTTGAGGCGAACGCGGACTTCAAGGGACTTGATCCAGATGATGTAGTAATAGTTCACGCCGCCGCTCATAAAGGTAGGAGGATTAGAAAGTTTATTGAGAGAGCTTTTGGAAGAGCAACCCCATATGATAAGGTTCTAGTCCATATCGAGGTCATAGGGGAGGTGAGGGAGTAGCTTGTCCGCGATAAAGAAGATCTTGAAAGATAAGATGAAGAAAGCTGAAATCCATGAATATTTGGCTGAGAAGCTAAAAGATGCTGGATTTGGAGGAGTTGACATATTCTTCACCCCGATTGGGACGAGGATTACAATCTATGCCATGAGACCTGGAAGAGTTATCGGGTCGAGAGGCAGGACGATTAAGGAGATTTCAAGAGAGCTTGAAGAGAAGTTTGGGATCGAGAACCCGAATGTAACCGTTGCGGAGATAGAGGTTCCGGAGCTAAACCCGCATGTCATGGCGAGGAGGATAGCTCAAGCGATTGAGCGAGGGGTTAGACATAGGAGAGTCGCATTCTGGGCTTTGAGGAGAATAATGGAAGCCGGCGCGAGAGGATGTGAGATAGAGATTAGTGGAAAATTAACCTCTGCGAGGCATAGGACTGAGAAGTTTTCAGCCGGAATTATGCCTAAGTCGGGAGACTTAGCCTTAAGATATGTGAAGGTCGGTAAGGCTTCGATCCTCTTAAAGACAGGAGTATTTGGGATCAAGGTCAAGATCTATCCACCTGACGCCCCTATGCCTGAGGAAATCAAGATAGATGTTAGTAAGGTTATGGTGAAAGAGGAGGCTGAGAGCGGTGGTGAAGGAAGTCAGGGAGCTTAGAGAGAAGAGCACGAAGGAATTGATAGAAGAACTTGATAGACTTAGAGCTGAACTAATCTTGACTAGAAGTAAGACCGTGGCCGGAGGAGGACTTGAAAAGACGGCCCTCGTCAGAAATATGAGGAGAAGAATAGCGAGAATTCTAACGATTTTGAGGGAACGCGGTGTTAAGTTATAGATGAAAACACTTTAACGCGGTCTATGCTCCTTTAGAATGATGAAGACTTTAACTCCGAGGAATATTCTTAGACATGAACTCTTAGGCTTAAGGGTTAAAGCTAGGCCGTCTAAGGGAGACCGCGTTCATGTTGGTGAAGTAGTTGGCGAGACGAGGAATATGTTGAGAATTTTGAGAGACGATGGAAGAATAATCTCTTTGCCGAAAGAAGCGTATTTCTTCGAATTTCAGCTTCCATCAAACGAGAAAGTTCTGGTTGATGGTAAAATGCTCGTTGGAAGACCTGAGGAGAGGTTGAAGAAGAGGGTTAGGAGATGGTAGTCAGCGTTTAAGGCTTTTATTTACCCATTATGAAGACGTGGGAGGATTGGAGGTCACTTGAAAGATGGTTGTGAAGAATATCGGGATACCGGTTAAGCCTCCTGAAAAGGAGTGCAACGATCCTAATTGCCCATTCCATGGCCACCTTAAGGTTAGAGGAATAATTTTAACCGGAGTCGTGTATAAGAAGAGGGCTCCGAAAACGGTCATCGTTAGGCGAGAATATCTACATTACGTCAAGAAGTATAAGCGATATGAGCGGAGGAGAAGCAATATTCCAGCCCATCTCCCGCCATGTATTGATGTTAAAGAGGGGGATAAGGTTAAGATAGCTGAGTGTAGGCCGATAAGTAAGACTGTGAGCTTCGTCGTCATAGAGAAGCTTTAGCCAAGGAGTGAAGTTTAAAGCCTCGGCGAATGTTTGCTTGATGGGTGGATGACGGATGTCTAGGAGAAGTAGGGCTGTGGCCGCTGTCGGAATCCTTGAGCGGAGGCCAAATATACCTAGGACGATAAACGTCGGATCTGAGATCCTATGCACCGATAACTCTGGAGCGCAGATATTGAAGATAATCCAAGTCCACGGGATCAAGACTAGGCTTAGACAACATCCATGCGCATGCGTCGGAGACCTCGTATCGGTTACGGTTAAGAAAGGACCTATAGATCTGAGGAAGAAGGTCTTGCACGCAGTGATAGTTAGGCAGAAGAAGCCGTATAGAAGACCTGATGGAACATGGATCATGTTCGAGGACACAGCGGCGGTCTTAGTCACCCCAGAAGGAGACATCAAGGCGACGGAGATAAGAGGACCTGTCGCCAAGGAAGCTGCTGAAAGATGGCCTAGAATAGCTAATGCTGCGAGTATAATAGTCTGAATAATTTTTAGCTCCTTTTAATGATCTTAGCTTCATCTAGACGTTTTCCTTTCTCGGATTTACTGGACTTCAATATCTTCTCCAATCTCTCTATGACTATCGTCATCTTGTAGACCGTGTCCTGCACATTTTGTCGAGTCATCTCACTTCTATTTCTCATCAATCCTTGAACGGTCTCAGCCACGCTTATGATCTCCGCCAGATTTCTGTCCTCAAGAAACTTTGCAAAGGAATATGAGTATATTTTTTGAATACCGGTTTCTAAGTCCCTAATGAGGGCGACGCCCCTTAATTCCTGATACTCCATAAGCTCCTCTAAGCTATAGCCTCGTGACAATGCTTCGAGCTTCTCCGTAGGGCTTAGCATCCAATTTCACCTGGCCGTCTCTATATCCTAATTCGCCTCTGCCCTATCCTTTCAGACTAACCAGTAAAATCATTTACCGAGATTTAGATTTATCTGTTATGACGAGCTTAATTCGAATCGAATCTGTAAAGTTTTTGAAGATATTTTGTAAATATGTGCAAGTATGCCATGAGGACCGCTCATAAACTAGCGTGTGCGAGACCTTAAGAAAAATGTGTTCAAGACTTCTGTTTCCTTTAACGCCTTATCACGAGCAAATCAATTACAATATGATTCCTGGTCTTAGAATAAGATTTCACCTTTCTCCAATTCAATAGCCTGGCCAAACATCCTCGGCTCTCAATCTCGTCAATGACATGCTTTACAAATCTCTCTTCAGAACCTCTTCTGGCGAGTTCATGGAAGTGAATTATGCCGCCGATCGGTTTAAGCGCTGAAAGAGCTGCTGGTAAAGCCTTCATAGTTCCATGGAAGTATCCCATAATTATCCTGTCGGCGATTCCCCTAAATTTTTTGGGCACTATCTCGACGCAGTCTCCGAGGATTGCTTGAACTTTATCTTCAACCCCATTTAGCTTGATGTTCTCCAATAAATATCCATAAGCTTCTGGATTAAGCTCTATTGAGTAGATCTTGCTTGGATTCGATAAAACTGCGATCGGTATTGTGAACTGTCCTATTCCAGCGAACATGTCTAAGACGACTTCACCGTCCCTAGTTAACGCCGCCATCCTCAATCTCTCAAAGCTATTTCCTAAGCAGAACATGAGCCTCGTTAGATCGAGTTTGAAACAGCAGCCATACTCTCTATGAATTATTTCCTTCACCCCTTCACCAGCGAGATGCTTGATCATAGGCCTCCGCTCAATTCCCGTAACGCCATAGATCCTGTAAACTGCTTTAACTCGATAAAATTCCAGTAGAAGCCTCCCGATCTCTTCCTCGAGTTTATCGAGCTCTGGCCTGAGCCTGATCAATGCAACTCCGCCCATGATCCTAGCACGAGATGGTAGGAGCTCTGGATCCACCTCCGGCAGCTTCTCCACTAAGAATTCTTTCAGCCTCAACTACCTCTAAAATAGTTTGATCATTCGAAAATGAATTTATTTTGGAGGACTCAGTCTATGAGTTGGTGGAATGAGGGTTGGGAGGTCCAAAGAAGCCGACTCTAAAGCAGCTTGAGAAAAGGCTTCTTAAACAGAAGCAACAGGTTGGAAAGACCGTGGAAGTCAGAGATAAATCCATTGCTGGAGTAACTCCGCCAAGTTTGGATGAAGTCGAGTCGTTCATTAAGACTCAGCCATATATAACTCCATATACTCTGTCTGAGAAGTTTGGAATAAGGATCTCGATCTCAAAAGATATCTTGAAGAGGCTTACTGAACAAGGAAAACTTAGACTCATTGAGGGAGATCATAGACTTCGGATTTATGCGCCGATAAAGATGACTGTGGAAGAGCCTAAAGAGGAGAAGCCGAAGAAGCGGAAAAAATGATCACTCAAGCCTCGTTATTCTCACCCTAGCTCCAGGTCTCAGATCCTCAAGCTTTGAGAACTCTCCCTTCAATCTTCCCACCTTAACCATCTGAGCTGGTGGAACAGCATCTCTATAGGCTATGACTAGATACTGACTCGGCGGCCAATAGAGGATATCCCCGGCTCTGACCTGCTTGACTTCGCGTTCAGCACCCCTCCTCAAATCTACCTGAAAGTATATTGCGTAATCCCATTTCGCGGCAGCTCCCTCAATCGGTAGTAGTTTTAGCAGTTGTTGAACTGTTATCGGCGCATAGAATCTAATGAACTCTCCATGATATTCGCCGACTTCTTCAAACACGACTTTTATCGGAATCCTAGATAAGCTCCTCATTCAACTCTAGACTAGCAATGAGTTGTTATAAATTTAATTCACCCCTTCTTGGATAAAGCTCGGCTAGGCATGTGATTCTTGAGCCACGTTAGCCACTCTTTGGGATTCTTTGAGATGAACTCGTATGCGTCTTTAATCTCTTTAATTAGCTCCCGCTCCTTCTCAGGATCAAGTCCGCATACATTTGTGAGTATATAGTCTTCCCTTTTCATCCCTTCCTCTATAGAGGATCGCCGCGGCGATGTTGAGAGTGGTTGAGGGAGCTGGTATATGATGTTTAAAGTCAAGTAATAATGCTCCAACGAGTCTATCATTCCTCGAGATCTTTCGTTGAATATCTCTTCCAAGCCTGTATAATGTGTCTCCTAAAGCCTTATTGGCGATACGTGGAATTAAGTCTTCGATATATTTCCTCTTCTCGTTAAGCGCTTCACTAGCCTGTCATAAGCAGCCTTCCTATGTTTTCCACTCCGAAGATGATTATCTTCTTCACCGTGTTAACCCATTCGTAGGTTAAGTTAAACTTTATTCTTCAAGTTTCTTTTTAGGAAGTTTCTCTCCTCCTCAGGCCCCCATCTCTCAACATCGAATAATGGATGTCTGACATGCGGATAGATTATGCCCTTTCCATCTATCATCCTTCTCTTCACAGCCTTTATCAAAGAGATCGCGGAATCCAGTCCCCCGCACTTAACAACATAATTTCTGGGATCGATTAGCCCCTTAGCGATCATATCTAACGCCGTAGCTATATCTGATGGATCGCTTCCACTCGACCCCACTATCGTTACCTCATCGTAGTGAATTCTATGAGTATCAAGTTGAAGGAATCTCTTACTTGATGGGAGTCCCCCGAAGAAGTGTACGACACCCCTGCGCGCAACATATCTCAAGGCTTCTTCGTGAGCTTCAACCTTCCCAGCTGCAACTATTACGTCATCCGCGCCCCTCCCACCAGTCTCCTCTTCTATCACTTTCTCTAAATTATCCGATAGAGTGCATATCAAGGATATTCCGAACTTTTTACTTCTCTCCGCTAAAGCTTTCCTGATTCTATTGATCCGCCTCTCATGGTGACCTGACACTATTATCTTTTTCGGGCCAAAGCTCATCGCGACGTCAGCGTTGATAAGCCCCATAGGCCCGTCGCCTATGATTAGGGTGACTCCACCTTTCTTGGGCCCTATCTCGACATATCTCTGGGAAGTTCGACTATCTTTCAAGACGTGGACTATTCTATGTTGAGCTGCTATAACGCATGCAATTGGCTCAGCTAACGCGACTGCGAAGTGTGGGATGTTTTCATCGGGAACGGGGATCAAGCATCCCGTGTTAATGACTTCCTCGGTGATTAAGACATATTCGGAGAATAGGCCTGGAAGTGTGTAGCCCACGACGATCTTCTCTATCTTATCGGGATCCCTGTATCTTTCCCTGTGATTATATGGTTTTGTTGGAACAGCTGGCTGAACCGCGAATCTCTGCCCAACCTTGTATTTGTTTCTCAGATTTTTTCCAACCTTGACAATCGTTATTACTCCTTCATGCCCTATCGTTATGGGATACTTCGAAATATCCCATCCATAGAGTAATGGGTGATTTGATCCTTGGTCGATTATCTTGTTATCTGAGGCGCATGCAGCGACAGCATCAACTCTCGCTAATAATTGATTATCTCCGCATTCCGGCACATCAACGATTTCCAGCTTGAGGTTTTCTTCGCCTATACCTGAAAGAACCACGGCCATCATTTTATCCGGAATCTTAAGGCCATCTGACATTTTTAGATCAACCTCTAGTCTGTGTGGTGAATATGCCATTAAATAATTAAAGATTGTTTTCGCTCCATTTCAGTGTGGATCAAAAAATAGGAAAATTATGCGTCTAGGCTCTCGATAAGGCTGCTCCGGAGGTGAGATCTATTATCGCTCCGCTATATCCCCAGATAAAGGCGTCTATCCCGAATACGTCGGAGAACTCCTTCCTCATGACCAAGATGTTATGGCAGAATAATCTCACAGTGTCTCCAACGTGGAACTCATCCGCAACGTTGCTCCAAGTCACTTCTCCGCCTCCAGCCTTAATCCACCTTCCACCAGTTACTGCGATCACTCTACGACTATCTCTTTCAAGGATCATATAGTTCTCGCCCTTAGCTACGAGTTCACCTCTCGGACCCATGTATGTCTTCGTATGTCTATGACCCGCCGCATAGATCCTCAATAAGATCGGCCTAAACATGATCAGTTCTCCCTGCTTTAATCCCAAACATATGTGATGGGTTTCATTACCTCTGGTCACCACGCCCATGACGACGGTTGCCTCTCCATTCTCAACATAACTCATCGCATCAGCCCAATTGGTGTTCGGAATGATCTCCTCAGAGATGATTAACCACCTGCCCATGGCTAGAAGTCTTATCTCTTCACCGCCATCTCCAACTATTGTTATTGACGAATTATCAACGGATGTGATCACGGTCTCGAGAACATCTAATTTTTTAATGATCTTCGGATGCTCTGCCACGACGTCGAGATTTGCGGATGAAGCATATGCCGATGAAGTCGCTAGCATAACTGCTATGGTTACCGCGGCGGCAATCATTACCACGATCTTCAGATCCGGTTTCCTAATTCTTGACACGTTCATCAAATAGATCATCAGATAGCTATTTTTAGAGAGGTTTGCACTAATCGTCCACAACGCTTAAGTATAGGCCCGCGAACCCGTGAAAAACTCTTCAATTAAGCTCTGAGTTGATTCGAGGTCATGGAGTAGCTGAAGGAAACTGAGCTAGGATTTAGACGCTAAATCATGCCTGAAACCTCATAACGGTAGCGATCTATTTCTTGGTCGGAGCTGAATATCCTCAATAAAGCTGTCAAGTTATTAACTTCATAGAATCTCTCTTTAATAGGCTCAGATCTCCCAAGATCAGCTCTGAGCTTCTCTTCAACCTTTATCACGCTTAATTCATTGAGGACTTCAGCCGCTTTCGAGATCATCTTCTCGATCTCCCATATTTCGCTTAGACTC
>JAGGRY010000017.1 GCA_021159365.1 Nitrososphaerota archaeon | reverse complement strand
TATACTCCTTCAAAAATCGAAATTATCGCTCTAAATTGATCGAAAACGATCGATGGATTCCCATAATATCATCCATTAAGAGACTGCTCGACGAAGACTGTTAGATGAGCCCTACCCTCTTAAGATATTTGACCATGCCATCGAATGAGACCCTGAGATTCTCCTCGATGAACGGCGGAGCCCCTTCTTCTCCAACCTTTTCAAGATAAGATTTCAACACGCTTTCAAAGGATGTTTCAGATTTCTCAGCAACAAGTTCGTAGACGAATTTCCTCCACCAGTTCAATAACGCTATCTGATCATCGAAGAATCTTGGATAGATCCTCATGGAGCCGTAATGCGGTCTTAGGACGACCTCTATTTCAAGATCCATAAACCTCTTAATGCTTTGAATCGCCTGCTCATGGATATAGCTCGGCGGAGGGGTTTGTGGAATATCATGCTTGAAGGATGGAATCTTCATGGATAAGGCGTCTCCGCAGAAGAGGGCTTTTCCTTCAATGAGCTGGACTGAGATGTGGTGTGGAGCATGTCCAGGGGTTAGATAGAGTCTTAGGGTGAGCGAGCCGAGCTTAATCTCCTCTTCATCGGCAACCTCTTCAACCCTATCACCATCGACGGGCAAGATCTCTCCAAATCTCTCCGCTTTAGCTCCATAAACCTCCCTAACCGATGAGATGAGTCTCGACGGATCTATGAGATGTTTAACCGCCCTTGGATGAGCCTTAACCAGAGATTTCTTGGAGATTCTTGTGAGCTTGCCAACAGCTCCCGAGTGATCGAGATGGATGTGGGTTAAGATTATATAATCTATTCTTGATGGATCTGCTCCAGCGGCCTTTACGCCGGCTAATAGATTATTTATGGAAGACGCGTGGCCGACGTCGATCAAGGCGGTCTTCTCATCCTTGATTAAATACGCTCCAATACATTTCTCGAATCCTAGGCCATGGGTATCTATCAAGTATACCTTATCCAATAGTTTCTCTACGCTCATCTCATATACCCCTTCAAGAATCCAGCGATTCCTCCGAAAGCTCTCTTAAGCATATCTCCTTCCTCATGCTGTGATGAGATGAGCTCAACCTTAACGCCATGTTTCTCAGCTTCCTCGATATAGTGATCGACTAAAGATCTTTCCTCAACGACTTCCAGCGACTTTGAGCCGCATTTACTACATGGCTGTGAGAGTATTTGCGGAAGCTTAGTTATCTTCTCCTTCTCGCTCAAAGTATGCATGTATTCTGCTCCACAATTCCCACATCTAATCTTGATTAAAACCTTGTCGAGGTCCTCCACTATTAGGAGAGTATCGAGCAACCCGCTTTTCATGGCCTTCACGATCTCCTTCTCGCCATAGACCGCTAAACCATTATCCTTCGAGACCTCGCTCAGGAATCTTTTAACTAGGTTCTGCTCTTTAACCATCCTAAGATCTCTCAATAGGTCTCCAGATCTCTTGATCGCCTCCCTAACACCCTCTTCGCCTGAATAAGATGTGTCAACTAAGTGGATCTTATCTTTGAGCGTATAATGGAGGTAACCTTTATCGACGAATATTTCTTTCGTGGGGCCAGGTCCAGCAACGATCACCCCCTTTATCTCAGGATACTTCAAGAAGATCTGATTCGCGTGTTGCGCAACCCTCTTGTAGTATTCGTTTAGATTCATCTCCCTAAGTCTCTCAAATCTTCTCGCGGATTGGCCTCCAGCTCTATGCTTTCCAGGAACTCCTGATGTGAAGGTCTTAAGCTCGGCGATGCGCCTACCTTTAATCACGGCTACCGCGGCTTTCTCATTATCTATCACCAGTATTCCATAGACATCCCTCTCCCTTAAGAGATCCTTCAGGGGTTCAACATAGAATCTACTGTCACATCGATAGAGGAGTATGTTTATGGGTTCGGGTGGAATTATATGATAGACCTCGATCTTCTCGCTTCCAGGGCCTCCATTCTGCGGGATCGCTCCACTGAAGATTATCAATCCCGTTGGTCCAGCTCTATCGAAGAGCTTAAGCCTCTGAATAGCGCTCTCAATTGCGTCTCGAACATTCTTCCTAGTAGTCTTGGACTTTATGTTAGCGGCGGTCGCATACTCTTGTCTTAGATAGCCTATTACTTCGCTGATCGGCTTTCTCGGGGGAATATAGATCGAGATGAGCTCTGTTCCCCTACCGACTTTCGACTCAAGTTCTTTTATCAGCTTCTTAAACCTGTATAGTGTTACAGAGTCCTTTCTATCGAGTTTAGCCTCCATATAGAATCACCCCTAGCTGGGATATTAGTCAAAACCAGTTAGCTTGAGTTAAGCATCTCTTGGACAACTTTCTCAACATGAGCCTAAGGAGTCCAGCTAAAATAGATTTTCTCCACCGCCGTATTTCGATAAATACTCTAACACTTCATCGAGCAGTCCGAGAGACTCTAAGACTTTGACCCAATCTATCGATTGGCTGAGTTCTCGCTCAACTCCAGCCTCAAATGCTTCCGCAACCCTTTCGGCGAGAATCTTGAAATCCTTATCGGTTACATTTAGCTGGATCACTTTCTCTTCATCGAATTTTTTGAGTGCCTCGGCGAGGGGTTCATCTACAAGTTCCGCTGACACGTTCTCAGCTATCTTCCACCTCGGATAACCTCTAGACTCCAAGACTTCGATCAGCTTATCCGGCCTTAATCTCAAGATTATAATGGATTTGACCTCGACTCCTCTAGGCTTGAATGGATAGATCGAGGCCACAACCGCCTTCTCGTCTCTAAGCTCTTGGCCAAGTTTTATCGAAATCTTCCTGAAGTCCACGATATATGCTTGAGCGCGCTCATCATATCCACTATAGAGTTTATGGAGCTTAACATAAGCTGGCAAATCTATGAACCTCGCTCCAAGCTTCTCCGCCAAGAGTTGGCCGAAGGTCGTCTTGCCGACTCCGGCCACACCCAAAACCATTATGATCCAAGATGATGATTTCAAGGCGAGTTCTCATCCCTCATCCAAGCATCATTTTAATGATTCAAATGCGAGTATCTAAAGTTGGAATTAAGCTTTTCCCAAAACCGAGTTCAGATTTTTGAAAAGGCTTGATGGATATATCTGTATGCCTGAGCTTAGGAGAGATCCGTTAACAGGGAGATGGATCTCATATGCGCCTGAGAGGGCTAAGAGACCTGTTGAGATGGGTGAGAAAGCTCCACCTCTAATAGATGATCCAGGTAAATGCCCGTTCTGCCCAGGAAAGGAACACATACTCATGCCCGCAGTCATAGTTTTAACTAGATCAGATTCGGGATTGAAGTTCTTGAAGGAGGAGGGTGATGAGAGAATTAAGGACTGGATCGTGAAGATAATTCCAAACCTCTATCCGGCCTTCACGGTAAACGACACCATAAAGATGGGTGAAGAGATGAAAGAAGCGAGAGGGCATCATGAAGTCATGATAGATACACCTCAACACGACGCCGATCCATGGAAGATGACAGTAGATCAAATATACTTCTCCCTATTAACGGTCAGAGAGAGGTTGAAGGAGCTTGAAAGCTATCAATATGTGAAGTTCGCCGGATTTGGGAAGAATCATGGCCCAAACTCTGGAGGATCCCTTAGACATCCACACACCCATGTCTTCGCCACTCCAATAACTCCTGAGATAATCGAGATAGAAGCTAAAAGACTTAGAAAAGGTAAGTGTCTTCTATGTGATTGGGTTAAGGAAGTTTCTGGATCCAGGGGAATAATCTCGACCGAGAACTTCATGGCCATCTGCCCATGGGCAAGCAGGGAACCATATGAGATCCTCATAGCGCCGAAAGACCACTTAAGGAGATTCATAGACTTAGATGATCGAAGATTGATGGAGCTTTCAAGCATACTCTCAACGATCTACAAAGCGTTGAACATGGTCTTAGATAATCCATCATTCAACTTAGTCCTCCACACAGCCGCGAAAGACGTGGATGATTTTCACTGGCACTTGGAGCTCATACCGAGGATCCTCATGCCCATGGTCGTCGATATTGGAATCGGAATCCACGTGAACACTGTTTACCCTGAGAAGGCCGCCGAAGACCTGAGAGCGGCGATCGAGAAATTATGAAAATCTGTAAACATTTTGGAGTATGCGGTGGATGCTCATATCTCGATAAACCCTATGAGGATCAGCTTGAAGAGAAGGTTAAGCGCGTCGAAGAGCTATTCGGCATAAAAGTCGATGAAGTATATCCATCTCCAAAACAATACTATTACAGGAATAGGATGGATTTCGCGGTCTCAGAGGATTTGAGAATAGGATTGAACGTTAGGGGCAAGTGGTGGGAGATCGTAGATCTAGAGGAATGTCTCCTACTCTCTCCTGAAGCTGACGAGATAAGGAGAATATTCAAGGAATACATGCTGAGACATGGATTATGCGGATGGAATAGAGTTGAGAGAAGAGGATTGATCAGATTCTTGAGCGTGATCGAGGGAAAATTCACGAATGAGCGGATGATCTTCATCACATCCTTCAAAGATTTGGAGGAGAAGCTCGACAAATTCTCGGAAGAACTTGAAAGCATGGGGATAAAGATTTCAAGCCTCATCTTAGGAGTAAATCCAGGGATTAGAGATGACGCTAGAGCTGAAAGCCTCCGAGTCTTTAAGGGATCTGAAACCATAGTGGAGAAAATCGATTCGAGAGTCTATCACCTTCATCCGAACACGTTCTTCCAGCCGAATCCATATACTTTGAATAAGCTCATTCGATGCGTGGTGGAGATGCTCGATATAAGGGGATGTGAAGAGATCTTGGAATTATATTCTGGAATAGGAACGTTCACATTGGATTTGGCGAAACTCGCGGCTAGAGTTTATGCAGTCGAGGAGAATGAGACGGCGGTTAAGATAGCTGAGATGAATCTGAGAGAGAATCGGGTGAAGAATGTTGAGTTGATAAATGAGAGAGCTGAAAAAGTATCCGTGAAGTATGATTACATAGTTCTCGATCCTCCGAGAACGGGCTTAAGCTATAAGCTCGTCAAGAAGTTGAGGAAAGCTAAGCCGAGGAGAATAGTCTATGTTTCATGTAATCCTGAGACCCAGTTCAGAGACATAAGACAGCTCGGCTACAAAATAGATGAGATTGTATTGATAGATCAATTTCCGCAAACTCCCTTGATTGAGAGCATCGTGGCCCTAAAGCCTAGATGAACCGTTTTGGCCGGCTCAGCCGAGAGGAGGTGAATTCATCGAGGATCATACCCCGCTCCTACGCGACGTTCACTCCTCATCGCCTTTGGCCAACATAAACAAGGAATAACGATTAAGATAAACCATTTCATAGTTGCAGTCCACATCCTTTACATGATTTCCATAGAGATCCTAGTCTCAACAACTGAATTATACAATGGCTTCATGCTTGGGCCTTAATGCCATATATGTCTTCTGTTAGACATTCGCCGTAGCATCTTAGGCCTATAAGCGAAGAAGATAAAAGTTGATTGAGTATAGCACTCTAAATCAAAACGACAAATGACTATTAGGCAGCTTTAGCGATTATCGGTTGGGAGAGGGCGATGGGGAGTATTGAGCGGATGTTCGATCCAGAGACCGTTGCTGTGATAGGCGCCACTGAGCGCGAGGGATCTGTTGGGAGAGCTATAATGGAGAATCTCCTACTTGGGAAGGAAGAGAGGGAGATCTTCCCGGTAAACCCGAATCGAGAGACGGTCTTGGGATTAAAATGCTATCCGAGCATAAAAGATGTGCCGAAGCATATAGATCTCGCGATAGTAGCTGTTCCCGCAAAAATAGTTCCGAAGATCATCGAGGAGTGCGGTGAAGCTGGAGTAGATGGAGTAGTGATAATCTCGGCGGGATTTAGAGAAGTTGGAGAAGAAGGGAAGAAGCTTGAGAAACAGATAGAAAAAATTAAGGAAAAATATAATCTAAGGATTCTTGGGCCGAATTGCTTCGGATTTATAAGACCTCACATAAAGCTTAATGCAACCTTCTTGAGGAAGATGCCCGAGCCTGGTCAGATAGCCTTCATCTCCCAGAGTGGGGCTCTGGGATCGGCTATACTCGATTGGGCAATAACCGCTCACGTGGGTTTCAGCATGTTCATCTCCCTTGGATCGATGCTCGACATAGACTTCGGAGACCTGATAGATTATCTTGGAGAAGACCCTTATACGAAGAGCATCCTAATCTACATGGAAGGAATAGAGGATATTAAGAGAGCTAGAAAATTCATGAGTGCTGCCAGGGGATTCGCGAGAACGAAGCCTATCATAATTCTGAAGCCTGGAAAACACGAGGCTGGAGCGAGAGCGGCGAGATCGCATACGGGGGCCATGGTTGGGAGCTTCGAGGTCTATGACGCAGCGTTCAAGAGAGTCGGAGCAATCAGGGTTGACGAGATAGAAGACCTATTCAATTGCGCAAGCGTCTTAGACTCAAGATATCTTCCAGCTGGACCGAGACTCGCGATAGTGACGAATGCCGGTGGCCCAGGCGTGATCGCTGCAGATGTTGTGATAGATTATGGTGGAGAGCTTGCAAAGCTCTCAGAGGAATCCATGGATACATTAAACTCTATTCTTCCACCTCATTGGAGTAAGGGAAACCCTATAGACGTTATTGGAGACGCGGATGTCGAGAGATACGTCGGCGCTTTGAAGGTGTGTCTAAATGATCCAAACGTGGATGGGATAGTGGTGATCTATACTCCTCAAGGAGCTGCGAAGCCCAAGGAGCTCGCTGAAGCAATAATAGATCTGGCGCTTGAGAAGATTAAACCCGTATTAACGGTTTGGATGGGTGGCGGAGCAGAGATAGAAGATGCGAGAAAACTATTCTTCAAGAACAATATCCCATGTTATAGCACTCCCGAGAAAGCGGTCAGAACATATATGTACATGTATAGGTATAAGCGAAATCTTGAACTCCTTTACGAGACTCCGCATGAGCTTTCAATAGATCTAGCCCCTCCAAAACATCATCTCAAGATCCTCATTAGAAGAGCTTTGAGTGAGGGAAGAGAGGTTTTAACCGAGGATGAGGTTGAGAGATTCCTAAAGGTCTATGGTATTCCAGCTCCACCCGCTGGACTTGCGAAGAATGTTGGAGAGGCTTTGATGATAGCCTCTAAGATAGGTTATCCTGTCGTCCTCAAGATAATTTCACCGGACATAGTTCATAAGACCGATGTCGGGGGAGTCATTCTAGGAATATCTAATGAAGAAGAACTTAGGAAAGCGTTTAACAAGATATTAGAAAATATTAGGAGAAATCATCCAGACGCCAGGATAGAGGGAATCTATGTCCAAAAGATGGTGACGGATGCGGATTATGAGTTGATCTTGGGATCGAAGAAAGATCCAATCTTCGGATCAGTCATACTCTTCGGAGCTGGAGGAGTAGGCGTAGAGGTGTTCAGGGATTATGCCCTCGGACTTCCACCCCTAAACCAAGTCTTGGCTAGAAGAATAATGGAAGAGACGAAGATATACAAGCTCCTCAAGAATGGTCATAGAAATAAACCCCCGGTAAATCTCGCGAAGCTGGAGGAGATAATGGTTAGATTCTCGAATATGATCGTAGATTTTCCGGAGATAAAGGAAGTAGATATAAATCCACTCATAGCCTCCAAAAACGATTTCTTCGCTGTTGATGCGAGAATAATCTTGGATACGGAAGCCGAGAAGAAGAAGGTTGAGCCTCATTCAAATCTCGTGATAATGCCCTATCCAGTGAAATACATAACTCCATATACCTTGAAGGATGGAACACAGGTATTGTTGAGACCTATCAGACCTGAAGATGAGCCGCTTGAATTCGAGTTAATCAAGAATCTATCGGAGGAGACGAAGAGATTTAGATTCTTCCAGGTTATCAAGGACATAACCCACGACATGCTCGTCAGATACTGCAATATAGATTATGATAGGGAGATGGCGATAATAGCGGAATATACGGGGCCTGATGGAAGAAAGAGAAATGTTGGAGTCGGGAGACTGATAATGGATCTTACTCGAAGACGAGGGGAGTTCGCGGTCGTAGTTGCAGATGATTTTCAAGGAAAGGGATTAGGGACGAAGCTTGTCGACATGACCATTCAAATAGCTGATGAGAAGGGATTGGACACCATATATGGAATAGTGATGCCCGAAAACGTCAGGATGATAGAACTCTGTAAGAAGCTTGGATTCAACATAAGATATACATCTGAAGAGGTGATCGTAGAGCTCAATTTAAGAGGTGGAAGGGTTCCAGAGATCCCAGAGGCGGAGATAAGGACGAGGGCGAAGAAGAGAACATATCTAAAGGTGAGGCCGCCTCCAGAGGCAAAGGCAACTGAAACAAAACCATCCGCCTAAAACAGGTCAAAAATAGAAGAGGTATGCGAAGAATAAATATCGGCTTTGAAAATGGATACATAGAGGCGGGGGTAGCCAAGTCTGGTCAAAGGCGGCGGGCTCAAGATTGAGGATTGATAAGAAACCCGCTCCCGTAGGGGTTCGTGGGTTCAAATCCCACCCCCCGCAAATATTCCTGACTAATGTAATTGTAGCAAAATTAAATATCAACAAATATAATAATCGATGTTCTCTCGCTAAGCGGTTCTCAGATTAAGTTCTTCAGCTTGCAAGTTTTCAGATATTTTTCAAAATTAAATATCAACAAATATAATAATCGATGTTCTCTCTCGCTAAGCGGTTCTCAGATTAAGTTCTTCAGCTTGCAAGTTTCAGATATTTTCAAACCGCCATGCGACGACTCTAACCGATCTAGAACTTAATTGGAACATTTTAAGCTGTATTTACGGAGTTATTCATCATGATCTTTATATATCGGGGGAACTCTTCGAAGCCGGGGAAGGGGGTAGAGGTTTGCCCTATTGTCGTGAGTGTGGCGCGAAGCTCGTATATGATAGAAACGCTAAGCTTTACGTCTGTCCATCATGCGGGCTAACCTATACAGCTCAAGAACTCTTAGTTGAGAGTCAAAGAGCTTTTGAGGAGAGGCTTAAGAGCGGAGAAAAGAAGAGAAAGTATTCAGAGTATCTTGAGTGGTGGTTATCTAAGAAATAGGGGGTGATTAAATGGAACTTATACTGTATGTTAAAGGAGAAGATTCTGAAGAGTTGAGGAAGATCCTACTTGAGGACGAGGTTGTCTCAAAGGCGAATGTAGTGTTTAAGGATGCAAAGATGCTTGGAAAAGAAGGATATTATGTCAGAGTATTGGGATCTGAGGAGCAGTGTAAAAAGGCTCTTGAACTTTCGAAAGACTTGGCCGAGGAAGTGACTGGAGCTGAGAGGGAGAAGGTGATCTCAATTCTCAGAGAAGAAGATGAGCGGATGCTTTCAGGATTCTCGGGGATCTTCAGATAAACGATAAATTCGATGAAAATAGTCTGAAGGAGAGTCTCAACGATGTACACGGTCTTCGTGGTCGGAACCGCTGGCTCAGGTAAATCAACACTAACATCCTCATTCAGCGATTGGCTCAAGGAACAGGAGCAGTCAACCCTACTCGTAAACCTCGATCCGGCGGCCCATTCTCTCCCATATGAGCCGGATGTAGATGTTAGAGACTATGTAGATTATGAGAGGATAATGGTCTCTAGAAGACTTGGCCCAAATGCTGCTTTAATAGCGTCGATTAGAGAAGTTGCGAGATATGTTGAGGAGCTCAGGGAAGATGTGAACTCATTTAACCCAGATTTTGTAATCGTAGACACGCCTGGCCAACTAGAGCTCTTCGCCTTTAGGCGAGAGGGTTTGATCTTAACGGAGAATATAGGAGTTGAGGGCAGAAAGACCATGCTCTTCATCTTAGATCCAATATTTTGTACAAATGTCAAGAATTTCGTCGCGAGCACGTTTTTGGCGGCCTCGATCTACCTGAGCTTCGGCTTACCTATGATCCAGGTTTTGAATAAGATTGACGCTGTTCCGAGGGAGCATGTTGAGAGAATTCAGGGCTGGAGTGAGTCCATGGATTCTCTTCTCGTGGATCTTGAGGATAAGCTTAAAGGTGGGCTCATGATCTTCTCAAGAGAAGTGGCGCAGGCGGTTTACGACATCGTTTCAAGCATTCCGATAATCCCGGTCTCATCAATAACGATGGAAGGATTCCCAGAACTTCATGCGGCCTTGACGAGAATCGTTAGTGAGGGTGAGCTTGAGTTGAGGTGAGCTCGATGAACGACGCAGGTTTCGAGAAACTGGAGGAGAAGATCTACGAGCTTCGGGGAAAGCTTAGGGAGATAAATCTTAAGATCAGAAATGCTCAGGAAGAGGCTTCAAGCTATGAGGAGAAGAGGGATGAGATCCACGCCAAGATGAGGCCATTCATCGAGAAACTTCGGAAAATTAGGAAAGAAGACGCGGATAAATGGGAAAAGCTCAACAAGCTTAGAGAGACCTTGGCTGAGAAGAAATCTGAGCTTAAAGCCAGAAAGGAGAAATATCTCGAAGTTAAGCGCAGGCTTTGGAAGCTTAGAGGAATTAAGGAGACGGTTGAGGAGATCCAAAAGAGAATCGAGGAGATGGATTGGAGACTTCAGACCCAGCCTCTCCCAAAGGAGGAGGAGAGGAGGATAGGGGAAGCCCTCGAGGTATTGCATGTTAAACTCGTTCAAGCTAAGCAGAAGATGGAGCTTCAGAGAGAGCTTGAGGGCTTGGAAGCCGAGCTAGAGTCTCGTCGAAAAGAGATAGATCAGATCAGGGAGGAGATAGGCGAAGTTAAGAGTTTCTTAAGCGAGAGAAGCGAGCAAGTTAAGCAGCTGAGGGAGAAGATTCAAGCGCTTAAGCAGAAGGCGGATGAATGGCACGCAAAATACCTTGAGGCGAAGGAGAAGCTCATGAAGCTTGAGGCGGAGAAGATACTTCTAGTATCCCAGCTGATCGAGCAGCAAAACATTCTCAAGAAGTTGAAAGAGGATGAGGAGAGGAAGCGGCTTGAGGAGAGGAAGAAGAAACTTAAAGCCGAGGCCAAACTAAAGCTCTACTCTGGAAAGAAGCTGAGCTTCGAAGAGTTCAAAGCCTTAGTGGAAGATGAGGAATGGCCGCAGCTATTAACCGGCAAGAAGACCGGGTAAATACTTATCTGATCAGAGCTCAATATATGTAATGTAAATGGCGGAGACTCCGAAGAAGCTGCTAGTTCTTGTCGTCGATAGAGATAATGATATTGGTAGGAAGACTGGTATGAAGACCCCGATCATAGGATTTGAGGAAAACCTGAAGGCAGCTCAAGCCCTTCTCCTCTCAGATCCAGAAGAGGCCGACGCCAACGCCATGTTCGGCGCCCTGCGAGTCTATCGAGAGCTAGCGGAGACCTATGGTGAAGACCATGTAGAAGTTGCAACTCTCGCGGGCGAGGAGAGTGAGGGAATAGAGGCTGATATGAAGATAATGAATGAGCTGAATGAAGTTTTGAAGAAGTTCAAGGCGGATGGATGCATCTTCATAAGCGACGGCGTCACAGACCAATTCGTAACACCTCTAATCACCTCTAAGATCCCAGTAGTTTCCATCAAGAGGATAGTTGTGAGGCACAGCGAATCCGTCGAGCAGACGTGGCTAGTCTTGGGAAGATATTTCAAGCTATTGTTCACGGAGCCTAGATATTCTAAGATATTCTTGGGGATTCCGGGGATAATAATGGCCATCGTTGGAATACTATACATGATAAACGTCGCCTCAATACCCCTAATGCTCTCAGCGATCGGAATATACTTCATCTTAAGAGGGTTTAACGTTGATCAGAGGATAGGTGGAGCGATCAAAAACTTCATGCAAGTCTTTAGAATGCCTGCGTATGCTCAGCTTAGGACTTTCGCCGCATTCACGACCTTCATCCTCTTCATCACAGGACTCTACATGGGATATATAACGACCATAGGCGCGGTCTATGCTAAGTATCCTAATCCTCCTGATCCCTTAACCTATACTTGGTGGTGGCTCGATAAGATGCCATTCCTAATAGGGTCATTCATCTCAGGCTCCATAGATCTCGCGGCGATCGCATTATTGATAACAATCTTAGCAAACATCGTATATTATCTGTTCTCGCGGAATCCGAGGATCTGGGGAGCTATCAGAGGAGGCGTATTACTTCTTTGGATATGGGCTTTACTTAAGAGAGCCGGAGTCATTCTGATAACTGGGGCAACGGGTGGATTAGAGGATCCACAAGTCTTCCTATTGGCGATAATAGCCATCCTCGGAATGGTTACATTGACCGTGACGTTGATAGTCACTCGGATGCTGAGGAGAATGTATTCGAAATACTTTAGGAGGAAGACATAGAAACTAAGTTTATTATCGAGAGCCTCAACATCTATTCTGCATGTCAATCCTCGAAGGACTATTGAGAGCGCTTGGAATCTACAAATTGTATGAGAAATGGCTTGAGGAAACAATTAGAAAGGATAAGATTCCATCCCATATAGCGGTGATCATGGATGGGAATAGAAGATGGGCGAAGAAGAAGGGGCTCTATCCATGGTTCGGCCACAAAGCCGGAGCAAAGAAAGTGGATGAACTCGTTGAATGGTGTATAAATCTTGGGATAAAGGTGATAACCCTCTACGCATTGTCGACCGAAAACCTCAAGAGACCTAAAAAGGAATTGGATGAGATATTCAAGCTATTGAAGGAGAAGAGCTTAGAATACTTGAACGATGAGAAGCTTCACAAACATGGAATCAGGGTTAAGGTGATAGGGAGAAAGAATTTGTTGCCAATGGATGTTAGAGAGGCTCTCGAGAGGCTCGAAGAAGCAACCTCGAAATATAACAACCTGTATCTCAACGTGGCGATCGCTTATGGTGGAAGAGCAGAGATCGTTGATGCGTCAAAGAAGCTCATTAAAGACGTGTTGTCTAGAAAGGTAAGTGTCGATGAAATAAATGAAAAGGTCTTGGAAAAATATCTCTACACGTCAGATATCCCTAACCATGAGCCCGATATGATCATAAGGACTTCCGGAGAGGAGAGGATAAGCAACTTCCTTCTATGGCAGTCAGCTTACAGCGAACTCGTCTTCCTAGACGTTTACTGGCCAGAGTTCAGGAAGATAGACTTGATGAGAGCAATCCGAATCTACCAGAAGAGGCAGCGAAGATTCGGCGTATAATATTCTTCAGCCTAATATGGGGTTAATGTGTATGGGGCTGAGGTGAGCATTCTCACTCCATCCTTCTCGACCAGCAAGGTATCTTCAAGTCTGATCCCAAATTTTCCTGGGAGATAGATTCCAGGCTCAATAGTTATAACCATATTCTCTTGAATCATCTCCTTGCCGGCCTTCGAGATCCTAGGAGGCTCGTGGATCTCTATTCCGACTCCATGGCCCAAGCCGTGGATGAAGTAGTCGGCGTATCCCCTTGTAGCAAATCTATCATAAACTTTATCATAAAGGGCTGATGAAAGGGTCCAGGGCTTCACAGATTCCTCGGCGAGCTTCTTAGCCTCCAAAACCATTTCATAGATCTTTACAATCTCTTCAGGTGGATCTTTACCTATGTAGAAAGTTCTAGTCATATCTGAACAATATCCTTCGAAGATCGCTCCAAGATCCACCACGACGACATCACCTTCCTTCATGACCCTGCTTCCAGGAGCTCCATGGGGCATAGATGACCTAGAGCCTGAGGCCACGATTATGTCGAAGGCGGCTCCATCGGCTCCCAGCTTATACATCTCCTCTAAGATCTCGGCCTTAACCTCAGACTCCATCACTCCATCTTCGAGCATCTCACTCGCTAAATCCATGGTCTTTGACGCTATATCACACGCCCTTTCGATATTCTTGATCTCTGATTGATCCTTGATCATCCTAAGCTTCCAGATGATCTCTGAAGCGGGTTTAAGAGATTCATAGCCCACTAACGCTGAGATTTTAAGATAATCTTCGGCGCTCATCACGTCGAATCCCAGCCTAGATTTAACCTCATTTGGAAGCTCTTCGACTATCTTCTCAATCCTAGCCGTCATGTTAAGCTCCTCAACCTCAACCCCTCCTCGAACATACATCTTCGCAAGCTCAAAATCTAGCGGATAGACGTAAAGCTTAGGATCGCCGTTTAATGGAATTAAGAGATATCCAGGCCCTCTATATCCCGTGAAGTAGAAGATGTTTGCCTCAGAGCGTATTAAGACCGCCGACAACTCATTCTCCTGGATTAAATCCATCAGCCTACTTACCCTATTCCTCCACCCGCCGCTCATCTCATCCAAACCAAATATACACAAAGCTTATTTAAGGCTGAGGCGAAGGGCTTAGAAATACCCGGAAAACTTTTAGGTATGATTTTAAGCGGCTTCGGCGAAAACACTTTAACACCTTGCTTAAACCATTACCGGTAACTAAGAGATGGTCTTCATAAAGAGACTGACGATTCAGGGATTCAAATCATTCGGACCTAGAAAGATCTCGATAGCCCTAGAGAAGGGGCTCATGGTGATAACCGGGCCGAATGGAGGGGGAAAATCGAATGTCATGGATGCTATAAGATTCGCCTTAGGCGAGCTTAGCGCCCACAATCTAAGAGTCGGTAGGATGGCGGAGTTGATCCACGATAATCCTGGAACAAACTATGCGAGGGTCTCAATAACCTTGGATAACTCTGAGAGGGTCTTGCCGATAAACTCCCCTGAAGTGACGGTGGCTAGGAGAATAGATAGGAATGGTGAGAGCACATACTTTCTCAACGGCAGGCAGGTTTCGAGAAACGAGCTGTTAACGGTTCTCTCGATGGCGAACATAAAGCCGTCAGGGTTCAACATAGTTCCACAGGGTTCGGTTATCGAGATAGCTGAAATGGGTGGAAGCGAGCTTAGAAAGATGATTGAAGACATATCTGGGATAAGCGATTACGAGAGGAGAAAAGAGGAGGCGGAAGAACAGCTCGCTATAGCCGAGAAGAATCTCGCAATAGCCAAGGCGAGCACGGGAGAAGTTAAGCTCAGGGTTAAGCAGCTTCAAAAAGAGCGGAATCAAGCATATAGGAGAATTCACGCTGAGAGATTTCTGAACTCCATAAAGTCTCTTGAGTTCAGGAGAGGAATAGCGCAGATAGAGCCGGAATTATCGTCGATAGATAGAGAATTGATGGAGCTCGAAGAAAAACTAAATGAGCTCAACTCCAAGCGTATGAAGATTCTTGAGGAGAAGAAGGCTCTTGAAGAGAGATGGGAAGAAGACTCACGTAAGCTGAAAGAGGTCGAGGTGAAGATCGACGAACTTAAACGCGAGAGAGAGAAAATAATTTCTGAGATAAGCCGGCTGAACACGTCGATCTCCGTGATGAATGAGAGGCTTCGAAGAATCTCGGATGAAAGATCATATATCGAGGATCGGTTGAAGACCATAGACCAAAGGATTATAACCATTGAGAACGAGATTGAAAAATCAAGAACATCCTTGGAAACCTTGACAAACGAGTTTAATAAAATTAAGGAACTGGAGAGACAAGAGAAAGAAAATCTCAAATTCGCTGAAGAAAATCTCAAGCGAAAGATCTCCGATCTAAATCAAAGGAGAAAGGCGGTTCAAGGGGAACTGAGGATGTTAGAAGCTAGAATAGCTGAAGCCTATGCTGAGATCGAGCAGCTTAAAAGGTTCATCAATAATTCGGAGAGAGAGCTGGACCAGCTGTTCGGCAAGTCATCGAAGAGCATGTTGAGAGTTGTAGAGTGTCTCAAGAGATTATGCGACATCGATGAGAATGCGAAGAATATTGAAGAGAAGCTCCGAGAATCTAAGTTAAGACTCGAAGGAAGTCTCAACAGTCTTAAGGCTGCCAAGAGACTTGAAGCGAGGCTCAACGAGGTGCTCAAGAAGGTCAGCCTCTCTGGATTGATAAAGGGGATTGGAAAGAGGGAAGCGCTTCTCGAAGAGATCAGATCGGCTGGAGTTAATGGAATCTATGGGTTCTTAGACGACGAGATCGAAGCTGATGAAAAAGTTCTCAAGATGCTTGAGGCGGCAACCGATGGATGGATACACGCCCTCGTCGTCCAAGACTTGAATCTGGCTTTAAGGCTCGCTGAGATCTTCACGGATTCTGGAATAAGTCTGAAGCTATTGCCGCTGAATGTCGCTGAAGGCTGCAGCGGATTTAGAATACTGAAGTCCATGAAGTTAAAATTCAGATCTGGTTGGGCTGAAAAGGCATTAGCGTATCTCTTGAGGGGGGTTAAATTCGACCTCGGCGTCAAGATTCCGAGAATTGGAGAGAGAGTTGTGTCTCCAAGTTTAGTGATCCATCCCGATCTGAGAATAGAAGTAAATCCAGGTAAGAAGACGTTGCTTGAAAACCTCTTAACAAGAGAATACTTGAAGTCGATCAAGATCCTGGAACAAGTAAAAAGGGAGGTAATCAGGCTTGAGAACGAGGCCGAGGAATTTGAGCATCTCATCCAAAATTATGAGAAGAATCTCATGAACCTAGAGGCTGAGAAGGAGAGACTTGCTCAAGAAGCTTGGACAGAGTATGTCTCAGCTTCGGAAGCCATTCTAAAGGAGGTCGAAGTCGATTCGAGGATAAGGAAGATGAGGATTGAGATCCTGGAAGCTGAGAGGAGACGGTCGGATGCTAAAGAATCCATAGAGAGGTTGAGAATGGATGAACTCGAGAAAGAGGAAGAGGTCATCGAGAGGCTTAAGGAGGAAGTGAACTCCTTGAGGGCGGAGTATGAGAAGGTGAAGGTAAAAGCAATTGAGACGGAGACCATGTTAATGGAGGCCAGAAGACATCTTGAGAGACTTGAAGATTCTAAGAGAAAACTCGTTGAGGAAAAGATTGGACTGGAAGGGCGAATACAGAAGCTCGACCGCGAGTCGAGAGATGCATTGGTAGAAAATGAGAGGAATATCGAGATCTTAGAGAGACTCAAGGAAGAATTTGAGAGGAAGTCTACTGAGCTAAGTGAGTTAACAGAACTTTCAAAGAGCTTGTCAGAGAAGATAAGCGGTTACTCATTTAAGCTCAGAGAATACACGCATGAACTCGATGAAATTGGAGCCGAGTATCAGAATCTATCATCGAGGATAGGCTCGCTAAGAGTTAGAAGAACTCAGCTCGAAGCGGAGCTGAGTAGGCTGAGGGAGGGTCTTAAGGAGCTAGGCGGCCAAGAGATGGAGCTACCGGAATTCGATCAAGAACTGCTAGGGAAGATTATGGCTGGATTAGAGGAAGAACTTAAGGAGCTTGAGATGATTAATCAGCTCGCCCCAGCCCAATATGAGGATCTAATCCAAAACTATAAGCTGAGGTCTATCAGGATAAGCGAGCTTGAGGAAGAGAGGGAGAAGATAATCAAGTTCATAAAGTGGATTGAGGGAGAGAAGAAGAGAGTGTTTCTTGAAACATTCGATAAGGTCGCTGAAGCGTTCGAGATCTTCTTCAACAGGTTGACGGGCGGGCAGGGATGGCTTAGACTTGAGAATCCAAATGACCCGTTCAGCGGTGGAGTAGAGATGGTCTTAAGATTCCCCGGAAAATCGGCGAGAAGCGTTAGAGCGGCTAGCGGTGGAGAAAAGTCGGTTGCGGCGGTCGCCTTGCTTTTAGCGCTTCAAGGTTTGACCCCAGCAGACTTCTATATCTTCGACGAGATCGATGCTCACATGGATCTCCAATATAGTAGGAGGTTGGCCGAGCTCTTCAAGGAGATGGCTGAGAAGACTCAGATAATAGTGATAAGCTTAAAGGACATCATGGCTGAGAAGGCGGATCAATTGATCGGAGTCTATAATAGAGGCGGAGAGTCGAGGATAGTGAAGCTAAAGCTTGAGGAGGTGATTAAAGCTGGCTGAGAAAAAGTCCATGATAACGATTTGGGATAATCCAGAGTGGAGAGTCTTATTCGATGTTACGAGGCTTGAGAGAGTCAAGCCATGGCAAGTCAAGCTCGCGGAGATAATTGAATCCTTGATGAAGGAGCTTAAGAATATCGGGATGATAGACTTTCACTCATGTGGAGTGGCGGCGTATTCCGCTGCAATCATTCATAGGATGAAGACCGAGCGATTATTGAAGTTCGATATCCCGAGGACTCCTAAGGAGAGGCCGAATATGACTCTCCCACCACCGGTCAACCTACCATTAATTCCAGACTTCATGATCACAACCATGAACGAGTTAATTGAAGCCCTTCAAAATCTTCTAGCAAGGAGTAGGAGGGAGAAGGTCAAGGAGGAGAGGCCGCCGCTCGAAGGCTTCGATGTTAAGCTTGATGAGTTCTTGGTTAAGCTTGAAGAGGAGCTTGAGAACTTCATCTCAACTCTAAGGAGAAGATTTGAAAGCCGTGAATTCATCTCTCTCTCAGAGCTGATAGAAGATGGTGACAGGCTCGAAGTAGCTAGAAGATTTATTCTGCTTCTCTTCACAGCGGCTAGAGGATTGGTGGAGTTCGTTCACGATGATGACATGAAGTTGATCGGGGTGAGATGGATTGGATGATCTGGGCGAGCTTAAGGCCAGGGTTGAGGCCATACTTTACGCATCCGCGAGACCAATTCATCTAAGGATGATTATGAAGGCGTGTCAGACCAGATCCAAGAAACGCGTCCTTAAGGCGATAGAGGAGCTTAAGAAAGATTATGAGAATAATGGTAGAGCCTTGGAGCTTTTGGCGCTTCCAGGAGATAGATATTATCTCAAGCTTAAGCGAGAATATATGGAGCTCGTGAGAAGGCTGATCAAGAAACCTGTCCTCAGCAGAGGGGTTATGAGAACTTTATCCTTCATAGCATATCATCAACCAGTTGAGCAGAGTAAGGTTGCCGCAATGAGGGGTGGAGCAGCCTATAAGCACATAAAAGTCCTGTTAGAGAAGGGCTTGATAGATGCTGAGAAGTCTGGCAGAACCCTGGTCTTAAGGACCAGCCAGCTCTTCGCAGACCTCTTCGGAGTCGAGAACAATCCAACCGTGATTAGGCGGAAGATAAGAGCTCAGCTCAAATCTTCGGATAAGGGATCTGAGGCAAATATTATAAAATTCGAAGAAGGATGATCGCTCTCATTTTTCAGTCTATATTCAACCAGCATATATTCTCCAAGATTAGATTCTTTAAGTTTTAATACAGGCTTGGAGCGGGAGTATCTGGTCAGAGATGCCCCAATGGCACAGCGATCTCCATAAGCGTAAGCCCACAGGCGGTAGGAGGAGACCGTATAGGAAGAAGAGGAAGTATGAGCGAGGTGGAGACCCGGTCTTAACGGTTCTGGGTGAGCGAAAGATCAGAGAGAAGAGGACTAGGGGCGGTGGAGTGAAGTATGCCTTGGCCTCAGATTCTTACGCGAATGTATTCGATCCTAAGACGAAGACCGCTAAGAAGCTTAAGATTCTCAGAGTTTTATCGAATCCGGCCAGTAGAGATCTTGAGAGGAGAGGAGTGATAACGCGGGGAGCGATAATCGAGACCGAGGCGGGTAAGGCTAAGGTGACTTCGAGGCCAGGGCAAGACGGAATCATAAACGCGATCTTAATCGAGTAGGTGGTTCAATGATTAAGAAGAAGGGATATATGATTTGGCCGATATACTTCGATAATTCAGCTTCAAGATCAATCTGTAGAAAAGTCCCATTAAAGCTCGCGGTGAAAAATCCGACGGCGGAGAAGATAGCGTCAGCGGCTAAGAAATTGGGTTGGAAAGCTGAAATTGAAGAAGGAAGTCACCCAGCGGTTTGGTGGCAGAAGACTGGAAGAGTTATAGTTGAGCCCAATAAGCCCATGAAGAAGAGCGAGGTCATAAAGATGATCGCATTAAAGCTTAGAGAGATGAGATGATGAAGAAGAGAAGGTTGAGGAAGATAGGTAAGATTCGGGGAATTGTTGAGGGACGAATAGTTGTTGAAGGCGAATTCGTTCCAAGGCTTGGAGAAAAAGTCTACGATCCCTCTCTAAATGAGGTTGGAGTGGTCCTAAGCATACTCGGGCCAAAAAACAGGTTCTTCATAGAGGTTAAGCCCTCAAAGGCCGAAGATCATCCAATTGGAGAACCACTTTACATAATAGAGAAGTGATTAAGTCAGAATAATCTCTCCACCGATCTCAGGATAAGACGTTGAGAATATCTTAAGATCTTCGCTCCGATGGAGCTAATAGGTCGCAGAATCAGGGCCATGATGGATTGGAGAGAGTCTGCCCGATCTGCGGAAGCGAGGAGATAATCGAGGATCGAGTAAACGGGGAGATCGTATGTGGTGTATGCGGCCACGTATTGGATAGAGTTCCGAGTCAGGGACCTGAATGGAGAGCTTATGGATATGGGGATAGAATTAAGCGTGAGAGAGTTGGCGCACCCTTAACGCCGTTACTCCATGATCTCGGATTCTCCACAAAGGCTCCAAGAAGCCTCGCTGAAAGGGGATCTGAGGATAGGAAGATGATTAGGATCTTATCTCAAATTCATGGATTGGCCTCAAGCATGGGGTTGCCAAATGTGGTCGCTGAGACCGCCGCTCTAATCTATAGGAAGGTCGAGAGGCTTGGCCTCCTGACGAAAAACATGTACAGAGTGGTTCCAGCTGCCTCGCTCTACCTTGCCGCGAGAATTCATGGAATCCCGAGAATGGTTAAGGAGTTTTCAATTATTTCTGGAGTTAGTGAAAAATCCATCCTTAGATGCTGTATGAAGCTTAGACTTGGCCTAAAACTCAATCCGCCGAGAATTCAAGATGCTTACATCTCAAGGTTCATCAAATCCATGAGCCTGGATGGAAGGATTGAGGAGCTGGCGAACACCATACTTGAAATGGCTAAAAGGCTTAATTTGACTCAGGGAAGAAGTTCTAGACCTCTGGCGGCCGCGGCGATCTATATTGCCGCAAAGACCCTTAATGTACGGGTGGCTCAGAGAAGGTTGGCGAAGATCGCTGGGATAAGTCCTGTAACTCTCAGGAAGAGATATAAGGAAATTCTGAGAGAGATCGGAGAAATCGATGGAACTCTTCGATGACTATATAAGAGGGCTTAACAAGAAATTCATTGAGGGATCGTTTTGCCTCAAAAGCTCACAAGCCTTGAGGAAAGGGCCATACGATTACTGCTCAAGCATCAGAAGAAAGGATTACTTCAATCAGAGCTTTGGCACAAGCTTGGAGTCACGAGCAGAGAGGGATCGAGAATAGCCATCAAGCTTGAGAAGAAGGGGATGATCAAGCGTGTTAAGGAGTTCGCGAAAGATAGGTGGACTAGAAGGCTCATCCCCCTCATACGGGAGGTTACGATAGAGCATATCAGGGGTGCTCCATGCCTTTCATGCGAATACGAGCATATATGTGGAAAGGAGGGGAAGATTAAGCCTGAGAACTGCACAAAGCTTGAGAACTGGGTTCTCGAATCCTATCGCAGTAGCTCGAAGAAATCCTCTAAAAAGTGATTAGACGAGCTTCCCTATTCCTATCAAATATAGTTCTGAACTACTCTTCCTCGTCGCTTTAGGGATGAATCTCTTAACGATCTTAAACTCTCTCTTAAGCTCTCGTTCAAGCTCACGAAGTTCGCCGCATTCAAGCGCCTTCAACATCACGGATCCACCTCTTTTAACGAGTTCCTTTGCGATCTCATGAGATCTCTCAGTTAATTCGATCTGCCTCAAGACGTCAACGTCCCTTATCCCGCTGAAGCTTGGAGAGGCATCTGAGACCAGGAAATCGGCGAGCTTCCCATCTAAGATCTTCTTTATCTCGGAGACCACGTCGTCTTCCAAGATGTCTAGCTGAAGGGTTATGATATTTCGCTCATCAAATTTCTTAAACTTCCTCCTATCCACCGCTATCACCAATCCCTCAGATCCAACAATCCTAGCTAATGCTTGTGAAATTCCTCCAGGCCAAGCACCCAAATCCACGATGATGTCTCCCCTCTTCACAAGTCTATACTTCCTTTGAGCTTCCAGGAACTTATAGGCAGCCCTAGATCTATATCCCTCTTCCCTCGCCCTCCTCCTATAATGATCTTTCCTGGCTTCCTGAAGCCATCTATTGGTCGGCAATCTAAAAAGAAGTGGGTTCTTCAGCTCTTAAGTTTAAGCTCTTTGAATAGTTTCACTATTATGGATGGCGGAGCATCGGTCTTAAATCCGCTTGGATCAATATGGGTGACCGTGGCCCTATATCCCATGGCCTTGAGTTCCTCAATCATCCTCCTAGGCTTCACAGGAGATTGCTTAAGAATCTCGGCCACATAGTTCACTGGATAATATCCTATGATCTCCGAGTTCTCAGCTCTCAGTGATTGGAGGAGCTTCAACACATCGCGATATAATTCCTGATCCTCTAAAGCCTCTCTATACATTTTCTCGATAAGGTCTTTATCTGATAACCCCCCTATCCAGAGCGGGCCGATATAACTTAGTTCTCCGCCGCATTCGATGCATTTCATAACCGGCTTCTCATCCCTTCTAGCCGCATGAATCCTCATACATTTATGGCAGTAGGAGATCCATCCAATCATCTTGAGCATCTCCTTCGCCTTCGTGATCCCTCTATCGACCACCGTGAATACCTTGACGTAATGATCCTTTTGAAAAGAGAGAATAGGCTTCGCGGCCAGCCCTAGTCTCGCGGCCGTTCTAACCATGAATCCGGCCAAGATTCTCAAGGCGACTTCCTTTGAGAATGGGGTCCTCGAAACGATAACATCGTATTTTCTCAGACATGAGGTCGGCTTCGCCCCGGTTAAGGCGGACATATCGGTTGCCGTTGCGCTCAGCGCTCCTCCCCTATCGCATCCTCTGAATCCGTTCTCCATGAACTTGGCGGGAGATCCAGCCGGATCTATATCCACGTAGCTATATCTAGGTCTTCCTCTTCCACACATGGATAGGAGTTCATTTGCGTCGAGGTTCATGGGCTTAACATATTCTCCAACATTGTTTAATTCGATATTCAGTTTCATGAGCTCGTAGGCCCTCTTAGAGATGTCGTTTGCCACCACCTCATCCACCACATCAGTCTCTAAGACCAGTCTGATGCTCCTAACACCCGTTCCAGCTAGAGGCTCGCAGATCTTGATCCTCTTATCTCTGAAGAATGTCTTCGCGAAGAGTATGGCCATGTCGCGGTTAGGTTTAGAAACCGGGTTAAAGAATACTGGAAGACTTGTCGGAGCGTATCCCTTCTCGCTTGGAAGCTTTGGAACATAGAACTTGGCCTTACCTTCAACTCTCAGCTCAACCTCGTACCCAAGCTTCTCAACAACATCCTTCATTGCTTCCTCAAGGCCTCCAGAATTCTATTAACGATGGTCCTTGGAATTTCATTCCTGTTCATCTCATTCAAGGTTATGAGGTTGTCTCCCGCAAGCCTTCTAACCTTCATCGCGAGTTTATCCCTAGACCTGTAGTGAACGGTTAGAATGGCATGTTTATCTGAGTTCAATAATCTTTCAATGGCGTCTCTAAATCTCTGACTGAAGAGCTCCATAGGTCCAACTTCATCCACGACGATCAGATCTGCATTTCTCATCCCGTCAAGTATTGCTGAGACCCCGATCCTTTCGAGATCCGCTAGATTCACCCTATATTTTCCAAGTCTTGGACCATCTCTCAAATTTACGTGAGCTAGAATACCTTCCCCTCCACCAATCCTCTTAACCATGAATCCAACCCTTCTTCCAGCGACCCTGACCTCAGTCGTGTACATTCCATCAACCTTTACATTCCTATCTCTGAGTTCTTTGACTATCTTTAGGATCGCTGTGGTCTTCCCGCATCCGGGTCTACCTGTCAAGGCGTAGAGTATGCGGTTACCGGCTTCCAAACCTATCCCTGACTTGAATCGATTTTATCGAGTTAAAAACTATCTCTTCCTCAAGGCTTTAGAGAAGATCGATCTCTTACTCTTCTCAAATTCTTGGGTGACGGTTCTAATGGGGATTATTGTGAGGCTTCTAGAGTCTCGATCATATTCTATCTTGGCCTCGACCTTGAATACCTCTCTCAAATTCTCTTCGGTCAAGACCTCTACCGGCTTCCCCACGCTCTTGATCTTTCCATCATTTATCAAGATTATTTTATCGCTATATCTCGCGGCCAAGTTTAGGTCATGGATTGCGCAGATAATCGTCAACCCAAGTTTCTCAACGAGCTCCTTCAAGAGATTCATGATCTCGATTTGATAGCATAGATCTAGGTTTGCTGTGGGCTCATCTAAGAGTAGGATTCTCGGCTCTTGGGCCAAGGCTCTCGCTATCAAAACTCTTTGTCTTTCACCACCACTTATCTCCTTAATCGATCTCTCGGCGAGATGTAGAGTGTTCGTGAGCTTCATCCAAAACTTGACCCTCTCCTCGTCGAGCTCTCCCTCGATCGAGAGTCTTCCAAGATATGGATACCTTCCCATCATAACCACATCGAAGACCTTTAGATCGAAGCCCAGCTCGGCTGTCTGAGGAACGATTGCGAGCTCCCTTGCAAGCTCTCTCGAGTCGAACTCAGAGATTCGCTTACAGTCTAGATAAACAGATCCAACTTTAGGCTTTAGGACGCCGTCTATGATTTTTAGGAGGGTTGTCTTACCAGATCCATTAGGCCCGATTAATCCTATGAATTCTCCTTCATCGGCCTCGAAACTTATCTCATCCAATACCTTCTGTGCCTCATAATAGAATTGGATGCGGTCAACTCTCAGCTTCATGGACGCCTCCTCCTTAATAGGTAGATGAAGAATGGTGTTCCAGTCAACGCCGTTATCACTCCAACCGGGAGCTCCATTAAACATCTAGCGGCGGCGTCGGCCCAAACCAAGAATATTCCACCCGCTAAGGCCGATGACGGTATTAGTATTCTATGATCTGGTCCCACGAGCATCCTCATTATGTGAGGTATCATCAAGCCGATGAACCCTATTGCTCCTGAGAAGGAGACCGCCGTGCTTCCTCATTATGTGAGGTATCATCAAGCCAATGAACCCTATTGCTCCTGAGAAGGAGACCGCCGTGCTCGTTATCAGGGATGCGAGGATCGGTAGAAATTTCTCGGTGAACTTCACGTTCACGCCTATTGATTGGGCGGCTTCTTCTCCGAGCAATAATGCATTTAGGTCTTTTGAAAAGATGAACGCTGTGAATATCGATAAGAGGGTTATCGGAGCGATTACTCCGACTTTAAGCCAATCCGCCCCCCATAGTCCACCCATTATCCATAAGAGTATAGTGTGGGCATCTCTGCTCAAGGTCCAAATCAATATCGAGAGGATTGCCGAGAACAGATATGCTATGGCTATCCCAGCGAGTAAGAGGGATCCGACCGTAAATCTACCGCAAAGTTTGACGATGCTATAGACTAGGAAGATAGCCATTAACCCGCCCATGAATGCGGCTAAAGGAGTCGTGTATACTCCTATGATCGCAGGCAAAAGAGCTATGGATAGAGCTGCTCCAAGCGCTGATCCAGAAGATACTCCGAGAACATACGGTCCGGCCAATGGATTTCTGAACAATCCTTGCAGTATAACCCCGGCCACCGAGAGAGCCATGCCTACGAAGATTCCCAAGAATATTCTTGGGAGCCGTAGCTGGAGAATTATCTTCATATGTGCTTTGCTGAATTCGCCGATATTGAATCCGAGTTTATATGAGATTATGGAGATGATCTCGGCTGGAGAGATATAGACCGGTCCTATCGCTGTGGCGGCTATAATCGTTAAACATAAACCGATGGTCAAATAGGTTAAGATTGCCCTCCATTTAAGCAATCTTTTCTTGAGCAACCTAGACCTTTTAAGCCTGGTCTCAAGGGCTTCTTGAAGCCCTTCATTCATCGCTTATTCACCTTTAAGTTCTCTTAACTTCTTAACCTCAATGTTCGCATATATCATCGAGGCCAAGGAGATTATTATTGCTATGATCGAGAGGATTATTGAGGCTGCAGCTAAGTTGTTAAGCGAATTCGTCTGCTCGTTAAGTTCAGAGATCTCTCCTGAAAGCTTCGAGAACTCGGATGACGTGCTGGAGTTAAGCCTATTGAAATCTTGCTTGAGGGAGCTGACATCGGCGGCCATCAAATTCAATCTAGAGGAGATGGGCGAGATTATTTCATTCAAGTAGTTTCGCATGGACTCCTCAAGAGATTTCTTCGCCTCCTTCATCATCTCCTCGCTTGTCGGCGAGACCTCAATGGATTTCGATAAAGATCCAAGTCTCACCTCACATGTTCCCCTCTCCTCGACGATAAATGTGAAGTTTAGTAATCTCTCCTCATCCGGATCAAGGTTAACGATCTGTGAGAGTGTTCGTCCATCAATATTTAATTCCACGAGTTTATCTCCGGCGACCATTCCAGGATTCTTGACCTGAACATAGATTGTTATGAGGTCTCCGACGGTCGCCCTCTTTGGAACTATCAAAGCCTCAACATCATAGACTTTGCTCCAAATCTCTGGATGTAAAGCTTTGACGAGTTCTTCAAAGAGCATGGCTACTCTTGGACCGGGTCTGCTTATCAGATCAGAATCTACCCGAATTATCTCTCCATGTATCAGTCCTTTCTTCTTCATCTCCATGATTTCATTATAGATCAGTTCCTCTCCACGCTTATATGGAACGATGATATATTCTGGATCTCTTTCCACCAGTTCTTCATCGCTTACTGAAGCCCACCACTTCTTATCCGCGAACGCGTTTCTCCCTCCTACATGCTCAATAATGTCGTGAACGTATGTTCCATTTCCGGCGACCCAGAGAGGATTTACCCAAAATATCTCGGCAACGTCGATTTTCTTAACATCTTCAACACTTTTCTCCCAAAATGATATCTCATTTTCAAGCTTCTCAACTAGCTTTGAGGCTTCTTCATCAGCCCAGCATGCTTTCCCAATTAATTTAATGTCTTCATACACTCCTTGAATGGTCTCAGATGTCCTGATAACAACGACCGGTACTCCAGCGTCTTCAAGTTTTTTCACAAATTCCGGTGTTAGAAGATTATGGCCTATTACGAGATCTGGGTTTAAGTCGAGAATCTTCTCCAAGCTTGGATCAGCGTATCTCCCTATGACCGCTATCTCCCCTCTACCAATCTTCTCCAAGACATCAGGCGGATAATCACAATCTCCAGTAACCCCGACCACCCTATCCCCTAAACCCAAGGCGAATAAAGTCTCAGTTATGCTCGGGGCGGTTGAAACGATCCTCATCGGCTTATGCGGTATTAGAACTTCCCTCCCAAAATCGTCTATAACGGTTATTCCCTGCTCCTGCGCAGAGACTAAGCTTAATGGAATCAATGAGCTAAGGATTAATGGTAGGATCAGGATCGGAGCTAGCCGCCTCATGCGACTCATATATTGGTGGTTTCAGGGATATATAAGGTTGGATGAACCATCCAAGCAAGGACTAAAACCTTTAAACCGCCTGAATAACCCATCAATATGCTCGTCAAACGAGTTGGGCCTGGTAATACGCTTAAAGGTAGAAAGGTGGCGATAATCGCGGCGAATGAGTTCGAAGACATAGAACTATTATACCCTTTCATAAGGCTGAGTGAGGAAGGAGCCGAAGTCGCGATAGTGCCGATAATGAGGGGAAGCCATCCCAGGCCGGTCGCTCAGGGTAAGCCCGTGACAGGACGCTATGGGACTCCGATTCCATTCGGATTCTTCAGGGAAGGTGAGAGATATGTTATCATGAAGTTGGATGAGATAAATCCGAGAGAATTCGATGCTCTAATAATTCCAGGCGGTTTTTCGCCGGATAGACTAAGATTGATTCCAGAAGTTTTGAAACTCGTTAAAGAATTCTATGAGAAGGGAAAATTAATCGCGGCGATCTGCCATGGACCACAAGTTTTGATCTCAGCTGGAATAGTCAAGGATAAGAGAATGACGAGTTACGCAGCGGTTAAAGATGATCTCATAAATGCTGGTGCAATTTATATTGATGAACCCGCCGTTAAGGATGGAAATATGATAACTGCTAGAGTTCCAGATGACCTACCGGAATTCTGTAAGCTGATAATAGATTCCCTCAGTAGCTGATCTTTTCACTCTAGGATTACTAGTTCAAGAGGCGACGTGGGTCTTAAGGGGATCATCTGCCCTAAACCTCTAGAGACGTATAGGATTTTATTTTCTCCAAGCTCATAGAGCCCTCTCGTATAGATTGAATTCGACAATATGGTTACTCCCCCTATCATAACTCCGCCATGAGTATGTCCCGCTAAAATTATCTTCCCGTCAGCGGATTTGGCGGCGTTCGGATCATGCGTCAAGACAATATCTCCCTTGATATTACTTGGATAATTTCTATCATCTCTCCAATCGACTCCAAATATTCTCCCGATTCTCGTCTCAACGGTCTCGTCTTTGAGAACCCTAAATCCAAGATCCTTGAGCATGGCCACGAGTTCATCCGCTCTTCCACACCAATAATCATGGTTCCCTAAGACTACATACTTTTCCTTAGCGTCGAGTTGAGATAGGTATTGTCGAACAGGCTCTAAAGAACCTGTGAATTTGTCGATAATATCTCCTCCATGTAAGATTATATCTGGATCCTCTTCCGCCAACATTTTTATGACTCTTTGCTCAACTATTCCAAAATCATGCGTATGAGTATCAACCATGAACGCTATCTTTGAGCCCAAACCCACCTCAATTTTGGTCTTCAATATTCTTTGAGTCTCCAAGTATGAATACAGCGACGCTGAGGAAATAACGACTGATGCTGAGACCAGGAATTTTCTTCTCGATATCTTCAATGCTCTTCCCTAAAATTTGAAGGATCTAAAGATATTAATCTTGAGCCTCGAACTCTTCAAGCCTTCTCTGTAAAACCTTGTCTAATGTCTTCCAGCTTAACCTAACGATCTTCCCATCGATCTCGCCCTTTAAGGCCAGTCTGCGGAGAAATTTTCTCGTCTTTGGATCTGATGGATAGCCTGAACCAAAGTCTCCGAAAACCGATTTCAACTTCTCGATCAGTTCATCTCT